>JAJYMS010000202.1 GCA_021786825.1 Bacillota bacterium | reverse complement strand
TGCTGCCCGGGTTCCCGGGGGTTGGGCCGGAAGTACTGCAACTGGATCATGTCCGCCTGGTCGAAGGCCTTTCGCGCCTGGTCGGGCGAGATCGCCTTGGCGGGGTCGGGGAATTCCCCCCGCGTCCACTGGAGATTGTAGGCCGTGACCTGGCCCGTCTGATTGTCCACCGAGACGCCGATCCCGTCCTGGGGGAAGGGCACGCCGTTGACGATCCGCTGCCACCGGAAGCTGTAGGAGGCCGGCCCCCATGCCATCAGCGGCAGCACTTCGTCGCTGGCGGGCTGGAGCTTCAATTCCGGCAAGCGCCCGGGTTGCAGGGAAGCCAGCAGCTCCTGCGCCACCTTCAGCGCCTGCTCCCTTGAGACCACCGGCAGTTTGATCCGTGGGCCGGCCTGGGGCGAGGACCGCCAGAGGCTCATGCCCAGGATTTCCCCGGTGGAGGCGTCCACCTCAGCGTTCATGCTCCCGCCGGTTTTGTCGTACCAGCGCAGGGTCCACGATTGCCGGTCCTCGGACTGGTTGTACCCCGAGGAGAACTGGGCGAATTCAGCCGGCACCTGGAAGTGCTGCTTGACGATCTGAATGGCCTGTTCCAGGGTCACCGCCGCGGCCACTCCCGGACCTCCCGCCGCGGCAGCCGGCGCGACGGCGCCCATCGCCAGGACCAGGGACACCAGGGTGAGCAACGCCAGGGCCCGCCCCCGCCAACGGTTCCACCAAACCCTCACCTTTACCCGACCTCCCTCTCTCCCGGCGCCCTCCCTCTACACCGAGGGCGCTTATTGAGATGGACGATGTCAGGGAGGAAATGGTTGCACCCACCGCGCAAAGGTACCTCGACTGGTTCACGGACGTTTAACCCTCGAACCGGATCAGGATGTCCACTACCTCCGGCCGGTTGCCCACCCGGATCGGCGGTCCCCACGTCCCAAAGCCGCAGGAAACCAGCACCTGAAAGTCGCCCTTGCGGAGCAGTCCCCAGTCGTCTTCGTAAATGTGGCGGGTGACCAGGTTGTTGGGGAACAACTGCCCCAGGTGGGTGTGTCCCGACAGTTGCAGGTCGACGCGCGCGGCCGCGGCCTCCTGGAAGTCGATGGGTTCGTGGTCCATCAGGAGCACCGGAGCGGCCCGGTCGACCCCGGCCATGACCGCCGACAACGGCTGGCGTGCCGCCCCCGGGAACCGGTGGCGGGCACCGTTGTCCCGCCCCACCAGGTAGAAGCTTTCGGCGACCTTCACCCACTGATCCCGCAACACCCGCACGCCCGCCTCCCGCAGGTACCCGACCGCCTCGTCGGCGTGCCCGCCGATGTACTCGTGGTTCCCCAAAATGGCGAAGACGCCGTACTTGGGGCGCAACCAGCGCAAGGTCGCGGCCATCTGTTGTTCGATGAAGGGCTGCACGCTCTCGTCAATGATGTCTCCGGGCATCAGGACGATGTCCGGGTTCAGCCCGTTGACCATTTCCACCAACCCTTGGAGCCGCCCGCTATTGACGATGACTCCCAGGTGGATGTCCGAAACCATGACAGCGTGCAGTTGTTTCAGGCCGCCGGCCGGCTTTGGGATGGTCAGGTCGTAGCGCACCACCCGGGGGTGGCGGGCATTCCAGGACCCGTAGATAACAACGCCCACGACCGCCAGGAAGACGATCCAGCCAAAGGCCGGGTTCACTCCGGGGTTGCGGCTCAACCACGCGGGCAAAAAGCCCAGAGGCTTATCCAGGACGTGGACCAGGTCAATCAGCACCAGGATCAGGAAGAAGTAGAACATCGCCGCCAGCCAGTAGGCCCCGATGACCACCAACCAGCGCGACACCGCGGTTGGGAGGCGTCCGTCTCCCAGCCTGCCCAGCAGGTAGGACAGGGCCATCAGCCAGAACACGACCCAGTAAACCTTGGCCGGCAAGAAGGGAAGATAGCTGCCGATGGCCTGCCACCCGCGCAGGCCGATGTAGTAGTTGAGGCCGCCGTAGGACAAGAGTATCGACCCGACCACGAGAAGAAACAAAAGGTTTATCACGGTTGCCCTGGCTCCCACCTTTCCGCCCGGGACCATTCAACCCAAAACTATTTCGGCTTGTGGCAGCCAACAACCTCCAAACTTGATCCCGTCCGGATCCCGGCAAGGAGGTCAACGTTCCGGGCAAGTAGAAAGGTCCCCCATACGCCATGATGCCAATCTCGCGGATCCAAGGAGGGGCTATAGGGTGCGCATCGTTGCTCTTTCGAACATCCACGGCAACCTGGTGGTGCTGTAGGCGGTTTTGGCCGCCGTGGCCGAGCCTCCCGACCTTTGGGTCGCGGCCGGGGACCTGGTCGCCTTCGGTCCCCAACCGGGTGCGGTGGTGGACCGCCCGCGCTCCCTGATACCCTGGTGGACCCTGGGGGTTGGGGCGTGATGATGTACGGGCATGTTCATGCGCCGTCCATCACGATGGTGGACGGATGTCAGCTGGTCAATGTCGCCAGCGCGGGCTTCCCCACCGACGGAATCCCCCAGCCCGCTTACACGGAGTGCATCCTTGACAGGGAGACCTGGGAGATCCGGCAGCATCGGGTCGACTATGACCTGGAACAGGCTGAGGCGGTAATCCGGACCTCTACCATGCCCGATTCTGAGGCGGTCGTGACCCTGCTGCGCACCGCCCGCCGCGTCCGCGGACGGGTGGGTAGTATAGGGTAATGGGCAGTACGCATGGACAACCGCCTCCAGCTTGTTCACCGACCGCGCTGCCGCCTCCAGGTTGGCCCCCAGTGCCGCAAACTCTACGGCAGTCGCGCGACCGATGCCGCTGAAGCCCCGGTCATAACCACGGTCTGGTTGGCAAAAGGCAGCATCATAACCCCTCCTCAGTTGCGCGTACCGCGGCGCTGCAGGTGCAGGATCAACCAGGGTCCGGTGTCGCTGAAACTTAGCTGGTCGCACACGTCGTCGATCCGCGGGTCGCGCGTCACGACGCAAGCGTCTTTCCCTTCTGCCGCAAGCGACTGGACCAGGGCCCCCAGGGCCGGCAACAGGTTTTCTCCCCCCCTGTCTCTTGCGGTGGCATGAAGCCCGCCGACCATGGCCAGGTTGGGGAGTTCGGCCGTGGTCAGCGCGCAGGCCACGACCTCTCCTTGGTCCTCCGCCAGAAAAGTCCGGCGCCCTCCTACTACGGAACGGCTAAGGCTGTCGGCCCCGCGGCGCACGTCCTCGGGGGCGGCTGCGTAGAAAGCGGCCAACCTCTCAACATCGTCGAGGGTGGCCCGGCGCACCGACGGGGTCCCCAGCGGCGGGGCACCGAGCTTTTCCGCGCCCCGCGGAGGAGGGCTGTGCCCGGCCCGCCGGGTCCTCAGCCGGGCGGGGAGACGCAATTCGACCCGGTATCCGTCGAGCAGGCTCGCCAAAGCCTCGATCGTCCGGGGACTGTCGTTCAGGACGATCCGGGGTCGGCCCCGAATTTCGATCAACTGCGCCATGGCGGACAGGTCGGCGTCGTCCTCGCCATGGACATACCACAGCGCGTGGTAACGCATCAGGACTCCGGCCAAACGCCCGGAGTCGTCAAATTGTCCCCAATACTGGACCAGGTCCTGGTAGCCCGAAAGCCGGTCCAGGTTGGCCAACATCACCAGATCATGCTCGGGAGTTCGCCCGCAGAGGGACTCAATCGCGGCCCGGTCCCCGGGAATCAATAGCCGGTTGAGCATCAGATTCCTCCATAGGCTCTTAATCTGATCGGCTAACACTACCCCGGACACAATCAAGCCACCAGGCAAACCCACCTCAAAGGGATAGCCCTACCATATTTCCCGTCTCACCGGAGGTCCAATGTCCGTTTCACCGTGCAAGTTTTTGGGGGTAACTTGGGATAGGAGCTTTTCCAAACTGTAACGCTTGCGGCGAATAATGATTGCGTCATCTTCCACCTCGAAAACGATCGGGGTACCTTCCGTAAGGCCAGACTCTTGGGCCAGCGATTTGGGGATGCGAACCCCAAGACTGTTGCCCCATCTTGTAACCCGAGACTTCATATGCACCCTCCGTGTATACATAGTTATCCCGCCACGGAGTGGAAGGGAAGGTTCTTTCACACCATCAGATGACCTGAAACTGGGAGATCCTCCAGGGCTGCGGTGATGGCCTTCAATGCGTAGGGTGGCCCGGCGAACCGGCAGTGTACGACCCGTAATCGACCTTAGAATAAACGAACCCCGGGGGGGCCCGTAAAGCCCTCAGGGTTTCACGTTCCACCTCTCGACCAGGGTCAGCTTCCCATTCGTGTAAACCCACCGTTGCGAAAAGGGCTGACCTTCCCATTGCACCTGTTTCAAAGTCCGCTCTGTTGAGTCGTACAGGTATCCCCGGCAGCAGTTGCCTATGGAGCCTCCACCCCATACCTTCGCCATCATCACCGGGTGGTAGGGCGGGTACCCCCTGTGTTCCCGCTCGTAGTAGCTGGTGATCGACGACAGATCAAGCGAATCCACAATGTCACCCAGCACATAAACCAGATGGTCCTTGACGAGCCAGTCCTGCAACACCGGCGGCAGCAGCAGGACCTGGTTAGGGCTGTACGGTCGAAAAGTCTTACTCATGCTGAACAATTCGGCATCGCAAAGCCCTATTCCTGGTCGATTCTGGTACTGTTACCAAACACAGGCTCCTGATATGGAAGGGCTCTTGTCAAGACCCCTCCGCGAATTGGTATATTTGATTCTCTGGGCGCAGGAGGCAACGGGCAAGCTTGACGAAATGCGACGGTGGATCAGTCTGATATTCGCGGGTCGAGCCGCATGACCCTGATCCTTCGGGAGCTACCTCGGTCTAGCAGCGTGCATTCGGCGGGGGCCTTAGCACATAGGAGCCTCGAGGATACTCCGTACCGTGGTCGCACTTGACCGTTGCCTGCTGCGCCCTGAGATGGACTGTGGAAACTAGCTCCGTACGATTCTCTGACTCAGATCTAGGCGGCCCTTGCAGATGACCTTGCGACCTCGTGAGCGATGGCCCAGACAAACCCGAGTAATTCCCTGGCCACCGCCACAACGGCCACTTGCTTCGGCTTTCCCCGGCCCACGAGCCGGCGGAACTTGAGATTCAGGCGGTGCTGTGCCTTCCAGGCGGAACTGTTGACTGCCGGTGGCAATCCTTCCTGCCGTGCCTTGAGCGCCTCGCCGATCCGTGGCGGTAACCGGTAGTGCCAGGCCGCTTCAATGGTGACACGCCGGACGTGTGCGTTCCCAGACTTCGTGATGCCGCTCCGCCGCTGGGTATTGCCACTGGAGTACTCGCTGGGGACGAGACCGGTATAAGCCATCAACTGCTGGGCGGTCTCAAATCGTGTCAGATCCCCAAGTTCGGCGACCAGCGTCACCGCCGTCAGCAGCCTGACACCACGCAGGGACTGCAGGGCGGCAATGACCGCCGCTTGCGGACTGTTCTTCGCCATCTCCGCCAGTTCGGTCTCCAAACGTTGCAGCCGCAGCTCCGTCTTATGCAGGGCCTGAATGTACTCTCGCAGCACAATCTGGTGGGCTGGCTGAGCCAGCTTCAATCCGTCGAGCCACCGGCGGTGCTTGCTCCCCCAGGCCTGCCTCTTCTCAGGCGGCCGGAGTTCCAGCCGCAGGAGGAACTTGCCCAGTTGGTGCCGCTTGCGCAGGCGATCCTCAATGGTATCCTCCCGGCGTGTTCGGCATCACCCCAAGCGATTCCGGTTCCTGGCCCACCCGAGCTACTGCTGCAGCAATCGTGTCCTTGTGTGTATCCAGCCCTACAAATGTGACCGCCGTCATGGTATCCTTCATCTTGCCAACCCCTTTCGTGTGTAGCTCTGCACCTGCGTGACTCCAGGTGTAATCTACGACTCGCGAAGGGGTTGGCCCTTCCATAGTGTCTAGCGCCATTTCGCTGTTCTCCGGAACCTTCCTGATCTTCAACAACATCTCCATGAGCGTGACGGAGCGTCACAAGGAGCACGGGATCCTGCGGGCCCTGGGTTGACCAGCCGGCGCCTGCTCGGGCTCGGCCTGGCCGAGGCGCTGCTGCTTGGCTTCGTCGGGTCGGGCGTTGGGGTGGTCCTGGGCGCCGGCTTTTCCCAGGTAATGGTGGCAGGCCTCTAGGAAGAATCTCTACGGGTATAGTTCTAGCCCATACGATCTGACGCGGTTCAGCCAATCCATCTTAGCGGGTTGATCGCGGCCCGGTCCCTCGGGGCGATGGGCGTTCAGATGGTCCAAGCAACAAGCTCTCTGATTCGAGCCGCACGTTTGAAAAAAGCTTCCGTCCATAGCAGGAGTTTGAAAATGGTTGGCGAATTTCGGAGTAACTGCATCGTGGAAGGACTTTCCGCGATACGGAAAACTTCGTGGAGTTGGAGGAGAGATCGGTGGAGCTGCAGGTTCAACAAGCAACCGCCCCTCGCTGGAACGCCCGGCTGACAGTCGACCACTGGCGCGTTTTGTGGGCAACGTTCCTGGGCTGGATCTTCGACGGTTACGAAACCTTCGCCCTCATCGTGGTTATCGGCCCCGCCCTCCATCAACTACTTAAGCCGGAACAGCTCAAGTCCTTGCCCCTGTGGGCCGGAACGGCCATCGGCATCACCCTGCTGGGGTGGGGCATTGGCGGCGTGATCGGCGGCGTCCTGGCCGACTACATCGGCCGCAAGCGCATCATGCTCTGGGCGATCTTCCTCTACGCCACCTTTACCGGGCTGACTGCCCTGAGCATCAGCTACCCCATGCTGATCACCTTTCGCTTCCTGACCGGGCTGGCGATGGGCAGCGAGTGGAGCACCGGCGCTACCCTGCTTGCGGAGAGCTGGCCGGATGAGGCGCGCCCCAAGGGGGCCGGTTTCATGCAGTCAGGCTTCGGCTGGGGGACCTTCCTGGCCTCGCTGGTCTGGTTCCTCATCAACCCCTTCGGCCCCGACGCCTGGCGCTGGGTGTTCGTCGTCGGTGTCATCCCAGCCTTTTTCGTTATCTACATCCGGCGCAGCATCGACGAATCCCAGCGCTGGCTGAAAGCGGTTCGTTCCGGCAAGTGGGCCGCCACTGCGGCGGACGCCAAAGTGGTTCACACGAAATCGGCGCAGCGTCCCTTTACGCTCACGGAGATCTTCCGGCAGCCAGAAAGCCGGCGGCTGGTGCTCCTCTGCTTAGCCATGTCCCTCACCACCATGGTCGGCTGGTGGGCCATCTCCAGTTGGCTGCCCGGCTACGTCACGTCGGTGGCTAAGGCCAACGGCGCGGCCAATCCTGCCTATTGGGGCAATGTGACTAGCCTGCTGTACACCGGCGGTTCCATCGTGGGCTATCTGCTCTCCGGCTTTCTCGCTGACCGGGTGGGCCGCCGCGCCTACCTCGTCTTCCTCTTTGTCGGCTCTCTGATCTTGACGCCCATCACCTACCTCTGGACGCACGACCTGCGGCTCATGCTGGCGGTGGTGACGATCAACGGCTTCTTCACCCTGGGCCAATATGCCTGGTTCGCCATCTACCTCCCTGAGCTGTTCACCTCCACCGTTCGAGCGACGGCCTCAAGCTTCATCTTCAATGCCACGCGCCTGATCGCGTTTCTAGGCCCCATCACCGCCGGTACGCTGATCCAGTACTTTGGAGGCGTCTCCAAGGCGGCCATGATCCTCGGTCTGATTTACATCCTCGGCACCGTGGCGGCCCCGTTCATGCCCGAAACCCGAGGCCAGCCACTCCCCGAATGAGACGTTCCACCCGTCGCCGAATATCCACACAGGGAGTCCTGACAATGCCCTACCGCGATGAGCGCGCCCCTTCCCCTTCGACGTTCGATACCCGCACCCCGGGCGCGCTGGCCGGGGTGCGGGTGTTGGAGTTCGGAAACCTGGTCGCCGCCCCTTTCGCCACACGCATCATGGCTGACTTCGGCGCAGAGGTGATCAAGATCGAAGCCCCGGGGAAGGGCGACCCGCTGCGCCAGTGGGGCGAGATGCACGGCGACACGTCGTACTGGTGGTTCCTCCATGCCCGCAACAAGAAGAGCGTGACCTGTAACCTTCGCGATCCGCGGGGCCGGGACCTGGCCCGGTGCCTGGCGGCGGTGAGCGACGTCGTCATCGAGAACTTCAGGCCGCACCAACTGGCGGACTGGGGACTGGACTTCGAGACGCTACACGGCCTCAACCCCCGCGTGGTCGTGGTCCACATCTCCGGATATGGGCAGACAGGTCCATACCGCGACCGACCTGGCTTCGGGTCCATCGCCGAGGCCCTGGGAGGGTTGCGCTACCTCTCGGGCGAGTCCGGGCGCCCGTCAGTGCGCGTCGGCATCAGCATCGGCGACTCCATCGCCGGCCTCTACGCCACTTTCGCCGCCGTTACCGCCCTGCGGCACGCCGAAGAAACCGGCAGCGGCCAGGAGGTGGACGTGGCCCTCACGGAGAGCGTTCTCAGCCTGATGGAGGGCGTCCTCGTCGAATACAGCGGGGCGGGCAAGGTGCGCCAACCCATGGGGAGCCGACTCGCCACCGTTGCGCCTTCCAACACCTACCCATGCGCCGACGGTCGCTGGGTGGTGATCGGCGGCAATTCGGAACCGATCTTTCGCCGGCTGATGGCCGCCGTCGGCCGGCCGGAGCTGGCCGACACGCCCGGCTACCGCACCAACGTGGAACGGGTGGCCAACGCCGACGAGCTGGACGAGATCATTGCCTCCTGGACCCGCCTGCTCCCGGCGAAAGAGGTCCTGGCCAGGCTTGAGCAAAGCAACATCCCCGCCGGGCCCATCTACACCGCCGTAGATATCGCCCGGGACCCGCAGTACCGGGACCGCGGCGCCGTCGTGGACGTGCGCGTTCCCGAGATCGGCGGCGACCTGACCATGCAGGGGGTCCTGCCCGGATTCTCCGCCACGCCCGGCACCATCCGCTGGTCGGGGCCGGCCCTGGGGGCTCATAACGTTGATGTGTACCACGGACTGCTGGGGCTGGCCGACTCCGAAGTGCAATCGCTCCGCGAGCAGGGGGTGATCTGAAACGGGTGACCACGTGCAAATCATCGACGTTGCGCCGCGAGACGGATTGCAGAACGTGGCCGGCCTGATCGCCACCGGCGATAAGCTGAAGCTTATCTCGCTGATCGCCGCGGCAGGGGTTCCTGCCATTCAGGCGACCAGCTTTGCCCAACCCAAGTGGGTGCCGCAGATGGCCGACGCGGCCGAGATCGCTTCGGCGCTGGATCGGTTCCAGGACGTGTGCTTCTCCGCCCTGGCGCCCAACCTGAAGGGCTACCAACGTGCGGTTGCAGCTGGGCTGCGGCGGGTGGACTTTGTCCTCTCGGCCTCGGCGAGCTTCAACCGCAAGAACCTCAACGCCAGCATCGCCGAATCGTTGGAGATGCTGGCAGAGGTCACCCAGGGGGCCAAACGCGACGGGGTGGATCTGAGGGTGGACATCTCCACCAGCTTCCACTGCCCTTTCGAAGGGCGCGTGACGGCGGAGGCCGTGGTCCGCGTGGTGCGTGCCGTGCACCAATGCGGCGTGGAGCGGGTGGCCCTCGACGATACCGACGGCATGGCCTTCCCTGATCAGGTGCAGAACGCGGTGGCAGCAATTCGCGACCAGCTTGGCCTGGAGCCGAACAGTCTGATCCTGCATCTGCATGACACCTACGGGCGCGGCTTGGTCAATGCTGCCGCGGCCCTGGAGGAGGGAGTGCGGGCCTTTGACGCCAGCACCGGCGGCCTGGGTGGCTGTCCGTTCAGCCCCGGTTCCAGCGGCAACCTGGCCACAGAGGACCTGGTCGCCCTGCTGGAGGGCCTCGACTACTCTACCGGTGTGGACCAGGAGAAACTCCTGGACGCCGCGGAGTTCGCCGTCAGGCTCAGCAGCCGCCCCTACCAGGGACACCTGCTCCGGGTACGGCGCCCCCTCGCGCTATTGCCGCCAGCAGGGACGAGGATGACAGAACAGGGGAGCGATCTGATATGCCCATGACCATCGCCGAGAAGATTCTGGCCCGGGCGGCGGGACGCAGCCAGGTCAGGGCCGGCGATTTCCTGACGGTGCCGGCTGACCGCATTCTCACCAACGACATCATGACCCCGGTCACCCGCCAGGCCCTGGAGGCAATGGGTGCAAAACGCCTGGCCGACCCGGAGCGGTTGGTAGTGGTGGCCGACCACTTCGTACCGCCCAAGGACGCCCTCAGCTCTGAACTGCTCCGCAAGCTACGGCAGTTCGCGGCCGACTACCAGGTGGGACGCTTCTACGATGTCGGTCGCGGCGGCATTGAGCACAGCCTGCTGCCCCAGGAGGGGCTGGTGAGGCCCGGCGACGTCATCATCGGCGCCGACTCGCATACCTGCACCATGGGGGCCTTCGGCGCTTTCGGCACCGGCATGGGCGCCACCGACATGGCCGCCCTCATGGCCCTCGGGACCACCTGGCTGCGCGTGCCTGAGACCATTCGCTTTGAGTTCACGGGCAGGCCGGGGCCCTTCGTCACAGGCAAAGACTTGATTCTGCGGGCTCTGCAGGAGACCGGCGTCAGCGGCGCCACCTACATGGCCATGGAGTTCGGCGGTGAGGCGGTCCACGGTCTCAACATCGACGAGCGCATGGCGCTCTGCAACCTGGCCGTGGAAGGCGGGGCCAAGACGGGATTGGTAGAGTCCGACGAGGTGACCCGCGCCTGGGCCGAGCAGCACGTCCCAGGTCAGGGGGTGTTCCTCAACCCCGACCCCGGAGCGACCTATACCGCCGTCCACCGCATCGACGTCAGCGACATGCCGCCATTGGTGGCGGTACCCTTCCTCCCCGCCAACGTACGGGCCGTGGACGACGTGGCGGGCACGGAGGTAGTCCAGGTCTACCTGGGCAACTGCGCCAACGGCACCCTGACCGACCTACGCCAGGCCGCGTCCCTCATGCGAGGCCGGCGCATCGCGGCGGGCGTACGCATGATCGTGGTCCCCGCCACCCAGCGTATCTACCAGGGGGCAGCCAGAGAAGGGCTGCTGGATGTCTTCATCGACGCCGGCGCAGCGGTCTCCATGCCCACCTGCGGCGCCTGCTTCGGCGGGCACAACGGCGTCCTGTCCAAGGGCGAGGCTGCTCTGGCCACCACCAACCGAAACTTCCGCGGACGCATGGGAGATCCGGAAAGCCGCGTGTACCTGGCCAACGCTTACGTGGCGGCTGCCACAGCGCTGACCGGAACGATCGTCCACCCAGCCGACATGGCGAGCCAGGCCAGCGACAAGGAGACCAGCGGTAACATGTCAAGCCCGTAAGGTGACATAAGTGATGGGAATTATCAAGGATCAGACGGTAGAAAGCGACATTAGCCTAGGCCCGCAGCGGAGTTCCAGTTTCTGTGGGCTGGCTGAGGTGGGTGGCCAGTTCCAGGTGACGGGGTCGGCCATGGCCTTGGGGAGCCGGTAGGAACTGCGCGCCGCCTTGTGGACGGCCGTGGCCACCGCGCCCGGGTTCTCGACCCGGCCGCGGCTGTAGCGTTCGACGCGCTGAGCCAGTTCGTTTACCGACGTGGCGGCCAAGGCTTCCGTACACTCCGTATCGACGGTGAAGGCCAGGGCGGTGGTGCCAAACGTTCGGGCGAGGGGCTTGTCCAGGGTGAAGCTGCTGAACTTCAGGAACAAGGCGTTGAGGAACCGCTGCTTGGCGCGGACGAGGTCCTGCACCAGATGAAAGCGGGTGCGGGTGAGTCGGCGAAGGGCTTCGTAGCGCTCATCGATCACGCCGGGAGCAGGCAGACGTCCGAACCGCAGGCGGGCGGCGATGATCCGGGCGTCCACCCGGTCGGTCTTGGGAAGCTCCGGGTAGGCTTCCCGGAAGCCCTTGATGACCTTGGGGTTGAAGGTATAGACCTCGGCCTGGAACGACGCGAGGACCGGAGCCTGGCGGAGGAAATGAGCCAAGTGCCAACCGTAGACGCCGGTGGCCTCGATGCCGAAGACCAGGCGGTTCACGTGCAGCGAGGTCGCCAGTTGGGCGACGCGGCTCGTGAGGGTCTCACCGCCGGGGAGATCGTTAGCGACAGAGAAGCCGGCGGCCTCCTCTCCATCGTGGGCCATCGCCAGAACCTCGTTGTCGTGTTTGCTGACGTCGATCCCGACAAACAGGGTACTCATGGTTTTCACCTCCCTTGCGGAGAAGTCAGGCAAGTGAAGGTTCGAGGTGCCCTCGGTGCCGGGCGTGAAAGCAGCCTTGCGAGCTATCAGCGCCCTCCCCTGGGGCGGGGGTGCAACGCTGGGTCTGCTGGTTCCAGCGCCCGCCATCAGAGGCGCGCAGCCAGCGTGTTGGCAACTGGCGCCCAGTTGAGGGGAGCGGTCTCTGGTTGGCAGCGACTCAGGGGAGATCCCTTCATCGTCCTGCAGGAGGAGATAGCTCCAACCCCTCAGTGGCCCTATCACCAGTGTCCGGGAGCAACCCGAAAAAGTAAACTAGCGGCGCTCTGCCGCTAGCATACAAGGAGGACTGAAGATGCACCTTCATGGCCGGGTTCACAAGTATGGCGATGACGTGGATACCGATGTGATCCTCCCCGGCAAATACCTCAGCATCACGGATCCAAAGGAGATGGCCCCCCACTGCCTGGAAGGCATCGACCCTGAATTCAGCCGGCGAGTCAAACCGGAAGACATCGTGGTGGCGGGACAAAACTTCGGGTCAGGATCCTCCCGCGAGCAGGCGCCGCTGGCCCTGCTCCACTCCGGCGTCGCCTGCGTTGTGGCCCGCAGCTTCGCCCGCATCTTCTACCGCAACGCCATCAACCTGGGTCTTCCCATCCTGGTCTGCCCCGAGGCCGTGGAGGCAGCAGACAACGGCGAGGAGATGAGCATTGACCTGGATGCGGGCGTCATCACCACCGCTGGGTGCACCTTCCGCGCCGCCCCGTTTCCGCATGAACTTCAGAAGCTGATCGAAGCGGGCGGACTCGTCCTCTACGTTCAGCAGGAATTGGCCCGGCGCGCGGCGCAATCCTAACTATCCCCCAACGTCGCGCGCGGTGGGGAGGCTGATTCCTGGGGGAAGACGGAATTGAACGAGGTGCAGAGCGTTCGAAGGGCCCTGGACATCCTGAACGGGTTCACCCGCGGCAGGCCCGAGCGTGGACTGAGCGAGTTGGCTCAGGAGTTGGGGATGGCGGTTTCCACGGTCGCCAGGCTGGTGAAAACCCTAGAGCTATCCGGTTTTCTTGAACACGTGCCGGGATCAGTCCGGTATCGCCTGGGCATGCCTCTCTACTACCTTGGCAAAGTGGTGGAGAACCGCATGGATGTGGGGCGCTTGGCACAGCCCATTCTGAACCAGCTTGCCCAGAGCACGGGTGAGAGCGCCGACCTGTACATCCGCCATGGAGACCATCGGATCTGCATCGCGCAGGCGCACGGCGTCCATACCGTTCGCCACATCATCCCCCTGGGCGAGCGGCTTCCTTTGTGGGCCGGGTCCGCCGGGGTGGTGTTGCTGGCGTATACCGACAAGGAGGAAGCATGGCGGATCCTCGCTTCGGTTCAGTCCCTCACGCCCCACACGGTGCTGGACCAGAAGGCGTGGGCCAAGCGTCTGGAGGGAGTCCGCCGCTCCGGTTACGCCGCGACCACCCAGGAGCGCGAACTCGGGGCGGCATCGGTGTCGGCCCCGGTGTTCAGGGGTGACGGCCAGGTGGCCGCCGTGATCGGGATATCCGGGCCCGCCCCTCGTTTCAATTCCTCGACCCTCCCGGGCCACATTGCGGCGGTCAGGGATGCGGCCTCCCGGCTGAGCTTCCTGATGGGCCACCAGTCAAATGAGCCGCAATAGTCGATCATGTGAGAGGAGACACTTCACGTGCCAGCGGAGTCGATCACGACCCATCGGGTCGCGTTGATACCCGGCGACGGCATCGGACCGGAAGTCATCGCCGAAGGCCGTCGCGTCCTGGAAGAGGTGGCCAGGCGGGATGGCCGCTTTCGCTTCAGCTTCACGGCCTTCCCCTGGGGCAGCGAGTACTACCTTGAGCACGGCAGGATGATGCCCAAAGGCGCTCTCCAGGAGCTTGGTGGTTTTGACGCTATCTACCTGGGCGCGGTGGGCGACCCGCGGATTCCGGACCACATCACCCTCCGCGGGTTGCTGCTGCCAATTCGCCAGGGTTTTGACCAGTACGTCAACCTCCGACCCATACGCCTCCTCCGGGGCGCTCCCACCCCCCTGCGGGATCGCAGCCCATCTGACATCAACATGCTCTTCATCCGAGAAAACAGCGAAGGCGAATACGCCGGCCAGGGCGGGTTCCTCTTTGAAGGGACGCCACAGGAGGTTGCCCTGCAGACAGCGGTCTTCTCCCGGCGTGGGGTGGAGCGGGTCATCCGCTATGCCTTCGAACAGGCCCGCCGCCTGGGATGGTCACTGACAAGCGTGAGCAAGGGCAATGCCCTCAACTACTCGGCCGTGTTCTGGGACCGGGTTTTCCACGAAGTCGCCCGCGACTACCCCGATGTGGAAACGCACAGCTACCTGGTGGACGCCGCAGCCCTCTACATGGTCCGAAATCCCGAGCGCTACCGCGTGGTCGTTGCCTCGAACCTTTTCGGCGATATCCTGACCGACCTGGGCGCTGCCCTGGCGGGCGGACTCGGCCTTGCCGCAGGTGCCAACCTTAACCCGGAACAGCGTTTCCCTTCCATGTTCGAGCCGATTCACGGTTCGGCGCCGGACATCGCAGGCAAGGGGATCGCCAACCCGATGGCGACGATCTGGACGGGGGCGCTGCTGCTGCAGCACCTGGGGTATCCCGGGTGGCATAACGCGGTGCTCAGCGCGATTGAGCACGCCCTGGCCTCCGGTGCCGCGCTTCCCCCCGACCTGGGCGGAACCGCCGGCACCCGCCAGGTGACGGACGCCGTTCTGGCCGCTTTGCCCGAGCGGCCTGGCCTGGTGGCGTACATAGCAGGGGCGGGCAGCAGCGCGGGCGCGTGACAACCGGCACGGCGGTATCGCGCCGGCCAAGCCCCAGGATAACCGGCGGGAGCAGCCGTGACGAGCACATCGATTAGGGGCGGTTGATTAGTCGTGGTCCGCAGAAGTACACCTGCAAACCGCTGGCCGTGGGTCATGTCCCCGGAAGTGGTGTAAACTCGTAGCGCTCGGCCCCGGTCTTCTCCATAACCTCCAACTCCATGACGGCCTGCGCGAGGACCTTCAAACCCTCACGCAGAAAATCCATGTCCCCATTTACTCCGGCCTTTTGAATCAGCTCAAGAAGGACATCCTACCAATGGCCACTTGGAACATTCCTCCTCAGCGTGCTTGATTTGGCTTCGATCACGCTAAGGGTTTCCCAGTGGCCGATTTGTTATCGATCCACCACTTTTGCACCTCGTCCCGGGACGCTAACCCCTTTGGGCCAGGTCCAACCATGGTTGCGTCTGGAGTGCTCATGGTTTTCTTGGGTGGGCTGGGTGTTTTGGTGCTGAAGAGCCTGCATGAATACCAGTAGTACTACTCGACATGAACAAGACGGGTTCCGAGCGAGAGCTCCGACCCGCCTCAGCTCGCGCATCCCGAGAGCCTTGGGGACAAGCGCTCCGAGCCCACGCCGCGCGGGCTTGCGGTAACGTAGACCCACCCCCTACTCCACCGTCACGCTCTTGGCCAGGTTTCGTGGTTTATCGACGTCGCAGCCGC
This sequence comes from Bacillota bacterium, assembly GCA_021786825.1. Lineage (GTDB taxonomy): Bacteria > Bacillota > Sulfobacillia > JAMDAP01 > JAJYMS01 > JAJYMS01. The sequence continues at coordinate 12,110 of JAJYMS010000202.1, read as the reverse complement.
GGGCGACGGCGGTGTAGTAGGCAAGGAGTTGCAGGGGGAGCACCGACAATGCAGGGGCGAGCCAGGGATGGGTCACCGGGATGGTCATGACGTGGTCGGCGTAGCGGTGGATCTCCCGGTCGTCCTCCCTGGCCACGGCGATGACCTTGGCGCCCCGGGCGCGGACTTCCATGATGTTGGAGAGGGTCTTCTCGTGCAGGTCGGGCTGCGTCGCCAGGGCAATCACGGGCACCCCGTCGGTGATCAGGGCGAGGGTGCCGTGCTTTAGTTCGCCCGCCGGGTAGGCCTCGGCGTGGAGGTAGGAAATCTCCTTCAGCTTGAGTTGCCCCTCCAGGGCCACGGCGTGATCGAGGCCGCGCCCGATGAAGAAGCAATCCTCCCACTTGGCCAGCTCCTGGGCCAACTCGGCGATGCGGCCGGACTGTTCGAGCACCTGCGCGGCCTTGTCGGGTAGGGCCCGCAGCTCGGCGGCGAAAGGCGCGATCTCCCGGGGGCCCATCACCCCGCGCTCCTGACCCAGCAGGAGCGCCAGCAAGCTCATAGCCACCAGTTGGGTGGTGTAGGCCTTGGTGGAAGCCACCGCGATCTCCGGCCCCGCCCAGGTGTAGATGACGTCGTCTGCTTCCCGGGCGATGGTGCTGCCGACCACGTTGGTGATGGCCAGCACGCGGCTGCCGCGGCCACGCGCCTCCCGCATGGCCGCCAGGGTGTCGGCCGTCTCCCCCGACTGGCTGATGGCCACGGTCAGGGTGTGTTGGTCGACCAGCGGTTCGCGGTAGCGGAACTCGGAGGCCACCTCCCACTGGACGGGGATTCGTACCAGCTTCTCGATCAGGTACTTGCCGACCAGGCCGGCGTGGGACGCCGTGCCACAGGCGACGATGGCGACATTCGTGAAGGCGCGCCATTGCTCGGGCGTCACGGACAGGCCCTGGAATTCCACCCGCACGCCGCCAGGCGCGGGCTGGGCGCCCGCGCGAGCACTGCCCGCGGAGGCGCCGGCCCCCGCAGGCCCTGCCCCCCCCTCCATCAGCCGGCCGGTCAGCGTGTCCCGGATGGCCTTGGGCTGCTCGTGGATCTCCTTCAGCATGAAGTGGTCGAAGCCGCCCTTCTCGGCCGCCACGGCGTCCCACTGCACGCAGTAGATCTCCTTTTGCACCCGGTTGCCGAGGCGGTCCGAAATCCGCACGCCGTCCCGGGTGAGCACCGCCATTTCACCGTCGTTCAGGATATAGACGTCACGGGTGTAGGGCAGGACGGCGGGAATGTCCGACGCCAAGTAGTTCTCGCCCCGGCCCAGGCCGATCACCAGCGGGCTGTACTGCCGCGCCGCCACCAGCCGGTCCGGCTCGGCCGAGGAGACCACCGCCAGCGCGAAGGAGCCGCGGATGCGCTCCATCACCTCCCGCAGGGCAGCCTCCAGGTCACCCCGATAGTGCTCCTCCAGCAGGTGCGCGATCACCTCGGTGTCGGTCTCGGACTCGAAGCGGTGGCCTTGGGCCTGCAACTCCTCCCGCAAGGATTGGTGGTTTTCGACGATCCCGTTGTGGACCACGGTGAGCCGCCCGGTGCAATCGGCGTGGGGGTGGGCGTTCTCATCCGAGGGGCGGCCGTGGGTGGCCCAGCGGGTGTGCCCGATGCCCAGCGACCCCCCGCTTCGCCTTTCCCCCAGCTTGGCCTCCAGCGCGGCCAGCCGGCCGACGCTCTTGCTGACAAAGGTGTCCCCTTCCTCCAAAATCGCCACCCCGGCCGAATCGTAGCCGCGGTACTCCAAGCGCCGCAGCCCGTCGAGCAGGATGTTCACCGCCGGGCGGTTTCCAATATATCCAACGATCCCACACATCTTCGTTCCAACCTCCTTCGCCGGACCCCTCCGGGCGACCCCTCCGGGCAAACGTAAAAGCCACGTCCAGGAACAGACGCGGCAACAGCAGCCGATCCACGGCCCGGGCTCACGCCCTGGGCTCACGGCCCAGGCGCGCGCCACGGGAGCGCCACCAGGGCGCCCAAGATCAATACCGAAACACAGTCCCCCAGGACTGTCTCACCCGACCCTATTGTCTCCGAAATCGCTTCCGGGATTTGTCAGGTCTCTAACGGTTGTGAGCAACCGGGGGTCACCCGCCGATAATTCGAGATCCCCCACCTCGTCAACTCGGTCCCCCTCGGGCCCGAGTTCTGGCGCTTGTCACACTTAATCAATGAAGCTCTGCCGCGTCCCTATGCAATTGGTGACCAATTCCTCATCTGCCACCCCCTTTGCCCCCCAGTATATCCGCGAGTGGCCGCCTCGGTCAATCCCTACTCGTCCCCGAGCTCCCGCCGAATCACCTCGGCCAACTCGCCGGCCAGCGTCTCCAGGGCCGCGGCGTCGGGCCCCTCCAGCATCACCCGCACCAGCGGCTCGGTTCCCGAAGGGCGGACGAGGACGCGTCCCACCTCACCCAGTCGTTCCTCGGCCTGCCGCACCGCCAGGGTGATGTTCCGGTTCTCGTTGACCAGGCTCTTGTCCGTCACCCGGACGTTCACCTGCACCTGGGGGAAGCGGCGCATCTGGTCGGCCAGTTCCGACAGGTGGTGCCGCGTGCGCGCCATGACCGAGAGGACCTGCACCGCCGTCAGGATCCCGTCGCCGGTGGTGGAGTGATCGAGGAAGATGACGTGCCCGGATTGCTCGCCGCCCAGGTTCAGCCCGTGCCGTCGCATCTCCTCCAGCACGTACCGGTCCCCCACGGGAGCCTTGACCACCCGCCCGCCGCGGCTGCTCATGGCCAGATCCAGCCCGAGGTTGGAGAGGACGGTCCCGCAGACGGTGTTGTGGGCCAGTTTCCCCTGGGCGATCAGGTCCAGCCCGCAGATGACCAGGACCTGGTCGCCGTCGACCAGACGGCCTTTTTCATCCGCCAGGAGCACCCGGTCCGCGTCGCCGTCGTGGGCCAGGCCGGCGTGGGCGCCGTGTTCAAGCACCGCCCGGGTGATCGCCTCGGGGTGGGTGGAGCCGCATCCCTGGTTGATGTTGAGCCCGTCCGGCTCGGCGAAGAGAGGGATCACCTCCGCGCCCAACTGGCGGTAGACCTCCGGCGCGAGGTGGGAGGCCGACCCGTTGGCACAATCCACCACCAGCCGCAGGCCGTCAAGCCGGGAGGAGGCGGCGCCCACCAGGTAATCGACGTAGTGCCGCACCAGCCGGGACCCCTCGATCAGGCGGCCGATCCCCGCGCCGGTGGGGTGGGGCAGGTCGTCCGGCAGGTGGTGAACCAGGGCCTCCACCTGGTCCTCCAGTTCGTCGGGGAGCTTGTACCCCTCCGAGGAGAAGAACTTGATGCCGTTGTACTCCGCCGGGTTGTGGGAGGCCGAGATCATCACCCCGGCCTGCGCCCCCAGGTCACGGACGAGGAAGGCCACCGCGGGGGTGGTGACCACGCCGACGCGCACCACGTCGGCCCCCGCGGACAGGACCCCGGCGATCAAGGCCGCTTCCAGCATGTCGCCGGACCGGCGCGGGTCCTTGCCGACCACGACGCGGGGCCGGGTGTCTTCGCTGTAGGCCTGGTTGACTAGCAGGTAGGCCCCCGCCCGGCCCAGGCGGTAGGCGAGGTCGGGTGACAGGTCGAGCGAGTTGGCGATTCCCCGCACCCCATCGGTGCCGAAGAGACGTGCCATGCTAAGCTCCTTTCCCTGGCGCAGTTTGCGGTGGGGCAAACCGCGCGATGATTCGCTCCGCCGCGCGCAGCCCATCCACCGCGGCGCTGACGATGCCCCCCGCGTAGCCGGCTCCCTCCCCGGCCGGGTAGAGACCGTCGAGTCCGAGGGCCTGCCCGTCCTCGCCGCGGTTGATTCGCAGTGGAGCCGAGGTGCGGGTCTCCACCCCGGTCAGGAGCGCCTCCGGCCGCCCAAAGCCGCGCAGCTTGCGGTCGAACTCGCCCAGGGCGCGCTCGAGCATGCCGGTCACCGGCTCCGGCAGGCAATCGTGCAGGTCGGCGCCGCGCACCCCCGGGCGGTAGGTCGGCCGCGGGCGCGAATCCGCGTCCAGGCGCGAGTCGCCGCGCGAGTCCCGACCGCCTGCGCGGTCCCGGCTCAGGTCCCCGTCGGACGTGGCACGTCCGGCCTGGAAATCGCCGGCCCGTTGGGCCGGGGCGTGGTAGTCCCCGCCCCCCACCCGGAAGGCCGCCTCCTCCCAGCGGCGCTGAAAGCGAATCCCACCAAGGGGGTCCCCGCCAAAGTCGCCCGGGCCGACTGAGACGACGAGGGCGCTGTTGGCGTTCACTTTGTCGCGGGCGCTGTAGCTCATCCCGTTGGTCACCACCCCGCCCTCTTCCGAGGCGGCTCCCACCACCACGCCGCCCGGGCACATGCAAAAGGCGTAGGCGGCCCGCCCTGCCTTTTCATCGCGCAGGGAAAGCAGGTAGTCGACCGGGCCCAGGGCCGGATGGCCAGCCCATTGGCCGTACTGGGCGCGGTCGATCTCCCGCTGCCGGTGCTCGATGCGCACCCCGATGGAGAAGGCCTTCGGCGAAAGGTCCAGGCCCAGGCGGGCCAGCAGCCGGTAGGTGTCCCGGGCGCTGTGACCCGGGGCCAGCACCACCAGCCTCGTCGGCACCTCCTCGGCGCCGTTGACCATCACGCCGCGGACGCGGCCGCCCTCCAGCACGACGTCGGTTACCTGGGCCTCGAAGCGAACCTCCCCGCCCAGGTCCAGCAGGCGGCGGCGCAGCTCGGTGACGACGTGGCGCAGGCGGTCGGTGCCGATGTGCGGCCGGGCGACATAGGTGATCTCCTCCGGGGCGCCGGCCGCCACCAGGGTGGCCAGCACCTCGTCGACGCGCGGGTCGTCGATCCGGGTGGTCAGCTTGCCGTCCGAAAACGTCCCCGCCCCGCCCTCGCCGAACTGCACGTTGGAGGCCGGATCCAGGCGGCCTTCCCGCCAAAATCGCTCCACGTCCTCGACCCGCCGGCGCACCTCCCGGCCGCGCTCCAGGACCAGGGGCGCAAAACCGTGGGCCGCCAGCTTCAGCGCCGCGAAGATGCCGGCCGGACCGGCCCCGATCACCACGGGGCGCGCGGCCAGCCGCTCCCGGCCGCCGCGACCTGCAGCCGCCCCCGCGGCCTCTGCCCACGCCGAGTCGTCGGGCCCCGCTTCCATCGCCGTCAGCACCGGCGCCGTAGGCGGCACCCACCGCAAATCGGGCCCGGCGGCGGCCTGCTGGATGGCGTCCTCCGGCAGGGCCAGTTCAACGTCCACGGTATAGACGTAGCTCGGTTCGCCTCGGTGCCGCGCGTCGAGGGCCCGGCGGCGAACCAACACCCGGCTGACTGCCGGGGGCTCCACCCCCAGACGCCGGGCGGCGGCCCGCGCCAGAAACTCCGGCACGCCCGCCCGACCCGGGGCGGAGGCCGGAACGACCTGCGAAACCGGAATCCGGAGCTGGGTCAGGCGCAGGGGCATCAGTGAACCTCGACCTGAATCGTCCGCGGTTCGGCCTCCACGAACTGCACGCCGGCCGGCAACTCGGCCTGCACCAGCAGTTGCTGGGTACCCGCCCCCAGGTTGGCGGCATCGACGAAAAGAACGACGTCGTCAGGCCCCAGCTTCTCCACCTGCGCACGCGGCCCGCTGATCGCGGCGGTGACCACCGAGGGCGCCAGGGTGGCCTTTTTTTCATCCCGGAGGTTGCGGACCCTGACCGGCAGGTTCGGCAAGCGCCTGGTCAGAAGGTCGGGAACCACGTCGATGGTCACGGCGACCCTCGCCGGCTGGACCACGTAGGTTCCAGCCGGCACCGCCAGATCGACCTCCCGGACGATGGGACCCGTCGCTCCGGCAAGGTCGATCACCGCCGTGTCCACGGAGTTGATCCCCTTCAGTTGGTCCGGGGTCGCCCGCAGCCGGACCTGGGCGGGCTGGGCCTTCACTCCCCCCACCCGGTAGCCGGCCGCCACCTGGCCGGAGGTGCGGACGTTGACCGGCAGGATGGCGCCGGGGGGAAGCTTGGTGACCGGCACGGTAACCCCGATGCTCTCCGGCGCAAGGACGAGGCCACCGATCTCCTTCCCGTCGGGCGATACGGCAGTCAGGTGGACGGTTCGCCGCGCGTCCTCGGTAACCCCTTTCACGTCCGCCAATCCGACGACGTAGCCCACCGCATCCACGCGCGATTTGGGACCCGTCACGGTGGCCTGGGTTTCCTTCGCGACCGGCTGGCCGATTACGTAGTCGGACGTGACATCGCCCACCGTGCGCACCTGAATCGGCACCTGCCGCGTGGTCCTGGGTTCGATCGCCAGGGACAGGGTGGATGGCGCGACGTCAGTGATGTTGACTCCTTTGGGCACCGTGACCTCGACGCGGTAAAGGGCGGTCCCCGGCTGCGCCGCCGCCAGGTTCACCTGGGCCCGCACGTCCCCCGCCCGCACGCGGTTCAAGGACAGTTGGCTCCCCTGTACCGTCACCCGAACCGCCGGGCGTTGGTCGGCATCCACCAGCGCCAGGGCAGGATCCAGTCCGACGACCTGTACCCCCACCCGCTCGAAAACTCGGCGGGGAGTGGCAGATTCGTCGGAGGTCACCTGAAACCACAGGATTATTGCCAACAGGACCGAAAGAATCTTGACGGTCAGGTCCTTCTCAAGGAAACGATCCATCAGGACGCCCCCCGGTTCAGGAAAGCCAGCGGCCCGGTGGCGGGCTTCCCCCGCAGCAGGGAATCCAACAGTTCGCGCAGGCCCTTGCCTTCCAGGTTGCGGATCAGGGTGCCGGCGTTGGCCACCGAAATGGTGCCGGTCTCCTCGGATACGACCATCGCCGCCGCGTCGGAGTGCTCCGTGATCCCAATGGCGGCCCGGTGGCGACTCCCCAGCTCCGGGCCGACTTCATGATCCTCCACCAGCGGCAGGAAGCACCCGGCCGCCACCACCCGGTTGCCTCTTACGATGGCCGCCCCGTCGTGGAGCGGGGTGTTGGGAATGAAAATGTTGGTCACGAACTCGGCCGACACGACCGCATCCAACTGGATGCCGGTCTCGGCGTAGTCGTTCAACCCGGTCTCCCTTTCCAGCACCAGCAGGGCGCCGATCTTGTTCTTGGAAAGCATCTCCGCCGCCCGCCCCAGTTCCTCCAGCAAGTGCTTGCGGGCGGTCTCGTCCAGGGCCTCGAAGGGCGCCACGAACAGCCGGCCCCGCCCGAGCTGCTCCAGGGCCCGGCGCAGTTCCGGTTGGAAGACGACCGGAATGGCCACGATCAGCATGTCGGTGACGCGCTTCAGCAACCAGTTGACCTCGCGCAGGTTCAGCCACTGGCTGACGAAGGTGGCCACCAGCAGGATGAAGATGCCCTTGATCAACTGGATCGCCCGCGTGCCCCGGATGAGCATGAACAGGCGGTAGAAGACGTAGGAGACGACCCCGATGTCGATGATCGCGGCCAGCGTGTCGAGTACGTTGACTGAACGCAACAACGCCATCCTGGTCCCCCCTGGACGTGCTTCAAGCCAAGTTTACCATGCTGGTGGAGCATTGCAAAGCAGAAGCCCACCGCCCATGGCGGGCCGGCGGGCGTCGTCTCGACTATACTGCGATGCTGCCTCGGGCTGATGGGAGCGTCCGGTGTTCCGATCGTCCCTCAGAGGCGGGACTTGGTCTCCGCGTCGTCCTCTCCGGAGGCAACCGAGGTGTAGTAGGCCAGGCTTTGCAGTTCGATGGTCAGGTCGATGTTCTGCACGTAGACGTCCTGGCTGACCCGGATCTTCGCGGGAGAGAAGTTCAGCAGGGCCTCCACGCCGGCCTCCACGAGCTGGTTCGCCACCTTTTGCGCCTCGGGGGCGGGGACGGTGACGATGCCGATCTTCACTCCCAGGCGGCGAACCATGGGGATGAGGTCCTCCATCGGAGAGATCTCCACCCCTTGAATCTGCTTGCCGATCTTGTCCCAGTCGCTGTCGAAGATGGCCGCGATGCGAACGTCCTTGTACTTCGAGAGGCTGTACCGGGCGAGGGCCGTTCCCAGGTTCCCGGCTCCCACCAGGGCGGCGTGGACGGTCCGGTGCAATCCCAGGATCTTGCGGATCCGCCGGCTCAGGACCTCGGTATCGTAGCCGACGCCGCGCGTCCCGAAAGCCCCGAAGTAGGCCAGGTCCTTGCGTATTTGCTCGGGTGAAAACCCTGTTTTTTCTGATAACTCAGCCGACGAAACGATGGTGACCCGTTCCCCCATGAGCTCCTCCAGGAGCCGGAGGTAGACGGGCAGCCGCTTGATCGCCGCCTCGGGGATTCTCGGGTTACGCAACCATGTCACCCCGCCGTCCTAGAATTCGCGGGCCAGGACAAAATCAGCCACCGAAAGCAGGGTTCTGCGCGCGGGAACATTGGGCAGGGACACCAGGTGGGACTTCGCTTGCATGATGTAGGCGGTCGCCTCCCGGTAGGCTTCCTCCATGGCCCCCGATTCCTGCAGGATCCGGGTCACGCGTGCGATCTCCCGGTCGCCCAGGGTCTTTTGGGCCAGCAGTTCAACCAGTTCGCCGGCGCGGGCGGGCGCCCGCAGGGCCAGGATAACCGGCAGGGTGACCACTCCGCCGCGGAGGTCCGAGCCCACCGGCTTGCCAAGCTGGCGCTCACTGGCGACAAAGTCGAGAATGTCGTCGATGATCTGAAAACCCATCCCCACGCCGAGCCCATAGCCGTAGAGGGCCATCTCCTGCGCCTCGCCGGCTCCGCTCAGCACCGCCCCCAGGCGGCAGGACTCCGCGATGAACACGGCCGTCTTTTTCCGGATGCGCTCGAAGTAGTCCGCCTGGCCCTGGTCCAGGTCGGAGGAGCCGGACATCTGCTGCAACTCGCCGGTGCTCATCTCGTAGACTACGTCGGCCATGATCTGCACCACGCGCGGGTCCCCCACGGCCGCCAGCATCGAGAAGGCCCGGGCAAAGAGATAATCTCCGGTCAGGACGGATACGGCGTTGCTCCAGCGAGCGTTGACCGTCGCCAGCCCGCGGCGAACCATAGAGGCGTCCACAACGTCATCGTGGACCAGAGTCGCCATGTGGATCAACTCGACCGCCGCCGCCACGGGCAACAGGTGTTTCAAGGAGTAGTGGCCCATCTTGGCAGAGAGGAGGACCATCGCCGGGCGTAGCCGCTTGCCGCCGGCCCTCAACAGGTGGGTCGAGACTTCCTTCACCAGGCTGTCCGTGGTATCAAGGGCCCGTTCAATTACCGCTTCCACCCTGGGTAGGTCGCTCTCTATCTCACTGAACAGATCCACGGTCTTGATCCGCTCGCGGAGGTTCTCTGCCCGAGTAATCGACACTATGCTATCTCCTCCTGTTGCCGGAAGACCATGCAAGTATTGTAGCATGACCGCAAGGCTTTTTCTATGAAAGATCGAAGGACCTGTTCTATCTTTCACTTATTCGGGAAATCTCCCTTTTTTTCCTGCGCCGACCGCAGGCGGGCGGCCAAGGCGGCCAGCTTGCGCAGACGGTGGTTCACCCCCGACTTTCCCAGCGGCGGGTGGCACAGTTCCCCGAGTTCGGCCAGGGATGCCTCAGGGTGCGTCATTCGCAGCCGGGTGATCTCTCGCAAGCCGGGGCCGAGAGAGGCCAGGCCGACCGTTTCCTGGATCAGGCGGAGGTCCTTGAGCTGGCGAAAGGAAGCGTTCACACTCTTCTGCAGGTTCGCCTGGTCCGCGTTCACGAGGCGGTTGGTGCGCCCCTTGACCTCCTTTAACACCCGAGTGTTCTCGTATTCCAGGAGGGTTTGGTGGGCTCCGATCAGATTCAGGAAATCGGCAATGCTATCGGCATCCTTGAGGTAGACCAACAGGCTCTGCCGGCGGGCCGCCAGCCGCGCGGCAATCCCGGCGGCAAACAGCAGTTGGCTGACCGCGTCGGCCAAGGACTCGTTCTGGAGCCGCATCTCCAGGTGATGCCCGCGCAACGGGTGGTTCACTGAACCGGAGGCGAGAAAAAGCCCACGCAGAAAGGCCCGGCGGGCGCAGCCGCGCTCCGTCAGGTGTTCCGGAAGGGTATTGGCGATCCTGCCGTCCTCGTCGATGATGCCGAGTTCGACCAGCATCTTGGCGGTAACCGGAAGGTGCAGTTGGTACACCCTGCCCTCGCCGCGCGGGTTCCGCCGCTGCGTCAACGCTGGTCGCTGAATCCCCAGCGACTTGCCCAGGTGCAGGGCCTTACGCGCGACGAAAAGATGCTCCGTCGTCAGAAGCAGCGCCGCCTCCCCCCGGCCGTGCAGTTCCAGCGAACCGCCGCGAACCAATCCGGCCAGTTCCCCCCGTTGGCAGCAGGCGTGGGGAGGCCATACCCGGGCCAACTCCTCCTTGGTCTGCGAGGAAAAGCTCAAGCCGGTCCCTCCGGTATTCCCAGGCTGATTCATGTCTTGTATTTATGTCACAGAGCCCGCTGACCGAGCGTATCCTGTTGGTGAGGACCGGTGAGCGCGGTCGGTGCTCGCCTGGCCTGAAAGGAGGTGTCTTGAATGTACGGTCTGTACGGCTACCCCGGCGCTTACGGTTACCCCGGCGCTTACGGTTACCCCGGCGCTTACGGCTACCCCGGCGCTTACGGCTACCCCGGCGCTTACGGCTACCCCGGCGCTTACGGCTACCCCGGCTACGTGGCAACCATCCCGTATGTTCCCCCTGTTTCCACCGTGGCCCCCTTCGGGGCCTTCCCGCCCGCGCTGTATCCTCCTTACGGCTACGGCATCGGCCCCGGTTTCGCCAGCTACCCGTCGTTCCCTTACACCGGGTTCAGCTCCGTCTCTTACGCCGTACCCGCCACCACCGTCGCTACGGGGCCGTCCTTCATTTAGCCAGTCCCTTGGGGCGGTCCGGCCTGGGCGAGCGGTTCGAAGCTCCCCGCCTGGGGAAGGCGCGGCAGGATTTACCCGGCTAGCGCGGGGGGTTCGCGCTCCGGTCCATCGCATCGACCCTTTCACGCCAGAGGTACAGGTCCCAGGGAAAGCGTGCCAGGCGGCGTTGCCCGACGAGCAGGAGCCTCATGAGTTCGGTCGCCAGGCGGCGCGTATCGTGATGGGTGGCGTCTTCCCCCAGCAGCGGACGGCCGATCATTTCCACCCCGGGCAGGGGTCCACCCGAAAACCCTACTGACTCGGTTCCGTGCTCCCGCAACTCGGGAACCAGGGCGTCCGGCACGTTTTGGGTGTTGGCCAGGCAATAGTTGACTACCCCGGCCCCCCCGTGCGCCAGCACGGCCTGGACGTGATCGGCCGCGGTGTAGCCCTGGGTCTCGCCCTGCTCGGTCATGATGTTGCACACATAGGCTTTCAAGGCCGGCGACTGCCGAACGGCCTCAGCGACGCCCGGCACCAGCAGATTGGGAATGACGCTGGTGTAAAGGCTCCCCGGGCCGAGGACAACCAGGTCGGCATCGGCGATGGCCGCCAGAGCCTCGTCCAGGGGGCGGACGTCCGGAGGTACAAGGTGAACGCGGCGGATGGCGGGGCCAGACCTGCCGATGGAGGACTCCCCCCGAATCCTCCCCCCGTCCTCCAACTCCGCCTCCAGGGCCACCTGGTCCGCCGTGGCGGGGAGCACGCGGCCGCGGATGTTCAACACCTGGCTGGATTTGCGCACTCCCTCCTCAAAGTCTCCGGTCACCGCCGTCATGGCCAGGATGAAGAGGTTGCCGAAACTGTGGCCCGCCAGCCCGGTGCCCTGATCGAAGCGGTGCATGAACAACTCCTGCATCAGGCCCTCGGTGTCGGCCAGGGCCACCAGGCAGTTGCGGATGTCCCCCGGGGGAAGGATGCCGAACTCGCCCCGCAGCCGCCCCGAGCTGCCGCCGTCGTCGGCCACCGTCACAATGGCCGTAATATTGGCCGTGTATTCCTTCAGACCCCGCAAGAGAATTGGCAACCCGGTGCCGCCCCCGATGGCGACCACCTTGGGGCCGTGCTCCAGGTAACGGCGGGTAAAGAGCCGCGTGGTGAGGTCCGCCTGGCCGGCGGGGACCAGCACCTCCAACAGCCAGCGGATGATCCTTTCCATGGCGATCCCCATGATCAGGACGCCCACCGACGCCACCAGCAGGCCCTGCACCGGCAAGGAAAGGTACGCGCCCGTCCCGCGATACAGC
>JAJYMS010000177.1 GCA_021786825.1 Bacillota bacterium | reverse complement strand
ACAGCCTGGAAACGGTGACCGGCCGCTACCGCCGCCCAATCCAGGTCAACACCCAGGTCTCCGATCAGGTCTGCCTGGGTTGCCACGTGGTGGACCGCCCGGTCACCCCGCCCGAGGGCCTGCTGATGCCCCACCGCCTGCACATCCAGAAGGGTATTGACTGCGTCCGGTGTCATTTCAACCTCACCCACGGCGAGGTGGCCGTGCGGAACCACAGCACGCCGGACGTGGATCAACTGGCCGCCCTGGCTTCGGCGGGCAACCGCGTCCCGATGAGCCGCTGCGCGGACTGCCACAACGGCACCAAGGCTCCCAACGCCTGCCCCGCCTGCCACCGCGGCAAGCAACTTCCGGCTTCACACACGTCGCCGAGGTGGAGGGAGACCCACGGCCAGACGGCCTTCCAGGAGGCGCAGTCCTGCAACGAGTGCCACGAATACGACGTGGCCAGGCAGAAACGGCAGGCCGACCTCACCGGGATCCTGGGGGCCCGCGCTCTGGCCCGGTCCATCAACTTCTGCCGCGACTGCCACTCCCGGCGCCCGGCTTCCCACGGTACCACCTACCTGCTGGGACACCGCCAGGCCGCGATGGGCATCGAACCTCGCTGCGAAACCTGCCATAACCGCCAGAACGACGATTCCGGGCCTCCCCCCACCACCCAGGTGGTCTGCGGCCGCTGCCACTACGCCTTGCATCCCAAGGACTGGCGGACGCAGCACCGGCGGGAGGTTTCCAGGACCGGCAGTGCGACCTGCTTCGGTTGTCACACCGCTGAAAGCTGCGGCACTTGTCACACCCAGCGGCAGGTGCGGACCAAATAGCAAAACCACGTGAAGGGAGAGACGCCGGACGCGATGGAATACGTAAGGTGTCGGTGCGACAAGATCGTCGCCCAGCTCAATGGCCACCGGGTGGTCGTCAAATGCCGCCATTGCAAGCGCAACGTGGTCATCATTCTGGACCCCCGCCCGGGTGAGGCCCAGCCGGTGATCGAGTACCGTGACGACACCAGTTTGGAGCCGGCGACGGAGGCAGGTCAAAGCCCCGGGGGTCGAGAATAAAGTACCCCGGGGTGGATGAGCGACATGAAGGTGTTTATTTCCGTGGACATGGAGGGAATCAGCGGGCTGGTCCACTGGTCCCAGGTGGAGGTCGGCGGCAAGGAGCATGGCTGGGCGAGGCAAATGATGGCGGCGGACGCCAACGCGGCCATTGAAGGGGTGCTGGCGGCGGGCGCGACCGAGGTCGTGGTCAATGATGCGCATAGCCAGATGCGCAACCTGCTGCCCCTGGAGCTGCACCGCGACGCCCGGCTGGTGAGCGGCAGCTTCAAACCCCTGTCCATGATGGAGGGAATCGACGAGACTTTCGACCAGGCCTTCCTGATCGGCTACCATGCCCGGGCCGGCGCCCCGGGTGTCCTCAGCCACACCTACTCCAGCGTGCTGCACGAGTTGCGGGTGAACGGCCGGCCGGCGGGGGAGACGGCCCTGAACGCCGCCGTCGCGGGCGTCCACGGGGTTCCCGTGACCCTGGTGACGGGCGACCGGGCGGTGGCCGAGGAGGCCCGGGAGTACCTGGGCGATGTCGAGACGGTGGCCGTCAAGGCGGCGCGAGGCCGTTTTTCCGCGTCCTGCCTGCATCCGGAAGCGGCCCGCGACTTGATCAGGTCCGCCGCCATCCGGGCGGTCGGCCTCGCCGGGTCGGCGCGGCCCTTCAGCTACTCACCGCCCTACATCTTTGAAATGACCTTTGCCGACCCGGGAATGGCCGAGGCGGCCCTGCTGGTGCCGGGGGCGGAGAGGCTGGACGGCTGTGCCGTCCGGTACCGGGACGAGGATTTCCTGCGCGCGTTCAAGGCGATGCGGGCGATGATCGCCCTGGCGATAACGACCACAGTTTGAAGGGGGTACGGGTTTGCGGACCAATCGACAGTTCCTGCCCATTGTCTCCGTCTTGGGGGAGGTGGCTCCACCGAGGATGCGGACCCCTTACCGGGTAGGGTTTGATGGGGTCCCCCGGGTGGTGGCGTCGACGGGCGGAATTACCTATAACGCCAGGGTCGGCGATCCGGCCCTCGGCTGGGTGGGGGACCACGTGGAGCCCGGGGTCAGCACCAAGGCTGCCGACGAGGGGGCCAACCTGGCTTACAACGTCTTTTCCTGCGTCGGCAATCGGGCGGTGGTTGTTTCGGGCGAGGCCAAGGGGGCGCGGGGGGTCGTCACCGGCACCCATGGCGGGATCGAGCACGTCTTGATCGACTTCCCTCCCGAGGTGTTGGAGAACCTGGCCATCGGCGACAAGGTCCAGGTGCGGGCCTGCGGGCAGGGCCTGGCCATGGAGGAGTTTTCGGGGGTGCAGGTGATGAATTGCGACCCGGACCTGCTGGAGAAGTGGGGCATCACCGTGTCGGCAGGCCGCCTGCAGGTTCCTGTGGTGGCCGCCGTGCCGGCGGAATTGATGGGCTCGGGGATCGGGTCGGTGGCCGCTCATTCGGGGGACTACGACATCACCACCCAGGACCGGGCCCTGCTGCGGGAACACGGGCTGCAGGGGCTGCGCTTCGGCGACATCGTGGCCGTCCGGGACCGCGCCTCCTTCTTCGGACGCCACTACAGCCGCGGCGCCATCGAAATCGGCGTGGTGGTCCATTCGGACTCCATGATCTCCGGTCACGGTCCGGGCGTAACCACCCTGCTCACCGCCAAGGGCGGAGAGATCGAGCCGCGGTTGGACCCGGGGGCGAACATTGCCAACTATCTCGGCATCCGAAAGATCCAAGGGGGTAGCTGACTTGCTGGCAGTCACAAACGGCAGGCTCTTCACCGTCGCCGGGGGAATTATCGAAGGCGGCCAGGTGCTGCTCGAGGGGGGCAAGATCGCGGCTATCGGGGTCGGGCTCCAGATTCCCCGCGGGGCCCGGGTGATCGACGCGGGGGGCCGGATCGTCACCCCCGGGTTCATCGATGCCCATTGCCACGTTGGCATCGCCGAGGAGGGAATCGGCTGGGAAGGCGACGACGTCAACGAGATGACCGACCCGATCACCGCGGACGCCCGGGCCATCGACGGGATTAACCCGGAGGACCAGGGGTTTCGGGACGCGGTGGAAGCGGGAGTTACGGCCATCTGGGTGGCGCCGGGGTCGGGGAACGTAATCGGCGGCGAGGGAGCGACGGTGAAGACCCACGGGCGCGGGCGAACCATTGATCAGATGGTGCTCCTGGCGCCCTCGGGGCTGAAGGCGGCGACCGGGGAGAACCCCAAGCGGATCTACCGCGACCAAAAGAAAATGCCCTCCACGCGGATGGGCACGGCCGCCCTCCTGCGGGAGAGTCTGGTCAAGGCGAGCAATTACCTGCAAAAAATGGCCGCTGAACCGGATAAGCGGCCGGACCGGGACCTGAGGCTGGAAGCCATCGGGCGCGTGCTGCGACGGGAGATTCCCTTGCGCTGTCACGCTCACCGCGGCGATGACATCCTCACCGCCATCCGGATCGCCCGGGAGTTCAACATCCGGGTCTGCATCGAACACTGCACCGAAGGGCACCGGCTGGCTCAAGAACTAGCCGCCCTGGGGATTCCGGCGGTAGTCGGACCGCTGCTCACGGCCCGGGTCAAGGTAGAGTTGCGTGACCGCACTCCCGCCACGGCAGGGGTGCTGGCCAGGGCCGGGGTAAAGGTCGCCATTATGACCGATCACCCGGTGGTCCCGGTCAACTACCTCCCGCTATCCGCCGCCCTGGCGGTGCGCGCCGGGATGGAAGAGAGCGAGGCGCTGCGGGCCATCACCATCAACGCCGCCGAGATCGCCGGCGTCGCCGACCGCATTGGCTCGCTGGAAGTGGGCAAGGACGGGGACCTGGTGATCCACTCCGGACACCCCTTCGACCTGATGAGCCAGGTTGACTACACCATCATCGACGGGGAGGTTGTTTACTCGCGGGAGTGACGGCACCAACCGGACCCTAGCCGGCTTGCCCCAGGCCGTCGTCCCCGGTGGACCTGAGGACCTTCACCAGGTTCACGAGGATGACCAGGTGGTCGCCGAGCTTGGCGATTCCCTCCAGGTAGGCGCCGTCGGCGCCGGTGGCCCCGGCGGGCGGCTCGACCACCTCGTCGCTGATGGTCAGCACCTCCTTCACCGCGTCCACGATGCAGCCCACCGTGCGGGATTCGACCTCCACCACCATGATCCGGGTGTCACGCCCGGCCTCGCTTTCGGCCAGCCCCAGCAGCTTGCGGAGGTCGACCACCGGGATCACCCGGCCGCGCAGGTTGATGATCCCGCGGACGTGGGCGGGGGCGCGGGGTACCGGGGTGACCGGCTGCATGGTGATGATCTCCCGGACGGTGGTGATCTCCACCCCATAGGACTCCCGGGCCAACTGAAAGACGACCATTTGCCGCTCCTGCGAGTGGCGAGTGTCCTGTTCCACGCGGCATACCTCCTTGTGCTATCGCTGATTTTTGCAAGAAGCGTGCCATCTCCACGCCCCGCAGGGCTGGGTCGGAGCGGGCACGCGGCGCAGTTTTTGCGCCCTCCGGCGCAGGGATGCAGGTCTTGCACCGGGGCCGGTTGACGCTCCAGGGGGTCGGCGTTAAGATGGATGCAACCTGGGGGAGGCCGGGGAACAGCCAGCCACCCCGTTTTCCTGGATCGGGGTGGGGAAATTGTTGGCGCGGGCGTTGACCATCGCCGGGTCGGACTCCGGGGGCGGCGCGGGGATCCAGGCGGACCTGAAAACCTTTACGCTGCTGAGGGTGTACGGCATGACGGCCATCACCGCAGTGACGGCACAACACACGCGGGGAGTGGAGCGGGTGGACCTCCTGCCGCCGGAGGCGGTGGCGGCGCAGATCGACGCGGTGTGCTCAGACATCGGGGTGGATGCCGCCAAGACAGGTATGCTGGGCGACAGCGCGATCATCGCCTCGGTGGCCGACCGCCTGTCCGCCCACCGGGTGCGAAAGCTGGTGGTGGATCCGGTGATGGTCGCCAAAGGCGGCCGCCGCCTGCTGGCCGAGGACGCCTGCGAGACGATGGCCGCCCGCTTGCTGCCGCTGGCCCTGGTGGTAACCCCCAACCTGCCGGAGGCCGCCGTCCTCACCGGCCTCGAGGTGCGCGACCGGAACGGCATGCGGGAGGTCGCCCGGCGCATCCTGGGCTTCGGGCCTCGGTCCGTGGTGGTCAAGGGGGGGCATTTGGCCGAGGGGCCGGCGGTCGATCTCTACTACGACGGCTCCGGGTTCGTGGAGTTGCCCGCCGTTCGTCTGGCAACTCCCCACACCCATGGCAC
>JAJYMS010000059.1 GCA_021786825.1 Bacillota bacterium | reverse complement strand
TCAACCGCTCCCTCAGCCAGGTGCTAAAGGTGTCCAGCACGACCACGAAGACGAACGTGATCATGATCACCACCATCGCCTCGCGGTAGCGGAACAGGGTCATCGCCGTCAGCAAGAGCACCCCGATCCCGCCCGCGCCGACCAGGCCAAGCACGGTGGCCACCCGGATGTTGATCTCGAACACATAGAGGCAGTAGGCCACGAACTGGGGCAGCACCTGCGGCACCACGGCAAAGGCAATCGTCTGCAGGCGGCCGGCGCCGGAAGCCTCCAGGGCCTCCAGCGGCCCCGGGTCGATCGCCTCGACGCTCTCGGAGGACAGCTTGGCGATGATGCCGAAGGAAAAAACAGCCAGGGCCATTACCCCCGGCGTGGCGCCGATCCCCAGCGCGGCGACGAAGACGGCCGCCAGGAGCATGTCCGGCAGGGTGCGCACCAGGTTCAGGAGGGTGCGGGCAACGTATAACACGGCCGGGTTGCGCGCGATGTTGCGGGCGGCCAGGAGCGTCGCCGGGACCGCCAGCAGCGCCCCCAGGCTGGTCCCGGCCAACGCCATCTGGAGGGTCTCCAGCATCGGCCGGTAGACCTTGGGAGTGTAGGACCAGTCCGGCGGCCACATCCGCCGGAAGAGGTCGGCCATGGCCGGCCAGCCCTGGACCAGCTCACCGACAGCGAAATGGGTCCCCTGCACCGTCCAGTAGTAGACGGCCGCGAGGCCCACCGCCAGCAGCGTATAACGGGTCTTGGCGAGCGCGCCGCGCGGCCTCACGGCTGGCCCCCGCGCAAATCGTCGGACCGGATGGAGCGGCCGTAGATCGCGGTAAAAGTGGCATCGTCGACCCGGTCGGCGGAACCGTCGAACACCAGCTCCCCGGCCCGCAGGCCGATGATCCGGCGGGCATAGAGCTTGGCCAGGTCAATAAAATGCAGGTTGACGATGGTGGTGATGCCCAGTTCCTGGTTGATGCGCTGCAGGTCCCGCATCACCACGTGGGAGGTCGGCGGGTCCAGGGACGCCACCGGCTCGTCGGCGAGAATCACCTTCGGCTGCTGGGCCAGGGCGCGGGCGATGGCGACCCGCTGCTGCTGGCCCCCGGAGAGTTGATCAGCCCGGACGTACGCCTTGTCGGCGATTTCCACCCGTTCGAGCGCCTGCAGCGCCAGTTCCAGGTCGGCGGCGGGAAACCACCCGAGCAGGCTCCGCCAGGTTGGCACATGCCCCAGCCGGCCGGCCAGGACGTTGCGCAACACCGACGAACGGCGGACGAGGTTGAAGTTCTGGAAAATCATCCCCACCTGGCTGCGCAGGGCCCGCAACTCGCGTCCCCGCGCCAGGGTAACGTCCCGCCCATCTACCACCACTTCGCCGGCGGTCGGGTCCACCAGCCGGTTGACGGAGCGCAGGAGAGTCGACTTGCCGGCGCCGGAGAGCCCGACGATCACGACGAACTCCCCGCTTTGGATGGTTAGGGAAACGTTTTTCAGCGCCTGGACTCCGCCGGGAAAGGTCTTGCTCACGCCTCTGAACTCGATCATCCACCCGCCCCCATCACAGACAGGAGAAGGGACCGCCCGGTCCCTCCTCCTGCGGTGCGTCGAGTCTTGCCGGCCGTCCGCCGCACCCTACTTGAGCTGGTAGTTCATCAGTTTCTGGACCCTGCGCACGATGTCGTAGTCGGAGTCCTTGGCCTCCGTCAGGCCGTCGATGTCGTAAATGCTCTTCAGCACCTTCTTGCCCGCGTCGGTCTGTTGGATGATCATGAAGGCGACGTAGATCTTCTTGGCCAGCAGGTCATCCAGGTCCTTGCGCACGGAGACGGTGTCATTCGGAATCCAGTCGGTGTAGGCGAAGGGAACGACCTTCTTCATGATCTCCTTGTCTTCCTTCGCAACGCGGGTGCGAGCGTCCTCGTAGGACACCCCCGCGTCGACGTCGCCCTTGGCCACCGCCTTGATCACCGTGTCATGACCGCCCAAGAACTGGCCCTTGATGTCCTTTTCCGGATCGATCCCCTTCTCCTTCAGCAGGGCCGCCGGGTAGAGGTAACCTGAGGTGGAAGCCGGATCGACGAAGCCGACCTTCTTGCCCTTGAGGTCCTCGATCTTGGCGATCGGGCTGTCCGCCTTCTTGACAAACTGAGCCCGGTAGGAATCCATCATCTTCTTCTTGACCGCGTCGAAACGCAGGGTCTTCAGAATGACCTTGGAGCCGTTGAGGTCATGGGCCAGGACGTAGCCAAAGGGGTTCAGGAAGCCCACGTCCACCTTCTTGGAGCCCATCGCCTCGACCAGGCCGTTGAAGTTGGCCATCACCACGGTCTCAACCTTGTAACCCTCGCCAAGTTGCTTCTGCAACATCTCTCCCAGCGGTTTGGCAGTCGCCGCCAGCTTGTCCGCGTTCTGAGAGGGGACAAACCCCACCACGATCTTGGTCACAGGCTTCTCGGCCGCCGGCTTGGGCGCTTCGGTCTTGGTGCAACCCGCCGCCACGCCCAAGGCGAGAGCGACCACCAGTACGAGGGCGATGAAAGAACGAACGCGCACTTGAGTGACCTCCTCTGTTGATTCGTATCTCTACTTGCCAGATATGGTAATTCTTCAGGGGCCAAGCGTCTCCTGCTACTGCCCCGGAAAAACTTCTGGTAGAATAGCGGCATGGCCAGAGCGGACATGTCATGGGCGCCCGGGGTGCGGCTGGCGGTCTTCGACCTGGACGGGACCCTCTACGAGGGGACCCGCCACTTCGACTACTACGCTTCCATCCTCGCCGGGGAACTCGACCCGGCACGCGGCGCAGCCTACCTGGAGGAGTACCGGCAGGCCAGGGACGGGTGCCACACCCTGCGGGTGGGACGCGTCTATGACCCCGGACGGGACCTCGTCCTGGCCCCGTCCGGGGCCCGGGTGCGCGAAGCCTGCACCTGGGACGGCCAGGCCCTGGACCCCGCCGACGTCGCCGCCTTGTACCCCACCCCGGTGGACCCCGAGCAGCACCACCTGATCAACATCGGAGACCTCTGGTGGATTCCCCCTGCCCTGGGGCACCACTATGGGCTGAGCCTGGAGCAGGCGCACCAGGCCTTCCTCGAAACCCGGCGCTACATGTCCTCCCCCGGCTTCGACCTGCCCCGGGTCCCGGGACTGCGGGAGGGGTTGACTTCTCTCCGGGGTCTCCCGGACCCGGTCGGACTGGTGCTGGCCACCAACAGCGCCGAGCCCAATTCCCGGCCGTTGCTGGAGAAGCTGGGGTTGACGGAGGTCTTTGACCGGTGCTGCTTCCAGTGCCGCAAACCGGAGGGTCTCCGGGAACTGTTGCCCGGCCTGGCGGCCGAGTCCGGGGTGCAGTTTTCCGCCATCCTGAGCGTCGGGGACAATTACCGCAACGACATCGCCCCGGCGCGCCGGCTGGGCTGCCGGACGGCCTACATCGACCCCCACGGGGCGGGGGGGCAGAGCGACCTGAGGGTGCGGTCCGTGGGCGAACTGCTCCCCCTCCTGTCCCGCCTCGGGCGGGAAACAGGCGCTGGTCACGGCGGGCGCGCCGCTCGCGAGCCGAGCGTTGGCGAGCCCGGATAAGCGATGCGCGCCCTGGACTGGGTCGACTTGGCCCTGAGCTACCTCTTTCCGCCGGGCGTGCTGGCTGGCGCCGTGGGAGTCGCCCGCATCCCTGCAGGCCCGTTTCTACTGCGCCCGCCCATTGCCGCCAGAGCACCGAGCGGTGGATTCACCGCTGTGGCGAAAGCACCGCCCTCGCCGGAGGGTGGCCCTGGGTTGACAACGATCTGGCTAATGTTGCCAGCACCACTGGGTGGCGGAATCCGCGTCAGGAGCGCAAGCACTCCCGATACCACCAGCCGAGGAAACGTGGCATCTCCTCCGGCCCGGCGAGGGTAAACTGGGCAGCGGTAAGGCGGTCTTGATCGCACCCTTGATGGTCCACCATTACCGTAATCCCCCTGGAGCCGAGAAAACGAAAGGCATCCTCGTCCGTCGCCTCGTCTCCCACAAAAACGGGCAGCACCAGCAGCGGCCAGTCCGCCCCGTACCAGGTCAGAAGAATCCATTCCACGGCCCGGCCTTTGTCCCAGTCCACAGCCGGACGAATTTCCAACGTCCAGGTGGCCTTTACCAGCCTTAAACAGGAATACTCCTGTGTTTGGCCAACTACCGCTTCTACCCTCCGAAACAGTTCCGGTATGGCCTCCGGTGGAGCATGCCGGTAGTGAATGGCCAGACCGGCCCCCTTGCTCTCCAGGTACCAGCCAGGCAAGCCGTGCAACTCCTGCCGCAGCCGCAGGGACAACCGGGCCAACGGCCGTGCGCAGGCCTGGACCACGGGATGTTTCCACGTCTTCTCCGGCAAGGCAATCTCCAGGCCGTGGTTGCCCGCCAGCCCTAACCCGCGCAGGGGAACCCGCCTGGATAGGTCGACCAGCGAGCGCCCGCTGACAATGGCGGTCCGGGCTTGCGGCAGGCTTAGAAGAAGGACCAGGTTCCGGGAAACGGCAAGCGATAGCCGGGCCGCTGGCGGATCGGGAACGAGGGGCGCCAGGGTCCCGTCAAAATCGAAGAAGAAAGCAACCTTACGCCGCCGAGAGAGAGTGCGGGCTACCATGCCTCCTGCTGACCAGAACGGGCGGGGCGCAGGAAGGCCATCGGGAGCCATCCACCCTGTCATCACTGGTAAGCGGCCGCCTTCACCGCCGAAAACCAGTCCTGCGCCCACTTGTACACGTCGTGCCGGGCAACGGTCTCCCGCATCCGCGCCATCCGAGCCAGTTTCAGTTCGCGGGGTTCTTGCAGGGCCGCGTTCATGGCCGTAGCCAGATCACCGGGGTCCAGGGGGTTCAGGGGCCAGGCGTCCGCCAACTCCTGGGCTGCCCCCGCCACCTGGCTCAACAACAAGGCCCCCCCGTTTTCCACCTGGGATGCCACGTATTCTTTGGCTACCAAGTTCATCCCGTCGCTCAGAGAGGTAACCACCAGAACATCCGCCAGCCGGTATAGAGCCACCAGGGTCGGTGCTGTCAGACCGCGCCGAACCAAACGCACCGGCCGCCAGGAATCGGTGCTGCAGTGCTGGTTGATTTCCCGGACGGCCTCCTCGACTTCATCGCGCAGCTTCCGGTAGGGGGCCAACTCAGAACGACTGGGTACCGCCACCTGCAGGAAAGTGAAGCGGCCCAGGTATTCCGGAAAGCGGTAGAAGAAGGCGCGGATACCGGCGAGGCGGTGCAACAAGCCCTTTGTGTGGTCCAGCCGGTCAACTCCCAGGCCCACCAGTTGTCCTTCCAGCCCCAGGCTCCTGC
>JAJYMS010000044.1 GCA_021786825.1 Bacillota bacterium | reverse complement strand
GTTGGAACCGAGGCTGGTGAACTGCCGCACCACGGCCAGGCGGGCGCCTTCGCCGATGCCCATCAGGCTGATCACCGAGGTCACGCCGATGGCTACTCCGAGGGTCGTCAGGAGCGACCGCAGGGGCTTGGCCATGATGGCACGTCCCGCCATCTCGGCGCTGAATCGGAAACGGATCCAGAGGGAGGCGACCCAACGCGGAAGCTTCAGACGCGGGAGTTTCACACCCATCCCCCTCAAGGCTTGACGGGAGCGGTTCCGCTCTGGTTCCCCCCGCCGGAGCCGTTCGTTTGGCTGTCCTTGTTCTCCGGCAAGAGGCCCTCGCGGGATTGAATCCGCTGGCTGGGAAGCAGGTCCGCCGTGCTGCCGGTGATCACCAGGTCGCCCTCGTTCAATCCGCTCTTGATCTCCGCCACTCGGGCGTCCATCAGCCCCAACTCGACGGCCACCGTCCTGGTCGTGCCATCGGGCTGCAAGACCTCCACTTTGGGTTTCCCGTCTTCTTCGAAGATGGCTTCCACGGGCGCCAGCAGCACGTCCTTGGCGCTGCCGGCGTCGATGTGGGCCTTGGCCTGCATCCCCGGGCGGAGCTCGGGAATACCTTTGACCATGATGTCAACCGCGAACCGGCTGATTCCCTTCTCACCCTTGCCGACGGTGTTGACGCGGTTCACCTTGCCTTCCAGAACCTTGCCCGGGACGGCATCGACGGTAACCTGGACGGGGGCCTCGGGGCGGACCAGCAATACGTCGAGTTCGTCGACCTGGACCCACAGCCGCATGTCGGAAGTGTTGAAGACGTTGCCGAACCACTCGCCTGGCATCACTGTCTGTCCCGGGGCCTTGTTGACTTCCGCCACCACCCCGTCGATGGGGGAGCGCACCTCGAGTTGGCCCAGTTGAGACTGCAGTTGGGCGAGGTTCAACTCCTTTTCCCGCAGCCGGTCCAGCCTCGTCTGAACCATGTCCCGGGCGTCTTGCCCGGCCAGGGAGACCAGCGGGTCGCCGGTCTTGACCGTCTGCATCTCCTGCACGAAGACGCGGGTGGCCATGGCGTCGGCCCGGTTCAGCACGCGCTCTTCGCTGACGTAGCTGACCCTGGCCGGATAGCGCGAGAAAATGGTTTCATGGTCGTCGACGAATCCAACCCGGACGAGCATCCCCGGACGGACGAGACCGGGGTTTTCGCTTTCCACCGTCACCCAGTAGACGTAGGCCCAGTTACCGGTGTCGGAGTCACCTGCCGGAGGGAGGCCGGACTCAAGGCTTGAAACCGCTTCGGGAATCGGGGACGGGTTGATGTCGCTGACCCGCGCCGGGTGAAATCCTTCGTACTGGGCAAAGGCCAGCACTACCGGCTGACCCACTTTGGTCACCCGCTTGAATTCCCCGGGAGTGAGCTTCGCGACCAGCCGGAGGCGGGAGTCGTCCACGATTCGAGCCACGATCTGCCCTTGTTTCAGCTCACCGCCCTCGGTGACGGTCAACCCGGTCACCCGGCCGCTGATCGGAGCCCGCAGGGTGATGCCCGCGGACGGATCAACGCTGTAGATGCTGTCGAGCGGCACGCCCATCAAGTCCGCCAACGCCTTTCGTTCGGCTCCGGTTTCCTCGGACAAGGCCTTGACTTGCGACTCGAGTTCCACTCCCCGCAGCCGGGCGAGCACCTGCCCCTGTTTTACGACGTCGCCGTCTTTCACCAGGATGTCGTCGATCATGTAGCCGGTCACGCCGCCGCCAGACATCGGCCCCGGCCGGCCGGGGGCCTGGATGCCACCGGCGCGGGAGGGGTTCAGGGGCCCGGACGCCTCCACCCCTACGGAGACGTCGCCGCGCTTCACCTGCCGGGTGGAGTAGACCGGCCCCCGGGTCGGCTTGGACGCCGGAACCAGCCGCTGATAGGCGTAATACCCGCCGTTGAGCGCGATGATGGCGATCAGGAGAAC
This sequence comes from Bacillota bacterium, assembly GCA_021786825.1. Classification (GTDB taxonomy): domain Bacteria; phylum Bacillota; class Sulfobacillia; order JAMDAP01; family JAJYMS01; genus JAJYMS01. The sequence goes on along the minus strand of JAJYMS010000044.1, from coordinate 3,459 downwards.
GGTGACCAGACGCTGCTTCATGATCCCTTGACCTCCCGCGGATCCTCTTCCCGTTCCACCAGGCCGTCGAGCAGGTGAACGATCCGGTCCCCGTGACGAGCCACGTTTTCGTCATGGGTCACCTGGACGATCGTGATCCTCCTCTCCCGGTTGAGTTGCCGGAAGACCTGCATGATGTTCTGCCCGGACCGGGAGTCCAGGGCGCCGGTGGGCTCGTCGGCCAGGATGAGCAGCGGCTCGCCCACCAGGGCCCGGGCGATGGCGACCCGCTGCTGTTCCCCGCCCGAGAGCTGGGCCGGGCGGTGGCGCCTCCGGGAGGTCAGGCCGACGGCTTCCAGGGCCGCCATGGCCCGGCGCTCCCGCTCGCGCCCTCCGACGCCGCGGTAGATGAGCGGCAGTTCCACGTTGGTCTGGGCGTCCAGGTCGGAGAGGAGGTGGAAACTCTGAAAGACGAAGCCGATGAGCTGGTTGCGGATGTCGGCCAGTTGGCTGTCCCGCAGCCGGTCCATCCGTTGGCCGGCCAGTTGGTACGTGCCGGACGTCGGCAGGTCGAGACACCCGATGATGTTGAGCAAGGTCGACTTGCCCGAGCCGGAGGGTCCCATGATCGAGACGAAGCGGCCCTTTTCAATGGCCAGGTCGACCCCCCGGAGGGCGTCGACGCGCACCTGGCCGTTCTTGTGTTGACGCGTCACCGCCGTCAGTTCCAAGAGCGCCAAAATCGTGCCCCCTCCGAAAATATTTCCAAGTATTACTGACGTGCCGGCTGCCCCGGAGGTTCCCCAACCTGAGGCAGCAGTTCTCCTTCGTCCCGGCCCGGCCCCCGTTCTTCCCGCGGCGGGGGATTTAATGTAGAATTGAAGCGATTGCGCTGCACAGGACCAGCATTCCTGGCGCTGGAAGGGGTAGGATGGCGGCCAACGACGTTCACGCGGTGGAGGGGTCCAAACGCAACCTGGTCGTGATCGCGGCGATGACGGCCATTTTTATGGCCGCGGTCGACACCACCATCGTCAACACGGCGATTCCCAGCATTGTCGGCACGCTGGGCGGCATCGCCGTTTTTAGCTGGGTTTTCAGCGCCTACCTGCTCACCTCCACCACCACCGTCCCAATTTACGGCAAGCTGGCCGACCTGTACGGGCGCAAGCGGACCTTCGTCGCCGGGGCTTCGCTGTTTCTGCTGGGGTCGGCGCTCTCCGGCCAGGCCCACGGCATGACCGAACTGATCGTCTTCCGGGGCCTGCAGGGGCTGGGGGCCGGGGCGGTCCTGCCTGTAACCCAGACGGTCATCGGCGACATCTTCACCGTGGAACAGCGGGCCCGCATCCAGGGAATCTTCTCCGCCGTGTGGGGGTTCGCCGCCATCATCGGACCGGCCCTGGGCGGGGTGATTGTCGACCACCTTAGTTGGCGCTGGATCTTCTATCTCAACCTGCCCATCGGTCTGGCGGCCATGTACCTGATGTGGCGCGCCCTCGACGAGCCGTTGCGGCGGCAGCCCCACGCCCTGGACTGGACGGGGGTGGTGAGCCTCGGCACGGGCATCAGCGCGCTGCTTTTCGCCCTGCTGGAGGGCGGCGTCGTGCTTCCGTGGAGTTCGCCCGTCACCCTGGGGCTGTTCGCCCTGGCGGGGGCGTCCCTGACCTTCTTTGTCCGCAACGAAGGGCGGGCGCGGGAGCCGATTCTGCCGCTGGAGCTCTTTCGGCACCGCCTGATCGCCGTCTCCAACCTGGCCAGCTTCGCCGTTGGCGCGGTGCTGGTGGGAACGTCGGCTTACCTGCCCCTTTACGCCCAGGGGGTCCAGGGGGGAACCGCCACCATCGCCGGCGCCATCGTCGGGCCCCAGTCTCTGGCGTGGACGGTGGGCTCGGTGATCGCCGGGCGGGTGATTCTGCGGATGGGTCTGCGGGCCAGCGCGGTGGTGGGCCTCGCCCTGAACGCCATCGGCAGCGGCGCCGTCCTGGTGGCCTATGGCCTGGGAGGGGCCCCCTACTGGTTCCTCTCCGCCGTCAACGCCACGGTGGGCCTGGGGATGGGCTTCTCGAACCTGGCCTTCATCCTGGCGGTGCAGAACTCCGTCGCCTGGGGACAGCGCGGCGTGGCCACCGCTTCGATCCTCTTCATCCGCAACCTTGGCTCCACGGCGGGGGTTTCGGTGATGGGGACGGTACTGAACCTGGGTCTGCTCTCCCGGCTACGGGGCATCCCGGAACTGATGCCGCCGCCGGCCAGGCAGGCGGACGCGTTGAACCTGATGAACCAGTTGCTCGACCGGGGGGCCTCGGCCCTGGCCTCGCCCCAGCGGCTCGCCGCCCTGCGCGCCGCCCTGGCCCACGGGCTTTTCAACGTGCAGGCGCTGATCCTGGCCGCCGCCCTGGCCGGACTGGTCGCCACCTTCTTCTTGCCCCCCGGCCGGTTGGACAAGTCGGAAAAGCTATAGAGGCTTGTGAAGGCGGCCGCCTACCCACGTCCTGGCCTGGAAGCATGGCGCGGTTGAGCTTGAGGGAATCAAAGTGGTATGATATTACAGGAATGAGTCACCCGAGGACGGGAGGCTTGCGGTTGAGGAAAGAAACTGATAATTGGTTGCAAGATGCAGACTACGACATCTCCGCGGCACGTGATCTCTTGCGCCTCGGGCGGTACAACTACGTGGTTTTCTTCTGCCACCAGGCGGTCGAAAAGGTCCTCAAAGCCCTGGTGATCGCCCTCAAGGCTGAACTTCCGCCGAAGACTCATAACCTTCGTGAACTCCTGCAAGCTACGGGGTTGCAAGTGCCGGAGGATGTGGAAACCTTCCTGCTCCGGCTCGGTCCCCACTATGTCATTTCGCGTTACTCGGATGTCTCGGGTGGCCCTTCGCACTTGGCTTACAACAAGGCGATGGCGGAGGAGTTTATGGCCGGTACCGAGGAGGTGTTGAAGTGGCTGAAGCGGCACCTTCAGTAGAAGAAATGCTCCGGGCATACTTGGACTCTGTCAAGGCGTCCATCAACGTTGATAAGATCATCCTGTTCGGTTCGCGCGCCCGGGGTGATGCGCTTAAGGAGAGCGATATTGACCTGATGGTAGTATCAAAGGATTTCGAGGGCGTGCCATTCGTCAGACGGCTGGAGTTGCTGGCATTAATGTGGAGATTTCCGAAAGGCCTGGAGGCCTTAGGGTATACCCCCCGGGAGTACGAGGAGTTGTCTCAAGGCATCACGATTGTTTCCGAGGCGAGGAAGTACGGAAAGGTTATCTATCAGGCGGTAAAGTGACCAGTTTTATTATTTAAGTGGCCTGGCGTCGGTTGCCAGGCCCGCGCCGGTGTGCTACTATTTTCTTGACGCCCAAGTAGCTTACAAGTATATCGGAAGCCCCTTTCAGGCTATGCCCGAAGCTTGGATCCCCCCGGGTGGGGGACCGAGACTGGAGGGTGGCCAGCGCAGGGTGTTTTAGACCTATAGATCGGAA
>JAJYMS010000192.1 GCA_021786825.1 Bacillota bacterium | reverse complement strand
GCCCCCCCCCTGGGCGGCCTTCCCCATTGCTTGAAGCGATCTCTTGGTTGTGCTATCATAAAACCTGAACCTCGGCAAGCCGAAAAGGCCAAGAAACGGGCGCCTGTAGCTCAGGGGATAGAGCGCGGGACTTCTAATCCCGGTGTCGCTGGTTCGATTCCAGCCAGGCGCGCCAACCATAACTCGACCTGGAGGTGCGGGGGTTTTCTTTTGATCAATTGGAGACGGGCGTGGATGGCGGCCTTGACCGGCGCCAACAAGAAGTTCTTGACCGGGGCCAGACTGCTGCTTATACTATAATAGTCTTTGCGAATCAAACGATCTTGCTCGCGGTGGCTGTAGCTCAGTCGGTTAGAGCACCAGGTTGTGGCCCTGGGGGTCGAGGGTTCAAATCCCTTCAGTCACCCCAACTCGATTTTGATGGGGCGTAGCCAAGGTGGTAAGGCACGGGACTTTGACTCCCGCATGCGTAGGTTCGAGTCCTGCCGCCCCAGCCAGGTTTTCGGCTCCGCTCGAAGGGCCGGATGGCCCGAGGGCGGGGCACTTGTCTGATTGCGGGCCATTAGCTCAGTGGTAGAGCACCCGCCTTTTAAGCGGGGTGTCGATGGTTCGATCCCATCATGGCCCACCAAGTGTCTTGCTTGGGCGAGGGTGGCGGAATTGGCAGACGCGCAGGACTTAGGATCCTGTGCCGCAAGGCGTAAGGGTTCAAGTCCCTTCCCTCGCACCACCGAAGGTACATGGGCAGGCGTGGAGCCTGCTTTCTCTTTGCGACGGCGAGCTTGGTCCGACGCTAGGCACCCGGTGGTGCAGCTGTGCTATAATAAGAGAGTTATCCGCGATGGGTGGTCTGGCCCGGAAGGTTGAAACCGACGGGGCCGCGGAGGCATATGAATAGTTGGAGGCGGAACGAGGCATAAATGAAGGCGACCTGGGAGAGATTAGAAAACGATCGTGCCAAGTTCGAACTCGAGGTTCCGGTGGAACAGGTGTCAGAGGCGGTTGATCGCGCCTACCGGAGGGCCGTCAAAAAGGTAAATATCCCCGGGTTTCGGCGGGGGAGGGCGCCCCGGGTGATTCTGGAGCGCTACGTCGGCAAGGGCGCTTTGATGCAGGAGGCGCTCGAGCAGGTGGTCCCGGAGGCTTTCGACCAGGCCGTGGAGCAATCGGGCCTTGATCCCATCGACGAACCTAAAGTGGACATAGTCAAGTTTGAAGAGGGCCAGCCGCTGGTGTTTACGGCGGAAGTTCCCGTAAAGCCCGAAGTCAAGCTCGGGGAGTACCGCGAGTCGGAACTCAAGCCGGAGCCGGTGCAGATCTCCGATGAAGAGGTGGAAGAGAACCTGAAGTCCCTCGCCGAGCGGCAGGCCAAACTCGTAACCGCCGCCGGCCCCCTGGAGAAGGGCCACTTCGCCGTGATCGACTTTGAGGGCCGGATTGGCGGCGAGGCTTTCGAGGGCGGCACGGCCCAGGGATATACCCTGGAGATTGGCTCGGGAAAATTCATCCCGGGGTTTGAGGAGGGCCTGGTCGGCGCTGAGTTGGGCGCAGTGCGGGAGGTGCCGGTCCGGTTTCCAGCTGAATACCAGGCCGAAAACCTCGCCGGAAAGGAAGCCGTTTTCCGGGTGACGGTCCGGGAAATCAAGCGAAAGGAAGTTCCCCCCATCGACGACGAACTGGCCCGGTCCCTTGGAAACTTCCAATCTTTGCAGGAATTGCGGAACGACCTCGCGAATACGCTAAGGGAGGCAGCTCAAGAAGCTGCCAAACGAGCCTTTCGGGAGAAGCTCATTCAGGCCGCGGTCAACTCCTCCGAGGTGCACGTGCCGGAGTTACTTGTCGACCGGCGAATTCACCGGATGATCCACGATTTGGAAGACCGGCTCCGGGCTCAGGGGCTGAAGTTGGAGGCGTTTTTGGCCAACAGCGGCAAGACCCACCAGGACCTCCACGCGGAGTTCCACGATGCGGCCCTGAAGTCGGTGAAGACGGACCTGGTGTTGGAGGCGATCGCCAAAGCGGAGAACCTGGCTCCGACGGACGAGGAAGTCCGCGAGCAGGTTGAAGAGACAGCCCGCCTTTACGGCGCGCAAGCCGGGACGGCGCGGCAATTGCTCAGCCGGACGGAGAACCTCGCCCGGGTTCGCCAGGGCCTCCGGCTCGAAAAGGCGACCAACTATCTGGAAGCGACTGCTTCGGCTCGCAACGGGAGGGAATCACAGTGAGTTACCTCGTCCCCATGGTTGTCGAACAGACCAACCGTGGCGAAAGAGCCTACGATATCTATTCCCGGCTGCTCAAGGACCGGATCATCTTCCTCGGCACGGAAATCGATGATGCGGTCGCCAACGTGGTGATTGCCCAACTGCTTTTCCTCGAGAGCGAGGACCCGGACCGGGACATCCACCTCTACATCAATTCGCCTGGTGGGTCCATCGACGCGGGCCTGGGCATCTACGACACCATGCAGTATATCAAGCCTGATGTGTCGACGATTTGCGTGGGCCTGGGGGCCAGCATGGCCGCCCTGCTGCTGGCCGGAGGAGCGAAGGGAAAGCGCTTCGTGCTGCCGCACTCGCGCGTGATGATTCACCAGGCCGCCGGCGGGATGCGGGGCAAGGCGACCGACGTCGAGATTTACACCCGCGAATTGATCAAGTCGTGGGAGACCTATACCCAGGTCCTGTCCAAGCATACCGGCCAGCCGCTGGAGAAGATCAAGCGGGACACGGAACGCGACTTTTTCATGACTCCGGAGGAGGCCAAGAGTTACGGGATCATCGACGAAGTGCTGATGCCTCGGGAGGGTGGTCGCCCAGCGACCAGGTAGAAAGGGGTGGCGGCATGTTCAAATTCACCGACGGCGAGAAGGGGCAGCTCAAGTGCTCCTTTTGCGGCAAGTTTCAGGACCAGGTCAAGCGGCTGGTCGCGGGACCGGGTGTCTATATCTGCGACGAGTGCATCGAACTGTGCAACGAGATCATCGAGGAAGAGCTCAACGAAGACGTCGAGTTTGAGCTAAAGGACGTCCCGAAGCCGGCGGAGATCAAGAGCATCCTCGACCAGTACGTGATCGGCCAGGAGAAGGCCAAGAAGATCCTCTCGGTGGCCGTCTACAACCATTACAAGCGCATCAACCTGGGCGGCAAGGTCGACGACGTCGAGCTTCAGAAGTCGAACATCCTGATGCTGGGGCCCACCGGTTCCGGCAAGACCTTGCTCGCGCAGACCCTGGCCAGGATCCTCAACGTTCCCTTTGCTATCGCCGATGCGACCTCGCTGACCGAAGCCGGTTACGTGGGCGAGGACGTTGAGAACATCCTCCTGAAGCTGATTCAAGCGGCGGAGTACGACATCGAGAAGGCCGAGAAAGGCATCGTCTATATCGACGAGGTCGACAAGATCGCCCGCAAGTCGGAGAATCCGTCCATTACCCGGGACGTGTCCGGCGAGGGCGTGCAACAGGCGCTCCTCAAGATTCTGGAGGGGACCGTGGCCTCGGTTCCGCCGCAAGGCGGGCGCAAGCACCCCCACCAGGAGTTCATTCAGATCGATACCACCAACATTCTCTTCATCTGTGGCGGGGCTTTTGACGGGGTGGAAAAGATCATCTCCAACCGCATCGGCCGCAAGGGACTGGGGTTCGGGGCGGACATAAAGAGCAAGGAGGACCGCCGTATCGGCGAAATTCTTGCCCAGATCCTCCCGGAGGACTTGCTCAAGTTCGGGCTGATTCCCGAGTTTGTCGGACGCCTGCCGGTCATCGCCACCCTGGACGCCCTGGATGAGCACGCGCTGTACCGCATTCTCACCGAGCCGAAGAACGCCCTGGTGAAACAGTACCAAAAGATGTTCCAGCTCGACGGGATCGACCTCGAATTCAAGGAGGAATCGATCCACGCCATCGCCAAGGAGGCGCTCAAGCGCAACACCGGGGCTCGTGGGCTGCGTGCCATCCTGGAGGACATCATGCTGAACGTGATGTTCGACGTGCCCTCGCGCAACGATATTTCCAAGTGCATCCTGACCAAGGAAGTGGTGGTGAACCGAGAGGAACCACTGCTCGTCACGATGGATCGCAAGCGAGGGAAGAAGGAAGAGACAGCGTGACAGGAGAGCGGAGCGGGAATCGTTCCCGCTCTCGCCATTTCTTGGGGGTGCAGACTCTTTGGAACCTCGCGCCAGGGCGGCGGCTATCTCGGTCTTATCCAACGTAACGCTCGTAATTTCGAAACTGGCCATCGGCGTGACGATGGGTTCGGTCAGCGTGCTCTCAGAAGCCGCCCATTCGGGGACGGACCTGCTGGCCGCCTTAATAGCCTACGTTTCCGTATTACAGGCTAGCAAGCCGGCCGATCGGGAACACCAGTACGGCCACGGAAAGATCGAGAACGTGTCGGCGGTGGCAGAGGCGGTGCTGATTTTGGTGGCGGCCGGCTGGATCACCTGGGAGGCGGTGAACCGGCTGCTGCACGGAGCCAGGCTCGAAGCCCTGGGGTTGGGAATCGGTGTCATGGCCGCTTCCTCCCTGGTCAACGTCGGCGTTTCCCGGTATCTCTTCGGGGTTGCCCACCGCACCGATTCCGTAGCGCTCCGGGCGGATGCGATGCACCTGAGCACTGACGTCTGGACCTCCACCGGGGTGCTGGTGGGGCTGGTCCTGGTGCGGTTGACGGGCTGGCATTGGCTCGACTCGGTGGCGGCGCTGATCGCCGCCGGGCTGATGGTCCGGGCGGCCTGGGAACTCACCCGGGAGTCCTTCTACCCCCTCCTCGACCACCGGCTGCCGGAGGTGGAAGAGCAAGCCATCCAGGAGATCATTGCTCGCTACCAGGCTCAATACGTCAACGTGCACCGGCTCCGCACCCGCCGTTCGGGGGCGGAGCGGCACGTGGACCTGCACCTGGTGGTGCACCGCAACGCTACCCTTGAAAGAGCCCACGAATTGTGCACCCTCATCGAAAACGACATCCGGGGAGCCTTTCCGCGCACGCAGGTGCTCATTCACGCGGAACCCTGTTCCCCCGATTGCGCCCAATGTTATGTAACGCATGACGCATAAGCACACCCACCGTGCAGGCAAACTAGCTTCAGGACGGCGCGGGGGGGGGCGGCTGAATGCACCTCGGGAATGTTTTGACCTTCGTCCAGTTCTTTTTTGCTGTGGTGATAGGTCTTTATTTTTGGAACCTCCTGAAATCGCAACAGGGCAACCGGGTGGCGGTGGAACGCGAGTCCAGGAAGGAAATGGAGAAACTGCAGCGCCTCCGGTCGATCTCGTTGACCGAGCCGCTCTCGGAGAAGACGCGCCCGACCTCCTTTCAGGAGATCATCGGCCAGGGCGAGGGATTAAAGGCCCTCCGGGCGGCCCTCTGCGGACCCAATCCCCAGCACGTCATTATCTACGGACCCCCGGGCGTCGCGAAG
>JAJYMS010000212.1 GCA_021786825.1 Bacillota bacterium | reverse complement strand
CCGTGTGGTGAGGTCCGCCTGGCCAGCGGGAACCAGCACCTCCAACAGCCAGCGGATGATCCTTTCCATGGCGATCCCCATGATCAGGACGCCCACCGACGCCACCAGCAGGCCCTGCACCGGCAAGGAAAGGTACGCGCCCGTCCCGCGATACAGCCAGCTTTGCAGCTTGCCGCCCAGCCAAAAGTAGACGCGCCAGTCCAGGGCAATAGCGAAGCCCGCCCCCGCTAATATCAGGCCGGCGGAGAAGACCACCAGCCAGCGCTTGAGGCGCAGCCCGGGATAAAGCCAGATTAGGATCTTCCTCATTCTGTCTCACCGCCGTCGCGCTCGGCGTCGCGGTGCACGGTGACCACGTTGTAGCCCTGACGCCGGAACACCTGGGCCAGTCGCTCGGCCACCGCCACCGAGCGGTGGCGGCCGCCGGTGCAGCCGATGCCGATGACCAATTGGGTCTTGCCCTCGGTAATGTAGTTGGGCAGGAGGAAATCAAGCAAATCTACCAATCGGCGCATGAAGTTGCGCGTCACCGGCCAGCGGAAGACGTAGTCCCGCACTTCCCGCACGGCGCCGGTCAGTGGTCGCAGGGACTCTACGTAATGGGGGTTGGGCAGAAAACGGACGTCGAAGACCAGGTCGGAGTCAAGGGGCAACCCGTGCTTGAAACCAAAGGAGACAATGGTCACGAAGAGCCGCGTCGCCTCGCGGTCCTCCCCGAAGATACGGATGACCTCGTCCCGTAGCTTCTGCGGGTTTAGGTCGGTGGTGTCCAGGATGTAAGTGGCGCGGCCGCGCAGTTGTTCCAGCCGCTTGCGCTCCTCGGCGATAGCGTCCAGAACGTTGGCCTCCGACGCCAGGGGATGGCGGCGGCGGGTTTCTTTAAAGCGTCGCACCAGGGTCTGGTCGGAAGCCTCCAGGAAGAGAATTTGGTAGGCGTAGCCGGCCCGCTCCAGTTCCTCCAGGGCCTCCACCGTGCTGCCAAAGAATGCTCCCCCGCGCAGGTCGATGCCCAGGGCGATCTGGCTGACCTTGCCCCCCGTACCCGCCCCCAGTTCCGCCATCTTGCTCACGAAGGCCGGGGGCAGGTTGTCCACACAAAAAAAGCCCAAGTCCTCCAAACTCTTGATGGCTTGGGTCTTGCCCGCTCCAGACAGACCGGTAACGATTACCAGCCGGATGTCTTGCACGGCCTCACCTCGTTCCTACCCTTGCCCCCCGTGCGCCGGAGGCCCACCATTTCGCATACTGATTCGCGAAGCGGGCGGGGTTTCCTTCTCGGTCCCCTTCCGGGCGTTGATGACCTGCGCCGCCTCCAGCCCCGCCTTCGCGGCCAGGGCCAAGCCCCGGTCCAGGCGGCCAACGTCACCGGGGCGGTGGGCGTCGGAATCGATGGCGAAGGTGGCTCCCTCCCGGGCGGCCATCCGGCAGTAATCCACCGTCATCAACCCGTGACTGGAGTTGATCTCCAGGGCGGTGTCGTTCTTGGCGCAGGCTCGCGCCAATTCGGCCGTATCCAGGGAGACGCGGTGCCCCGGATGGGTTACGATGTCGACCGGGTGGCGGTGAACTGCCTCCACCAAGGCCTTGGTGTTCTCGGTTCGCATCCTGCGAGCAAGACCCCGGCTGAGGCGCCCCAGGCGGTTGCGCAGCAACAGCCATGCGCCGGCGGCCGAAGGGGGGATAGCGTCGGGGTGGAAGCCTACCAGAAGCAAGTCCAGGTCCCTCTCGAACCTCGCAGGGACGTCGATTTCCCCGTTGGGACCCACCAGGTTGGCCTCGATCCCTACCAGCGCGCGGATACCGTACTGTTCCCCGCACCGCTTCGCCTCCTCCCGCACTTGGGCCAGTTCGCGCAGGGGCATGCGCACCCACGGCGCGCTGGCGGGGCCGTGGTCGGTGATCGCGACCTCCTCCAGCGCGCGCGCCCGCGCGGCCAGGATGTTCTCCTCGACGGTCCCCAGACCGTGGCTGTGCACGGTGTGTGTATGGTAGTCGGCAAAGAGCTTTAGCATGTCCCTAGAATACCCGAAAACGCGAACCTGGCCGGCGGAGTTATGTTATGATGGACGCGAGAAGGTGATCAACCGTGGATGGCAGTTTCCAGCCCCCCCTGAGCCGGGGTCCGGGCGGAGCCGGACTGTTCCCTGACGGGCTGCCGCCGCGGGTGGCGCGTCGCCCCCATCGCCGCCTGAATCCGTATCGCCTGTTGGCCGTGCTGCTGGCCCTCGGGCTGGCAGGGGCGGCTGGTTACCTCTACTTCCGGGCCATGGCGCCGCTGAACGTGCTGGTGATGGGCCTGGACAACGACGGCACCCGCTCCGATGTGATGATTTTGGCTTCCATCGACCCGCGGCACCAGGTGGTCAACCTGATTTCGATTCCGCGGGATACTCGGGTGCCCATTCCCAGCCGCCGACACCCGGAGAAAATCACTCATGCCCACGCTTACGGGGGGCCTGAATTGGCCTTGCGGGTGGTGCGGAACTTCTTCGGGGTGAACGTCAGCCGCTACGTCGATTTCGACCTCAAGGGTTTCGCCGCCGCGGTGGACGCCCTGGGCGGAATTGACCTGAACGTGGAAAAGCGCATGTACTACGACGATCCCTACCAGAACCTACATATCGACCTGCGGCCCGGACCGCAGCACCTGGACGGAAACCAGGCCCTCCAGTACGTGCGCTACCGCGACGAAACGGGTGACCTGGGGCGCGTCGAACGGCAGAAGAAGTTCCTCCACGCCCTCCTGGAGCAGGTGAAGCGGCCGGCCAACCTGCCCCGGCTGCCCGCGATGGCCCGGGAAGCGTCCCACTACGTCAAGACCAACCTGAGTCCCAAGGAGTTGCTCGGCCTGGCCGGCCTGGCTCCCCGCCTGTCTCCCGAGCACGTGGTCGCGGAGACCGTCCCCGGGCAGGCGGCGGTCCTGCACGACCCCGAGGGCAGCGTCTGGTACTTCGTGGCCGATCAGCAGAAGACCAAGGAGTTGCTGGGCCGACTCATCGTGGCGCGCTAGAGGAACGTCGGACCATCGGCGCCGGCGGCTCGGGCGGGCCGGGCGCTTACGCCCTGGTCGGCATGGCCGCGCTCTTTGCGGGCATGACCCAGGCGCCCATCACCCTCCGGGACGGCCTTGCTCCAGCCGCGTCGCCAGCAGGACAAACAGGGCGTGGGACCAGGTAAGGGGCGCGACCCACAGGGGCCGGCCGGTGCCCACCTCCACCTGCTCCGGGAGATAACCGAGCGGGGTGGCACACCCGGCCGCCCACCGCAGGATTTCCCGGGCCCGGAGCTCCTCGCCGGCGTGCGCCAGGTACCACCCCAGCCAAAGGGTACACAACAGCCAAGGGTTGCCTCCCCGGTAGGTATCACCCGGGTAGCGCCCGATTCCCTCGCCAGCCCCCCGGTTGGTCAGGGCCGTTTCCAGTTTCGCGACAGTCGCCCGCATCCGGCGGTCCGCCGGGTCCACCAGCCCAAAGGGGACGGCCAGCCCGAGCAGGCTGGCGTCCAGCGTCGGGTCGTAGGCCAGGCAGAGCCTCTCCCGTAGCGAGCCGGGAACTCGTTCGGCGATCACCCCCAGTCCCCGCGCCCGGGCCCGGACCGCCTCGCCCTCGCCCACCTCCAGCCGCAGCGCGCGCAGGAAGTGCCCGTGAGGCTCGCTCCAAAGCCCCTGCAGGACGGCCTCCCGGAGAGCCTCCGCGGCGTCTTCCCATACCTGCCCCCGCCGATCGCCGATCCGCCGTCCCAGTTCAGCCGCGCTCTTGAGCCCCCCGTACGTTGCCGCCGCCGTGTAAGCGAACTGGCCCACCCGTTCCTCCCACAGGTCGTAGCCGGGCCCAGTCAGGCCGGTTCGGGGGTCCGCGCCATCGGCAAGGTAATCGGCGGCCCGGGCGACCGCGGGATAGACGTCGGCCAGAAACGTGTCGTCCCGGGTGTGGCGGTAGTGCTCGGCCGCCCCGAAGAGAACGGTCCCGGTCTGATCGGGCTGCAGCAGTCCCCAGGATGGGCCCCAGGCGCCGTCGGCGTAGTAGCGTTGCACCCAGTGGCCGGAGGGCTCCTGGACCGACGCGGTCCACCGGTAGAACCGGCGGGCCTGCTCGTGCATCCCGGCCGCGTCCATGGCCAGGGCCGCGTAGGCGCCGTCGCGCGGCCAGGTGTAGGCGTACCCGCCGCTGTGGCGGAAGCCGGGGTCGTACTCCGGGGCACCCAGGATCGCCCCCGTCCGCTCGCTGGAAACGAGGCGGAACAACGCCAGGGACCGGCTGTGGACCTTCTCCACCGCGGTGGTCCCCGCCGCTCCGGCGGTGGCATCGGCCGCCCCGAGGCTGGCACCCGCCCCGCCCAGGGGGCGAATGGGGGCGCTTGAGTCTCCCCGCAGCGCGTCCAGCCCACCGCCGGCCGCCGCCCTTCCCTGCCCGCCGACCAGCCACACACGAAGTGTGGCCGAGTCGCCCGGAGCCAGTTCTCCCAGGTGCCACACCTGGGCGGCGTCCACGTCGCCGGTGGCGATGGGTTCGCCATCCAGGAGGCCGTCCTGCAGGTCCAGCCAGGCGCCGGGCTGCTTGGCACAGGTAAACGCGGAGGGGGTGCGGTCCGCCCCGAAGGCGAACCAATTCCCCCGCCGGTAGAAGAACACGGCCCTCCGGTGGGGGTCCCACAGGGCCGTGTTGTAAGAAGGGCTTTCGTCGATATCCATGGCCAGGTAAGCCAGGAGGGACAGAGACACCGCCGCGCCGCCGTCGTTGACGGCGATGATCTCGGCCGCCAGGGCCTCCACCCCCGCGGGGGCCCATTGCCGCCGCTCCAGGTGCCAGGCGGCACCCTCCAGGCGTGACACGGTTTGCAAGACGTTGCTGTCCGGCACGTACGCCTGCTGGTGGCTCCAACCCGGGCCCCGCAGCCAGCGGGGGCCCCACCCCGGGAGACCTGCCACCCCCAGCGCAAAGCCGTCCAGTTGTTGGGCCCAGTCCAGGTACGGCCAGAAGAAACGGCGCCAGCACCCGGCCGAATCCACCGTCGCCAGCACCAGCGAATTACCCAGCAGGGCCTGCTCCAGCAGGGGCTCCGACGCGGCGGAGTCGTTCACCCGGCGATCCACTCTCCCCTAAACTCCCGCGGGTGGACCAGGTAGGCAAACCGCCCCGGGTCGGCCACCGCCAGCCGGTAGAGCGGCGTATCGTCGGGAACCCCCAGGACCTCCGGGGAAGTCGGCGCCTGGGACCGCAACTCGGCCACGTCCCGGTAGGTTTCATTGCTAACGAAGATGGGACGGCCTCCCTCGAGCACCTCGTAGTAGGCGCCGCCCTTCATCCGCACGATCGGGTCGTAGACCGAGCGGAAGGTGGCTTCCACCAGGTTGCACATCACCAGGGGTTCCCGGCCCGGGTTGATGGTGATGTGGCCGTATCCGGGGGGAACCAGCAACCGGTCGCCCGGGCGCGCCTCGACCAGGATCACGTCCTCCGCCAGGTCCTGCGCCTGGTTCACCCGCTGCAGCAGGTAGTGGGCGACCCCGTGAAGGACCTCGTACAGTTCCGGGTAGGTAAATTCGGTCCCCGCCGGCCAACCAGGGGGGCCTCCCCCCGGGACGGGCGAATGGTAGTGGCCGGCGGTCTTGATGTACTCCGTACCCACCGTCCCCGGCCGCAGGACCGTGATGTCGTAACGCAGCCCCCGGGCGGTCAGGGCCTCGCGGCCGGCGGCATAGCCGACGCCGCGGTACATGTAGTACAACTCGTCCGGCCCCGACCCCAGGGGGTCGGCCAGTACTTCCCGCATCTCCTCCCGGCGGCGCACCGCCGGTTCAACCGCCGGCAGTTGGTCACGGAAAGCGATCCTCGCGCCGGCCAGGTCAACCGGCAACCCGGCGTACTCCTCCAGAGTTGGCAAGCTCCTTCCTCCTCCGCACTGGACCGGATGGGAACCAAAATTTATTGTACCCCAGGCCGCGAGCGGGGAGAAGGGATTTTTAGCCAGTCCGGCGAATAGTGGCGTTGCATGTCGAAGGTGCGGAAAGGAGCGTTGATGTGGCTTTCAACTTCCTCACCCGGGAGAAGAAGTCGACCGCCCCGACCGAGGCCGTAAAGCCCGCCCGGAAGGTCGACGCCGCCGCCGTGGGGATCTACCTGGAGGGGGCCCGCAACCTGGCCGCCGCGTCCCGCCGGCTCGCCGAGATGGTGGGAAACTTCGAGTTGGTGGAGGCCATGGCCAGGGACATCCGCGACCTGGAGATCGCCGGCGACGCCATCGCCCGCGCAGCCTTTCAGAGCCTGGTCGCTGAACCCCAGGGGTGGGATCCCCGCCTGGCGGCCTTGATCAAGGGCATCGACGACGCCCTGGACGCGGTGGAACTTACCGCCGCGCGGCTGGCCCTCTACCACGTCATCCGCCCCACGGGGCGGGCCCAGAAGTTCTCCCAGTTGCTCGCCTCCCAGGGTGAGTTGCTGGAGCAGGCCCTGGCGGCGCTGGGCGGGCACGACCCAGGGAAGGTCGGCGAAGCGGCCCAGGCCATCAAGCAAAAGCAACAGGAGTCCAGCGTCCTGTTGCGCGAGACGCTGGCCGAACTTCTTCGCGACACCACGGACGCGATCCTCTTGCTGAAGTGGAAGGATATCTACGAGGGGTTCGACGCCGCGGCGGCGCGTTTCGGGGACACCGCCAACGCCCTCTTGTCGCTGGCCGGTTAAGCACAGCCGCTCAGTCGAACCGGATCGCGTTCGCCAGGGACCACCCGAGCCACAGGCCGCCGATGGCCGCCCCGGCCTCCAGGTTCAAGCCCAGCATCGGGGGCAGGCGGTGGCCCACCAGGTAGGAAAGGCCGACGATCTGCGAGAGGCAGAAGGCTGGCAGCGCGTTGCGCCAGAGGTGGGGGCGGTCGAGCCTGAGTCGGTCCACCCCGGACTGGGCTCCGGCGAGGACCTCCGGCAGTTCCAGGATGAAACCCGCCAGCACCAGCCAGAGGGCGGCCAGGCTCCACTGGAGGTAGGGCGGGTAGACGTTGGCGAAGGTGTAGGTTTTGATCACCGCCAGGTGGTTGAAGTAGAGGTAGACGAGCCCGGCGAAAGCCAAGGTGGCCGCCGTCCTCTCGGACCCCTTGAACAAATGGCCACCCCCCGGCATCTGGACTACCAGACTGATATGCCGGGAGGGTGGCCGCTATGCGCTTCGGCCGCGATGCGCTTCGGGGCTGCGGCGGCCTGTTACTGGACGGCGGGGCTCGCCGGCGCCTCGATCCGAAGGTCGGTCGCTCCCGCCGAGACGTTGATGTCCAGGGTGGTGGCGGCGGTCCGGTAGTTCTCCGAAGTATAGGTGTCGCCGACCAGCAGCCCTCTCCCTCCGAAGTTCTTGTTCAACAGGGCCCCGCTGGCCTTGACCTGGCAGCCTGCCCCCGGGGGGACCACCAGCACCACCCTGGAAGCGCCGGCGTCGAGGTTGATGCGGCTGTGGGTTCCCGTGTCGCCGAAGGTCAGGCGGAGGTCGGACGCGCCCGTGGACACGTGCAGGCGGTTGATCCGCAACCGGCTGAGGTCGAAGTCCCCCCGGACCGCTCCCCCGCTGAAGTCAAGGTCGTAGCTGACGGCAGGGTTAAGGTGAAGCTCCCAGGTGTCCGGCCCAAAACTCCGCCGGCCCGACCCGAAGAGCCCGTCGACGCGGCCCCGCGGGTCGCCGGAGAGGGTCAGCACCATCTCCCGTCCCGATTGCGTGGCCTGCAACTCGGGCCGGAACCAGCCGTAACTGACCCGGCCTTCCAAGAGTCCCTTCGCCCCCGCTCCCAGGCCCACCTGGGCGCCGCCGACCGAGATTCTCACCCGGGCGGTATCGACGCCCGGCGGCAGCGGCTGGTCCAGGTCGACCGTGCCCCGCTGCACCGTCTCCGCCCGTTCCCACGTCCAGGGCACGAACCACACCGGCGGTTGAGCGGGCCGGAGAATGCTTACCGCCACCAGGATGACCCCCAGCACGGTGAGGACCAGCGTCAAGGGCAGGCGCCGCCCCAGCATCAGGCCAAGACCCAGTACGATCAGTGCCACCGGCCACCAGGTGAAGGCCGCCCACCAGAAAGACCAACTCACGTAGCCCAGGTTGACGAGCAGGAACACGGCTCCCAGGAAGACCAGGAACAAGCCGCGCGAAACCAGCCGCAGGTTCATTCCCTATCACCTCGCTTGGCTCCCCGGACGATCAGGAACACGCCGATGACGACCAGGATCACCGGCCAGGTCAGGTTGAAGTGGAACCAGGGGACCAGGTTCCGCAAGAGGAACAGTCCACCCACCACCAGCAGGACGGCCCCGATCACGCGATCGGTTTCCCGGCGGTCGGCGGGCGTCCGGTGGGAGCGCCACCCTCCCCCGGGCGTACCGCCCTGGGCGCCCTCCGGCCCGGCGGGGGACACGGCGCCCCCGGCTTCGCCGGCCGGAGCTTCGGGAACGATGATCCAGGCCGCCAGGTAGGCAAAGAACCCCGGGCCCGCCAGAAGGAAGAGGATCGCGATCAGCCGGACCAGGGTGACGTCGGCGTCAAAGTACTCCGCGATCCCGCCGCAGACCCCCCCGATCAGGCGCTGGGTCCGCGACCGATACAAACGCTTGGACATGGTGGTCAGTCTCCTTTCAAGAGGGACCTTTCAGCCGGCCTCCTGCAGCGTGAGCACCTCCTTACACCAACCTTAGACGCCCCCCGCAACCAAGTCCTTCAACCCTCCAGGGCAAACCGGCGGATGGCCTCCGCGACCCCGTCGCCCCAGCGCCCGCCCGTGACATATTGGGCCCGGCGCCTAACCGTCTCGGCGGCGTCCGCCACCGCCGCGGTGTGACCGGCCACTGCCAGCATCGGCAGGTCGTTGGGACTGTCGCCGATGGCCAGGATTTCGGCCGGCCGGACACCTTGCCGCGCGGCCACCGCGGCCAGCGCGGCCCCCTTGGAAACGCCACGGTCCATCAGCTCGAGGAAAAAAGGATAGGAGCGGGTGAGGTAGAGACGCCCGCCCACCTGGCAGTCCAGGAGCGGCTGCAATTCGTCCAGCCGCCCCGGTTCCTCCAGCAGCAACAGTTTGGTGGGAGCGCCGGCCGCGGCCGGCAAGCCCCGCAGAAACCGGTCCAGGGGCCCCACCGCCCGCCCCTCGAACCCCGCGATCTCAGCGTAGCGCCGGGCCGGGGGCCCGTCGGCCGCAAAGTAGTACTCGTCGTCAAGGTAGATTTGAAGGTGGCAGCGATGGGCCCGGGCGAACTCCACGACTTCGAGGGCATCTGCCAGAGCGACCGGCTGGTGCCGGACCGTACGGCCTCCCGGCCAGTCCCTGACCAGGGCCCCGTTATAAGTGATCAGGGGACCGGCAGGGAGGCTGAGTTGTCGGGCGTAGGGCATGGCCGAACGGTACATTCGCCCGGTGGCGATGACCACCGCGATGCCCCGCCGGACCGCCTCCTGCACGGCCTCGATCGCCGCACCGGCCAGGTCCAGTTGGGGTGAAAGCAGGGTCCCATCCAGGTCGATCGCGATCATTCGGATGGACGTGGGTCTCTCCCCCCCCAGGCCCGCCGCCTCAGCGCAGCAGGCCGTTAATCACGTAACTGAAGATGGACAACACGATCGAGCCGAACACGGCCGGCCAGAAGCCCCGCACGTGAAAGCCGCTCACCACGCCCGAGACCAGCCAGAGCATCAGCCCGTTGACGACAAAGGTGAACAGCCCCAGGGTCAAGAGGTTGATCGGCAAGGTGAAGAAGATCACCAGCGGCCGGATTACCGCGTTGACGATGCCCAGCACCAGGGCGGCGGCCAGCGCCGAGCCCACCCCTTCTACCACGATCCCCGGCACTACGTAGGTCGTCAAGAATAGCCCCAGCGCGTTGGCCAGCCAACGCCAGAACAGGTGTTGCAAGCCCGTCACCTCCCCCGACTCAGGGTTCACTCGACGTAGATTTCGACCTTCGTGTTTCTGTCCTCGTCTTCGATATCCATCAGTTTACCACTGGTCCCGGTCTTGATGGCCTCGAGTAGCCCGTCCCAGTCGGCCGCGAAACCGGGGACGAATCTCATGGCCAGGTTCGCCAACCCGATGGGGAGGTTGATGTTGACGTTCTTGCGACCTCTGCCGTCCTGCACCTTCACCCGGATGAAGCGCAACCTGCCAGTTTCCTGCGACCCCGCGGGGAGGGGGACTTCCACCGCTGCAAGCAGCTTCGCCGCTTCCTCGGCCGTCACTTTTCCTTCCTGCACCATCCGCAGGATCTGCATTCTTTCCTCTTCCACCTCGTCCACCTCCACTGGGTCTTCGGTTTCCGGAACCGGCGCCGCGGTTTACGGCTGCTGGCCTCCTCCAACCCCGGCAACCTTGGTTTGCTTCAGGGCCCGGATGGCCTCCTCGGACGTAACCTCACCCCTGGCCAGGGCCTCCAGGATCTCCTTGCGCCGGTTGTTCCCCTGCTCTTCTTCCGGCGCGTCGGGGCCGGGCCGGTAGCCCAGGGCCTCGATGGCCGCTTCCAGGCGGCCGCGGACGGTGGGGTAGGAGATGCCGAGTTCGCGCTCCACCTCCTTGATGTTGCCGCGGCACTTGAGGAAGACCTCCACGAAGCTCTGCTGTTCCCGGCTCAGGGAACCGAGGCGGGAGACCTGAAACCTCCCCTCGATGGAGGTGCCGCAGCGGTCGCAGTGCAGGCGGGTGATCGCCAGGAAACCGTCGCAGACCGGACAGCACCCCGGGGCCTGGCGGGTGTCCATTTCCAACCTCCTCCAGCATCGACCTTGCTGTTTTGTATCGTATATGCCAACCTTAATAATGTCAATATCGCCATTAAGTAAGTGTAGTCGGCCTGTGATAATGTCACCCTGTAAAGCCGCGTCCACCAGAGCTTGACGCACGTCGATGCCTGCGCCTTTAATTAACTGATCGGTCAATAAGGTTTAAGCGACTCATGAAGGCAGGCGACTCGCGATGACGCCCCGCCCCAAGCACCCACCGCCTGACCGGCGGCAGGAAATCCTGGACGCCGCTCTCCAGGCGTTTGCCCACAAGGGGTTTGCGACCGCCACCACCGCCGAAATCGCCAAGGCGGCCGGCGTGACTCCGGCGGCGCTCTACTGAACGGTGCCTTCCTGGACCTGCCGCCCCAGACGGTGCTCCCGGCATTGCTCCAGAACATGGTTGACGCGCGACTTTTTGGAGCTTCCCGCCATGAAGGAGGTCACCAACGAGGAGTTGCTCCGGCAACTGACCGAGACCCTGATCCCGGCTCTGCTCACGGAGAAACCGCAAAAGGAGTGACGCACCGTGTTGAACCGCCTGCTGGCTCTCGCCGGCAAGGAATTCATCCAGGTTCGCCGGGACAAGCGGACCCTGGCCATGATGGTCGCGCTGCCGCTACTCTGGCTGGTGATGTTTGGCTACGCGTTTAGCTTCGACGTCAAGCAGGTCAAGATCGCCGTCATCGACGGCAGCGGGAACCGGACCGGTGCCCTGGTAGCCAAGGCGTTCCGGGAGTATGAGCGCTCCCGGGTCGTGGAGCTTGACGACCCGTCCGAGGCCGGCATCAAGGCGGCCATGTACCGGAACGAAGTACAGATGGGCGTCGTCATTCCGGCGGGATTTGCCGAAGGGCAGACCGGTCCACCGATGAAGGTGATCATCGACGGGTCGGACCTCTTCGCCGCCCAGACCGGCACCCGGATGCTTCAGAAAGCCCTGGAGCCGGTGCAAACCCAGGTCAAGGCCGACCTGGAAGCCAAGGTGAAGGCCGATGTCACCACCCGCATGGCCCAGCAGTTGGAGAAGATCAGGGCGACGCTCCTGGCGCGGGTGCCGGCCCCCATGAAGGCGCAACTGGCAGGCCAGCTTGCCGCCCTACAGCCCCCGTCCGGCGGGCTCGACTTCACTCCCCCTGCCGCGCCCCAGTTGATCCCCCAGGTGGAGACGCTCTACAACCCGGACCTCAAGAGCGCCAACGTGATGATCCCCGGGCTGCTCGGCCTGGTGGTCATGTTTATGGCAACCCTCATGACCGTGCTCGGGATCGTCCGGGAGCGGGAGTACGGTACCCTGGAGCAGTTGGTGGTGACCCCGATCACCCCTTTTGAGCTGATGCTCGGCAAGCTGATTCCCCCCTTCATCATCGCCTCGGTGGATTTCACCCTGGTGTACTTTCTTGGAACCTATCTGTTCAACCTGACCTTTGCGGGGAACTTCCCGCTCTTTATCGGCCTCTCGCTACTGCTGGTCTTCACGACCCTGGGGCTGGGGCTCCTGCTCTCGACGGTGGCGCAGAACCAGCAACAGGCGATGCAGCTAGCCATGTTCAGCGTCTTTCCGCAGATCCTGGTCTCCGGGCTGATTTTTCCCCTGACCTCGTTGCCCAAGTGGATCCAGTACCTTGCCTACCTGCTGCCGTTCACCCACTATGTGCCCATCGCCCGCGGGATGTTTATCAAGGGGCAGGGGCTGGACCAACTCCTGGTCCCATCCTCGGTGCTGGCCTTCTACGCCGTCGCCGTGCTGGGTCTGGCCTCGCTGCGATTCCGCAAGCGGCTGGGTTAGGGGGTAACTTCATGGACGCATCGATTCGCTTCATCGGCGTATCCCGTTCGTTCGGAGCCGTCCAGGCTTTGCGCGGCATTGAGCTGGCGGTCCAACCGGGTGAAATGGTGGGGGTGGTGGGGCCGGATGGTGCCGGTAAGACGACCCTGGCCCGGCTGGCCGCCGGGGTGCTGGGGCCCTCCGCCGGCAAGCTGCAGCCGGAGTCGCGCGGGCGGGTCGGCTACCTGACGGGACGCTACAGCCTCTACCCGGACTTGACCGTCTGGGAAAATATCCGCTTCTTTGGCCGAGTCCACGGGCTGTCCCCGGCACAGGCCGCGGCGGGTGGCCAACGGCTCCTGGAGTGGGTCGGGCTCTGGCCGTTCCGGGACCGCCTAAGCGGCGCCCTGTCCGGCGGCATGCGGCAGAAGCTGGCCCTGGCCTGTGCCGTCGTCCACCACCCGCCTGTCCTGATTCTCGATGAACCCACCACCGCCGTGGACCCGGTGGCCCGGTTGGACTTCTGGAACCTGCTCCGCGGCCAGGCGGAACAGGGGCGGGCCGTCCTGGTCACCACCCCATACATGGACGAGGCCGAGCACTGTCATCGGGTAGGGCTGTTGCACCAGGGACGACTGCTGGCCCTGGACCGGGCATCTTCCCTGAAAGAACGCTTGCCCTGGCAAATGGTCCTGCTGACCCCGGCCGCGGGGACGAGCCTCAACCGGATGGCGGCCATGCGGGCGGCCGGAGAACTCAGGGGGCAGCGGTGGACACAGCCCCAGGGGACTGGTGTGCGGGTGGCCCTGGAGCCGGGAACCCCCCTGGCACCACCCCCCGGGTTCGAACTGACCCCCGTACCGTCCAACCTGGAGGATGCGTACATCTGGCTCTCGGGAGCCGCCGAGGAGGTGCGCGCGGGATGAGCGCGGCGATCGAGACGGCAGGGCTGACGCGGCGCTTCGGGGAGTTCGTGGCGGTAAACGATCTGACCCTGGAAGTGCCGGAGGGTGCCGTCATGGGCCTGCTGGGACCGAACGGCGCCGGCAAGACCACCCTCATCCGGATGCTGCTGGGGCTTTTGGCCCCCAGCGCCGGCAACGGGCGGGTACTGGGGTACGACCTGGTCGCCAGGTCGGAGGCCATCCGGCAGAAGGCCGGCTACATGTCCCAGCGGTTCAGCCTCTACAACGACCTGACGGTGTCCGAGAACCTGGCCTTCTATGGCCGGGTCTACGGGCTGAAAGGCGGCGCCCTGCAGGGACGCATCGGAGAACTCCTGGCCTGGAGCGGGCTGGAACCCATGCGGCAAACGCCGGCGGGCCAGGTCGGCGGCGGACTTCGGCAACGACTGGCCTTTGCCTGCGCCATCCTGCACCGACCGCCCCTGCTCCTGCTGGATGAGCCGACGTCCGGCGTCGATCCGGTCTCCCGTCGGAAGTTCTGGGACCTGATTTACGGGCTGTCTGACGCGGGCACGACGGTTCTGGTCACGACCCACTACCTGGACGAGGCCGAATACTGCGACCGGCTCGGCATGATCCTGGCCGGGCGGCTGGTGGCCTACGGAACGTCCGCCGAGCTGCGGGCGGAGCATGCCGGCGGCGGCAGCCTGGAGAAGGTCTTCATCAGTCTCGCCGGCAAGCCTTTGCCGTCCGCGTCGCCGGCGCCGGAGTAACCGGCGAATGAATGGCGTCTGCCCCCGGGACTCACTCCCCGCCCAGGAACTCCTTCACCTTTTCCGCCGACACCCTGGTCATCCCTTCGACCGCGGCCAATTCGTCCACACTGGCCGCCCGGATGGCGCGCAGTGACCCGAACCGGCGCAGCAAGGCCTTTTTGCGCACAGCCCCGATGCCCGGCACGTCGTCCAGCAGCGACCGCGTGGCCGCCCGCCCGTGCAGCTTGCGATGGTAGGTGATGGCGAAGCGGTGCGCCTCATCCCGGAGGCGCTGCAGCAAGAACAAGGCTTTCGAGTCGCGGGGAAGGACGATGGGGTCAGGTGCTCCCTCGGCAAACAGCCACTCGTTCTCCTTGGCCAGGCCGTAGGCGGGGATGTGGCCAACCCCCAGGCGCCCCATGACCTCCCGGGCGGCGGAGAGCTGGCCCTTGCCTCCGTCGATGATCAGCAGGTCCGGGAGTTCGGCGAACTTCACCTCGCCGATCGCCGCGCCGGGCCGGCCGCCGGCGCCCGCCAGCGCTTCGCGTTCCTGCAGCCCCCTGTGGAAACGGCGTTCGACCGCTTCGGCCATCGCCGCGAAGTCATTCGGTCCCTGCACGGTGCGGATGCGGAAGCGCCGGTAGTCGGAGCGCTTCGGCTTGCCGTCCTGGAAGACGACCATGGAGGCGACCGTCTCATCGCCCATGATGTCCGAGATGTCGAAGCCCTCGATGCGGCGGGGGGCGGTGGGCAGCCCCAGGGCCTGTTGCAGCAGGTCGATGGCGCCATCCGTCGCCGCCTTGGCCCGCTCCCGCTCCGCGGCGAGATTCTCCAGCACCAGGCGGGCGTTTTGCTCCACCATGGCCAACATTTCGCGCTTGCGCCCCCGCAGCGCGCGGCGCAGGTGAACCCGGCCCCCGCGTCGCCGGGCGAGCCACTCTTCCAGGACCGCCCGGTCCTCGGGTTCGTCGGGCAGCAGAATCTCCGGCGGCACCAGCGCGGCGTCCGAGTAGAACTGCTTCAGGAAAGCCTCCAGGACCTCCGGCCCCGCCTCTCCTTCGGTCCCCGCCAGGATAAAGTGCTCCCGCCCGACCAGCTTGCCTTCGCGGACAAAAAAGACCTGCACGCAGGTCTCGTCCCCGTCCCTGGCCCAGCCGATCACGTCCTGGTCCTCCAGGCCGCTGGAGATGATCTTCTGCCGCTCGGCGATCTTCTCCACCGCCTGGATCTGGTCGCGCAGTTCCGCCGCCCGCTCGAACTGGAGCCCCTCGGCCGCTTCGTCCATCCGCTGCCGCAAGCGGTGCAGGAGCTCCTCCTGCTTGCCCTCGAGGAAGCTGATCAGGTCCTTCACCGCCAGGTCGTATCCCTCGCGGCCCGCGTAACCAGGCTGGCACGGCCCCAGGCAACGGCCGATCTGGTACTCCAGGCAGGGACGCTGGTGAGCCTCCACCCGGGTGCAGGTGCGCAGGGGAAACAGGCGCCGCAACAGCCGCAGGGTCTCCCGCATGCTCTGGGAGTAGGTGTAGGGCCCGAAGTATTTGGCCCCGTCTTTCTTGATCCCCCGGGTTACCACCACCCGCGGCCAGGTCTCGTTCAGGGTCAGCTTCAGGTAGGGGTAGTGCTTGTCGTCCCGCAGCTTGATGTTGTACTTGGGGCGGTGTCGCTTGATCAGGTTGGACTCCAGGATCAGCGCCTCGACCTCGGAATCGGTGGTGATGTAGTCGAGGTCGCCGACCTGGTCCACCAGGGCCAGGACCTTCGCCGGCAGGTTGCGGGCAGGCTGAAAGTAAGACCGCACCCGGTGTTTCAGCGAGCGGGCCTTGCCGACGTAGATGATCTGTCCCGAGCGGTCCTTCATCAGGTACACACCCGGCCGCTCGGGAAGGCGTTTCAACAGATCTTCGATGACCGCCATGGCCTGATTATAGCACGCCGCTCGGAAGAGCCGTTTCGCCTTGCCCCCGCCGCTTGTCCGGGCGAGGGCCCAGGACCCGCCTGAGATACCGGCCGGTGTGGGAGGCGGGGTTCTCCGCCACCTCCTCGGGAGTGCCGACGGCGACGACTTCGCCCCCGCGCTCCCCGCCCTCCGGCCCCAGGTCGATGATGTAATCGGCCGTCTTGATGACGTCCAGGTTGTGCTCGATGACCAGGACCGTTTCGCCGGCCTCGACCAGCCGGTCCAGAACCTCCAGGAGCCGGTGGATGTCGGCGAAGTGCAAACCGGTGGTGGGTTCATCCAGGATGTAGACGGTCTTCCCCTTGGAGCGGCGCGACAGTTCGGTGGCCAGCTTCACCCGCTGCGCCTCGCCGCCCGAAAGCTGCGTCGCCGGCTGGCCCAGCCTGATGTAGCCGAGGCCGACGTCCTGCAGGGTCTGGAGCTTGCGGTGGACCCGGGGGATGGCCCGGAAGAACTCGACGGCCTCGTCGACCGTCATCCCCAGCACCTGGGCGATGTTCTTCCCCTTGTATTTGACCTCCAGGGTCTCGCGGTTGTAGCGGGCGCCCTTGCAAACCTCGCAGGGCACGTAGACGTCGGGCAGGAAGTGCATCTCGATGCGGATGATGCCGTCGCCATGGCAGGCCTCGCACCGCCCGCCCTTTACGTTGAAGGAGAACCGACCCGGCCGGTAGCCGCGGACCTTGGCCTCGGGCGTGGTGGCAAAGACCTCGCGGATGAAGTCGAAGACGCCCGTATAGGTGGCCGGGTTGGAGCGGGGAGTGCGCCCGATGGGCGACTGGTCGATGTCGATCACCTTGTCCAGATGCTCCAGCCCCAGGATGGCGTCGTGCTCCCCCGGGCGCGTCCTGGCCGCGTGGAGCCGCGCCGCCAGGGCCTTGTGCAGGATCTCGTTCACCAGCGTCGATTTGCCGGACCCGGATACGCCGGTGACGCAGACCAAGACCCCCATCGGAATGCGCACCTTCAGGTTCTTCAGGTTGTGCTCCCGGGCACCCCGGATCTCGATCCAGTGGCCGTTGGGTTGCCGCCGCTGGTTGGGCACGGGAATCCGGCGCCGGCCGTTGAGGTACTGGCCGGTGATGGACGCCGGCGCGGCCATGAGGTCCTCAATGGTCCCCTGGGCGACGATCTCTCCGCCGTGCTGGCCGGCCCCCGGTCCGACGTCGATGATGTGGTCGGCGGTCCGGATCGTCTCCTCATCGTGCTCCACCACCAGCAGAGTGTTGCCCAGGTCGCGCAGGCGCTTCAGGGTGTCGAGCAACCGTTGGTTGTCCCGCTGGTGCAACCCGATGCTGGGTTCGTCGAGGATGTACAGGACCCCCACCAGGTGGGAGCCGATCTGGGTGGCCAGCCGAATGCGCTGTGCCTCGCCCCCCGACAGGGTCCCCGCGGCGCGGTCCAGGGTGAGGTAGTCCAGCCCCACGTTGACCAGGAAGCCGAGCCGCTCGTTGATCTCTTTCAGGATCTGCCGGGCGATCTGCGCCTCCCGGGGGGTGAGTTCCAGGTGGCTGAAGAAATCGCGAGCCTCCCGGACCGAGAGGGCCGTCACCTCGGCGATTGATTTACCGCCCATTTTCACCGCCAGGATCTCCGGCTTCAGCCGCTTTCCCCGGCAGGTCGGGCAGGGGCGCGAGGACATGAACTCCTCCACCCACTCGCGCACGCCTTCAGAGGCCGACTCACGGTAGCGGCGCTCCAGGTTCTTCAGCACGCCTTCGAAGTTGACTTCCTGGACCCGCGTCTGGCCCAACGCCCCCTCGAAGCGGAACCTGATCCGCTCGTTGCCGGCGCCGTTCAGGATGATGGTCCGGTGCTCCTCGGAGAGTTCCGCGAAGGGGACGTCCATCGGAATCGAGCAGTGGCGGCAGACCGATTCGAGGAGCGAGGGGTAGTAGGTGGATGTGCCGCTGTACCACGGAACAATGGCCCCTTCCGCCAGGGTGCGCCTGCCGTCGGGGACTACCAGGTCGGGGTCGATCTCCAGGTTGCTGCCCAGCCCGGTGCAGGCCGGACAGGCGCCGTAAGGGCTGTTGAAAGAGAACATCCGGGGGGTCAGTTCGGGCACGCTCACCCCGCAGTCTGGGCAGGCCAGGGCCTGGGAGAAGAGCATCTCTTCGCCGCCGAGGACGTCCACCATGGCAAGCCCCCCGCCCAGTCCGACCGCGGTCTCCAGTGAATCGGCCAACCGTTTGCCGATATCCGGGCGAATGACCAGGCGGTCGATGACGACCTCGATGGTGTGCTTCTTATTCTTCTCGAGGTGAAACTCCTCGCTGGCCTCGCGAACCTCCCCGTCCACCCGCACCCGGACGTAACCCCCGCGGCGGACCTCCTCGAGCACCTTGGCGTGCTCCCCCTTGCGGCCTCGCACCAGCGGGGCAAGGATCCGCACCCTGCTTCCCTCCGGCAGCGCCAGGACCTGGTCGACCATCTGCTCGACCGTCTGGGAGGTGATCGGCTTGCCGCACTGAGGACAGTGCGGCCGGCCCACCCGCGCGTAGAGCAGGCGCAGGTAATCGTAAACCTCGGTCACCGTCCCCACGGTCGAACGCGGGTTGCGCGAGGTCGTCTTCTGATCGATGGAGATCGCCGGCGACAGGCCCTCGATGTAGTCGACGTCGGGCTTGTCCATTTGGCCCAGGAACTGCCGGGCGTAGGCAGACAAAGACTCCACGTAGCGGCGCTGCCCTTCGGCGTAGATGGTGTCGAACGCCAGGCTGGACTTGCCGCTTCCCGACAGGCCGGTGAGGACCACCAGCCGGTCGCGTGGAATCGCCACGTCGATGTTCTTCAGGTTGTGCTGCCGCGCGCCGCGCACCAGGATTTGGTCGGTACCCATGGCGAAATTATAACCCCTCGAACAGGTGTTTGCAAGGCGAACGGCTACCGGAGGATCACGAAAGCGTACCCCTTCGCCCGCAGCCCCTCGATGATCCCGGGGAGGGCCTCGACGGTGTGTTCGTGGGTGTCATGCAGCAACACCACCGCCCCGGGGTAGACGTGGTCGAGAACATTCCGGGTGACGGTGGCCGGATCCTTGGTCTGCCAGTCCAGGGAGCCGGTGGTCCAGGTTATGATCTGGAGGTTGAGTTCCTTGAGAACCTCAAGCACCGCCTGGTCGTAAGCGCCGAAGGGAGGTCGGAAGTACTTCACCCGCTCGCGGGTGACCTTCTCCACCTCTTCATTGACGGGGGTGATCTCCCTGAGCATCTGCTCCCGGTTCAGCCCGCGGAGGTTGGCGTGGGTCACGGTGTGCGTTCCGATCGCGTGCCCTTCGCGCGCCATCCGCATCAGCAGGTCGGCGTTGTCGCGAACCCCGTACCCGGTGACGAAGAACATCGCTTTAACGTCGTAACGCTTGAGGATGTCCAAGACCTTCGGCGTGGTCTCGCGGCGCGGCCCGTCGTCGAAGCTGAGCACGACCACCTTGCGCCCTTTGGCGGCCTCGTCCCGGGTATCGACCGGCAGGCCGATACCCCGCAGGAAGTAAACCGGTTGCAGCCCGGAACCCGTCGCGGACTCCTCCGGCGCCGCCGGCGGCGGGGTAGAGGAAGGGCTGGGCGGGGTGGTGCTGGGCGGGGTGGTGCCGGCCGGAATCAGGGCCGGTGCCGGGCCGCGGACCTCCGGGGCGGGCCCAAAGGCCGGCTTGCCGGTGCAGCCGGCGAGGATGAGCGTGGCGAACAGCGACGTGGCGACGAACCATGGCAACGCGAAACGGCGCACCTTGGGGCAACCTCCGACAGGTGGAATAGCTTGATTATACCACCTCCCCCGGCGCCGAATGGGTGGAAACGAATGGACGCCCACCGAACGAAACCTCAGGCGACCGGCAGGACGTATCGCTCCAGGACATCGGCGGCGCCTTCCTCGTCGTTGGTTCCGGTCACCAGGCGGGCGCTCGCCTTGACCTCCTCGCGCGCGTTGCCCATGGCTACCCCAAGGCCGGCGTAGCGAATCAGGTCCAGATCGTTCAGGTGGTCGCCGACGGCGACCACCTGCCGCCGCGATACCCCCATTCGGGCCGCTACCCGGCGCACCCCGCCGGCCTTGGAGCAGGAGCCGTGCACCACCTCCAGCATGGCGTGGTTGTGGTCGTCCAGGCTGACGTACACCCGCACGCTCTGGCCCAGCGCCCCACGCAACTGGGCCTCGAGTTGGTGCAGGCGGTCCTGCTCCTCCCAGACCAGGATCTTGTCCGGGCCCGGATGGCAGGAGTCCCCCAGGTCATTCACCTGGCGCAGAACGTCAGGCCGGTTCTGCAAGCGTTTGAACCACGGATCTTCCGTCGGCCGGCGATAGAAGACGTCCGGACCGGCGGTGGTGTGCCGGTAGAGTACCGGCGCCAGCCCCTGCTCCTCCAGCAGCCGGACGGTCCGGGCCGCCGCGCCGGGCTGCAGCGGGCGGTGGTAGAGGACCTCCTGGCCGTCGTCCCCGATGACCAGCGCGCCGTTGTTCAGCACCAGAGGGCCCCGGATGCCCAGTTCTTCGGCCACCGGCTGGGCGGCCCGGAACCGGCGGCCGGTGGCCAGCACCACCGTCACTCCAGCCTCCCGCGCCCGCCGCACGGCGGCCTTGATCCGCGGTCCCACCGCCCCCCGGCTGTCCAGGATGGTGCCGTCGATGTCCAGCGCGACCAGCCGAAAGCCCAACTCAGATCCCTCCTCAACGCCGCGCTTCCAGTTTGAAAATCACGTCCCGCAGGTCCGCCGCCCGCTCGAACTCGAGCTGCCGGGCGGCCTCCTTCATTTCCTTGCGCAGCTTCTCCAGCAGCGGAGGAATGTCCCGTCGGGGAATGTTACCCAGATCGTGGGTGGTGAAGTAGTCCGCGGGGCGCTCCGCGGCGCGGGTGGCCTCGATGACTTCGCGCACGGCCTTGCGCACCGTCTCCGGGGTGATCCCGTGTTCCCGGTTGTAGCGGTCCTGAATCTGCCGCCGCCGTTGGGTCTCACTAAGGGCAACCCGCATCGCCCCGGTCATCCGGTCGCCGTACATGACCACCCGCCCCTCGACGTTCCGGGCGGCCCGACCGATGGTCTGGATCAGGGAGCGTTCGCCGCGCAGAAAGCCCTCCTTATCGGCGTCGAGGATCGCCACCAGGGCCACCTCCGGCAGGTCGAGACCCTCCCGCAGCAGGTTGATCCCCACCAGCACATCGAAGTTGCCCAGCCGCAGGTCTCGCACGATCTCCATGCGCTCCAGGGTTTCGATCTCCGAGTGCATGTAGCGCACGCGGATGCCGAGTTCCTTCAGGTAGTCGGTGAGGTCCTCGGCCATCTTCTTGGTCAGGGTCGTCACCAGCACGCGGTGGCCCTTTCCCGCGGTCTTGCGGATCTCCCCCACCAGGTCGTCGATCTGCCCGCGGGTCGGCCGCACCTCCACCGGCGGGTCGAGCAGCCCGGTCGGCCGCACAATCAGTTCCACCACCCGGTCGGAGCGCCGCAGTTCATAATCGCCGGGGGTGGCCGAGACGTAGACGGTCTGGTTCACCCGCTCCACGAACTCCTCGAACTTGAGAGGCCGGTTGTCAAAGGCCGAGGGCAGCCGGAAGCCGTACTCGACGAGGGCTTCCTTGCGGGACCGGTCGCCGTTGTACATCCCGTGCACCTGGGGCAGGGTTACGTGGGACTCATCCACGAACAGGAGGAAGTCCCGGGGGAAGAAGTCCATCAGGGTGTAGGGCGCTTCCCCCGGCTGGCGGCCGGTGAGGTGCCGGGAGTAGTTCTCCACCCCCGGGCAGAAGCCGACCTGCTCCAGCATCTCCAGGTCGAAGCGGGTGCGCTGTTCGAGCCGCTGGGCCTCCAGCAGCTTGCCCCGGTCGCGCAGGTAGGGGAGCCGTTCCCCCAGTTCCACCTCTATGCTGGCAATGGCACGCTTGACCTTGGCGTCTGTCGTCACGTAGTGCGAGGCCGGGAAGATGGCCACGTGCTGGCGCTCACCCAGCACCTCGCCGGTCAGGGTGTCGATCTCCGAAAGCCTTTCGACCTCGTCGCCGAACAGTTCGATGCGGATCGCCCGCTCGCTGGACGAGGCCGGGAAGACCTCGACGACGTCCCCGCGCACCCGGAACTTCCCCCGGGTGAAGTTGATGTCGTTGCGCTCGTACTGGATGCTTACCAGCCGGCGCAGGATTTCGTCGCGGTCGCGCCGCCCGCCCACGCGCAGGGACAGGCAGAGGTCGCGATAGTCCTCGGGGCTCCCCAGGCCGTAGATGCAGGAAACCGAAGCCACGATGATCACGTCGCGGCGTTCGAACAGCGCCGTGGTGGCCGAGTGACGCAGTTTATCGATCTCCTCGTT
Organism: Bacillota bacterium; assembly: GCA_021786825.1. Lineage (GTDB taxonomy): Bacteria > Bacillota > Sulfobacillia > JAMDAP01 > JAJYMS01 > JAJYMS01. The sequence continues at coordinate 6,214 of JAJYMS010000212.1, read as the reverse complement.
GACCAGGGAGTCCTTCTCAATATACGTGTCCGAGTGGGCGATGTACGCCTCGGGCTGGAAGTAATCGTAGTAACTTACGAAGTACTCGACCGCGTTGTGGGGGAAGAACTCCCGGAATTCGGCGGCCAACTGAGCCGCCAGGATTTTGTTGTGGGCAAGGACCAGCGTCGGCCGTTGAACCCCCTCGACGACCTTGGCCATGACGTAAGTCTTGCCGCTGCCGGTGACCCCCAGCATCGTTTGTTCCCGCAGCCCCTGTTGGAGACCATCGACCAGTTGCCGGATCGCCCGGGACTGATCCCCGCGCGGTCGCAGTTCAGACTCCATTTGAAATTCAGGCATTTTCCTCCCGGCCTTCACCTGGCGAAGGCGCTGTCAACCCGCCGCCAGTTCCCGCGCCAGGCGGATTTCGGCGGCATAATCGCGGTAGTCGTCAACCGGGGTCTCGATCAGCATCGGCAACCCCCGGATGAAGGGGTTGGTCACGATCGCCTGAATGCCCGCCCGTCCCAGCGCCCCCTGACCCAGGAGGGCGTGCCGGTCCCGCCGGCTGCCAAGGGGTTCCCGGGAGTCGTTCAGGTGGATGGCCCGGACGCGGTCGAGACCGCAGGTCCGATCCAGGTCGTCCACCAGCCGGGCGACTCCTTCCGGCTGGCGGAGGTCGTGGCCGGCGGCGAACAGGTGGCAGGAATCGAGGCAGACTCCCACCCCGGGCGGTGATCCCAGGGCCCGGATGATCTCCGCCAGGTGCTTCAGTTCCCCGCCCACCTCGGTACCCTGCCCGGCCATGGTCTCCAGCAACAGGGCACTGCGGGCGGGCCGGTCCCGGAGGACCCGCTCCAACGCGGCGACGATCCGCCTCAGGCCCTCTTCCATTCCGTCGCCCAGGTGGCTGCCCGGATGGGTCACCAGGAACTCCGCCCCCATCAGGTCGGCCCGGGCCAGGTCTTCCGCCAGCACCATGGCGTTGAATTCCAGCAAGCTCGGCTTATTGGCCGCCAGGTTCACGGTGTAGGGCAGATGCCCCACAATGGGATAGATGTCAGCCGCCCGACGGGCCGCCTGCCACCGCTCGACCTCCTGGACTCCCAGCGCCCGGACGGCGCCGCCCCGTGGGTTCCGGGTGAAGAACTGAAAGGTGTCGCCGCCGACCTCCGCGGCCCTGCGCGCCGCCTCCGGCAGCCCCTTGGCGATGGACAGGTGGGCGCCGATTCTTGGCTTACCGGCCAAACCTCCGTTGGTCATCGAGGCCCCCCTCCAACCCGCCGCCGCAACCAACCGAACAGCCGGCGCAGGGGACCGGGAACCGCGCCCATGACCAGGTAGCTCTGGTCGTGCGGTTCGGGCACGAGCACCAACCCCAACGCCCCCTCGTGGTCCGCATCCCGGCCCACCCGGCAGGTCTCCACCCGCGCTCCCGTCACGAAGGTCAACTTGGCATAGGCGGGAGAGGCGGCCAGGGCCTGGCGTAGTTCTTCGCGCGAGTTTACCCGGACGCCGTCCACGTCAATGATCACTGTTCCACGGCTGATGCCCGCCGCCGCCGCCGGCGTGCCGGGGAAGACGTCCAGCACCTTGACGCCGACCGAGAGACGCCCATAGTACGGCTTCCCCTTTAGCTCGGTCCGGCTGCCAAGGCGAGCCACAGCCTCGTGCCCCAGGGGGGAGAAAATGGCCGCCAGCCACATGAAGGGCCGGTAGTGTGAGGCCAGCACCGCCAGCCCCAGCAGGATGGCGCTGAAAACCGCCAGGTTGAGGGCCGTCCGCCCCGCCTTGTGCTCCGGCTGCATGGTCACCGCCAGGTCGCCGTAGCCCATCCCCGCCACCACCGGAAACAGGGCGAAGACCAGGTTCGGGTCGCTGCTCAGGTGCGGGGATACCCGGATCAGCGGCCACCAGTCCGGCATGGCGATGCTCCCCCCGGCCAGCGCCGGGTCCGCGACGCTCAGCATCAGCATCAGCGTGAAGGGCACCGGCCAGAAGCGCTGTACGGTGAAGCCTCCCACCACCTCCCCCTGGCGGTTGCGCAGCGACACCGGGCTGGCGGCGGATGAACCATGCAGCCAGATCAGGGCGCTTTCCACCACGTGCAGGATAGCCACCAGCGCAATCACCTGGGGAACGCTGATCCGGGGCCAGCCGAAGAGCAGGTGGCTCAGAGCAACCAAGCCTCCCGCGTAGGAAAAGCACATTAGGCGAGGGCTCACCAGGGCCAGAGCCACGGCGACTCCCCACAGGTAGATGAAGTCTTGCGAGTCGGGGGTGAAGGCTACCCCCAGCGTCACCAACAGCAGGCTTCCGACCAGCCCGCCAAAAAAACCATAAGCGACCGAGTGGAGGGTTTCCCGGAGCGGGTTCAGCCTGACCATTCCGTACAGGTGGTGCTCCGCCGCGGCCATCCGCCGGTACTGGCTGAAGACCAGAAAGGCCACGATCCAGAACAGGTAGGCGGAACCCGGGTCGAATAGGGCGCGGGGCAGCACCTGGATCAGCAGCTTCGCTACCTGTATAAAGGGAAACACCGCCGACCTCCTCGTGCTCCGGGCCGGGTCACTGCAACTTGGCCTTCAACACCTCGACGGCCTTCTGCAGTTGGGGGTTGCCGGGAGCGTCCAGGTCGACCGGATGGGCGTCCTTGGCCCCCGGCGGCTCGACCGTCACGTCTGGGGTGATCCCAACGCCATTGATGGAACGCCCGCTGGGGGTGAGGTACTTGGCCGTCGTCAGCTTCAGGCCGCCCCCGTCCGGCAGGGTGACCAGCGACTGCACAGACCCCTTGCCGAAGGTCTTGCTGCCGATCAGCACCCCCGTGGCGCGGTCCTGAATCGCGCCGGCGACGATCTCCGACGCGCTGGCGGAGAACCCGTCGACCAGCACCACAAGCGGAAGGTTGAAGCCGCGCGAATCGCTCTCGTAGGTCTGTTTCTTGCCGGTGCGGGAGACCACGGAAACAATCGGGCCCCGGGGCACGAAGAGCTTCGCCACGTTCACGGCCTCCGAGAGCAGCCCGCCCGGATCCTGCCGCAGGTCCAGCACGAGCCCGCGCATTCCCTGCTTCTGCAGTTGCTTCACCTGGTCACGAACGTGTTCGCCGACCCGTTCATTAAATTCCATGATCCGGACGTAGCCGATCCCCGGTTCCAACATCCGCGCCTCGACGGTGGGCTGGGTGATGTCGGCCCGTACGATGGAGAAGACCAGCGTCTCCTGGCTTCCGGAGCGGGCGACGGTCAGCTTCACCGTGGTTCCCTTGGGCCCCCGGATCAGTTTGACCACCTCGTCCAGCGACAGGCCGCTGACGTCACGGTCATCCACGCTCACGATCACGTCGCCCGCCACCAGACCCGCCCGCTCGCCGGGGGTGCCCTTGATGGGGGCCACCACCGTGACGTGCCCATCCTTGTCCATCTCCACCCGTACGCCGATGCCGGAGAACTTCTCTTCGAAATGGCTCATCAGGCTCTGGTACTTGTCCCGGTCCATGTAGACCGTGTAGGGATCGTCCAGAACCTTGACCATCCCGTCGATGGCACCGTCCAGGAGCTTGCGGTCATCAAGCTTTTCAGCGTCTACGTAGTTGGCCTTCAGTTCGCCGTAAATCAGCTTAAGCTTGTCGAGGTCGAGTCCCTGGGCCGCCCCGTCGGGCGCCCCCGGCCGGGGCGCGGTCGGAGCCCGCAGACCTCGTCCGAAAGGGATCGGCTGGCCGGTGAGGGCGAAAGCGGTCAGACTGTAAGTAGCCAGGGCCGTGACCAGTACCAGTACGACCGCGCCGACCAGAATCCGGCGTCGCGGGGTTTGCATTAGCCCATCAACCGTCCTTTCGGGGACTAACACGCCAAGCCGATTATACTACCGCACCCGGGCAAAAACCAGGCTCCGGCGCGGGCGCCGGAGCCGCTGACCGTCGGTGGGACTTCAGGGCAGCCAGTCGATGGGGTTCTGGGGAGTACCGTTCACTCGCACCTCAAAGTGTACGTGGGGGCCCGTGCTCCAGCCGGTAGAGCCCACCAGGGCGATGGTCTGCCCGCGCTCGACTTCCTGGCCGACCCGGGTGAGCAGCTTGGACGCGTGCCCGTACAGGGTCGAGACCCCGTCGCCGTGGTCGATGATGGTGGTGTACCCGTAGCCTTCAATCCAGCCGGAATTGATGATCACCCCGGACTCGGCCGCCTTGATGGGTACCCCCGTAGACACGGCGATGTCAAGGCCGGTATGGCCTTTCCAGATGTGGAGGATGGGGTGCCAGCGCATCCCGAAGGGCGAAGTGATCGGTCCCCTCACCGGCCAGATGAGCTGCAGCTTGCCGGTCCGCTTGCGGCCAAGCTTGGCCTGGATGGTGGCGATCTGGTCGGCCAGTTGCGCGGAGACCTGGAGAAGTTGATCCTCCTGCCATCCCAGGAGCTCCTTTTCCCGCTGGGTGGCCTCGCGCTTCTTGCCCACCTCCAGGGCCGCCACCTGCACCTCGTCCTTCTTCTTGGCCGTGGCGTCACGCAGGCTTACCAGGCGGTTCTTCGCCTCGGTGATCTCGGCCTTCTTCCGGGCCACCAGATCCCGCTCGGCCTGCAACTGCCGGAAGAGGTCCGCGTCCTTCTGGACGATCAGTTTCAAAAAACCGTACCGCGTCAGGAAGTCGTCGAAGCTCGTCGCCCGGAACAGAACCTCCAGGTAGCTGACGGGGCCCAGTTCGGACATTGCTCGAAGCCGGGCCAGGAGCAGCCCGGTGCGCTTATCCAGGCGGGATTGCGCCTCGGCCAGGGCCGCCTTGGCCTGCTGTTCCTGCTGCTGTGTCGCCTGAAGCTGGCCTGCCAGGTCGGCGAGATCCTGTTGCACTTGGTAAAACCGCTGTTCAGCGGAGTTGAAATCGTTGGTGAGTTGACGGTAGAGGCGCTCCTTTTCGGCCTTCTGACGCTGGATCTCCTCCAACCGTTGGCGGTTGGCATCCTGTTGATCCTGAAGCCGCTGCAGGTCCGAAAGAGAGTCGGCCGCCGCTGGGGCGACGGCGCTCCCCAGCAACAACAGAACCAGCAGGCCGGCCACCAGCCGCAGGGGGCGAAACCGTGGTCGCACCGGGTCACGTCACCTCCCTACACCCTGAGGAAGCGGCGGATCGCAAGGGCGCTTCCCGCCGCGCCCAGAGCCGCCCCGAGCGCCCCCAGCGCCAGCGCCACGTTGCGAGCCAGGGGATCCTCGGGCACCAGCGGCAAGAAGGGCAGACTTTGCGTCACCGCCTGGGTTGTCCAGGCATAAACTCGCCAGATTAGAACCGCGGCCACCGCGGCTCCCAGCAGGCCGATCAGCATCCCCTCGAGCACAAAGGGCCGGCGGATAAAGCTGTCGGTCGCCCCCACCAGCTTCATAATGGCGATCTCCCGGCGGCGGGCGAAGATAGTCAGCCGGATGGTGTTGCTGATGATGAAAACGGTGGCCAACGCCAAGATCACCGCGACGCCCAAACCGGCGGTCCGCAGGGCCCGGGTCAGGCTGAAGAGCCGGTCCACGATTTCCGCCTTGTAGTCGACATCCTGAACGCCACCCAGGCTTTTGATCTGCTCGGCGACGCCCTTCACCTGCTCAGGGCCGACCACCTTGACGTCGAAGGAGTCGCGCAAGGGGTTCATCTGCTCCACCGAGTCAAGCAGTTCCTGCTTCTGGCCGAAGGCCTGGCGCAGCCGCTGCAAGGCCTCTTCCTTGGATACGTATTTGACGCTCTTCACCCCGGGCAGCCCGGCGATCTGGCCCTCCAGGACCTTGGCCCGCGCCGGGGTCGTCTCCGAGGCCAGGTAGGCCTTGACCTCCACCTGGTTTTCCAGGGTGGTCGCCAGGGCCTCCAGGTTGGTGGCCAGGACGAGGAACAGGGCCAGCACCAGCAGGGCAATGGTCACGGTGGTGACCGAGGCGACGGACATGAAGCCGTTGACGCGAATGGAACCCAGGGCTTCCCGCAGGATGTAGCGGAGCGACCTAAGCTTCAAGGCCGTAGGCCCCCTTTTCCTCGTCGCGCACCACCACGCCCTTCTCCAGCGCGATTACCCGCTGCCGCATGACGTTGACGATGGCCTTGGCGTGGGTGGCCACCAGCACGGTGGAGCCCATCCGGGAAAGCTGCAACAGCAACCGCATGATCCCCCAGGACGTGTCCGGGTCGAGGTTGCCGGTGGGCTCGTCGGCGACAATCACGGCCGGGCTGTTGACGATCGCCCGGGCCAGGGCGACC
>JAJYMS010000102.1 GCA_021786825.1 Bacillota bacterium | reverse complement strand
CGACTTGATGACCTGCTCCGGCTCCACTCCCAGCGCCGCCGCGGCGGCGGCCACGGTGGGCGTCTCGGCCTCCAGGGGGTGAAACTCAAGCCTCCCCCCCGCCTCTTCCGCCCAACGCTGGAGGTCGGCCTTCCCGAGGGGGTGCTCGTCCCGGTCCTTACCCGCTTCGGTGCTCATCGTCCGGAAACCGCCCGCCAAGTAACCTTTGCTCCCTCGACCTGCGATTGGGCCAGGCCGTCGTCGGCCAGCCAGCTCAGGTATCCCTGCAGGGAGGTCTTGACCAGGTAGTAGAGCCCCTCGTTGGCGAACTCCAGCCCGGTCCGCGCGGCCAGCGCCGCCACCAGGGACTCCTCGGTCCGCGGCTCCCCGAGGAGATCCAGCACCTCGCGACGCAACCGCAGCAGCGTGGAGCGGTTGTAGTCGAGCACCGCCCGGCCTGCCGCGTCGGGCGCGACGGGGTGCCCGTGCCCGGGCACCAGGCGAAGCGACAGCGCCGCCAGTCGCTCCAGCGTCGCCACTCCCCGGGCGGGGTCGGCGAAGAAGGGAACGCGGTGCTTGTCCACTACCTCGGGGTCGAAAAAGGCGTCTCCGCAGAAGAGCACTCCGTCGCAGGCGACGCCGAGCTGCCCCGGGGCGTGGCCGGGCAGCTCCAGGATCCCGGCCTCCACGCCCGCCAGGGAGCGCAGCGCTTCCCCGCCCAGGCCCTCCACCCATCCGGCTTCCACCCGGGAGCCCTGGGCCATCAGGAAGCGGTTGCGCAGGGCGGGCGGCGGGGCGGCCCCGGAGAAAAGGAAGGAGGGTTCCAGGATCGGGTGCTCGATGGTGCTCCGCTCCAGGGGGGAGCAAAACACCGGCGCGCCGGTGCGGTCCTGCAGCCAGCGGTTCCCCCCGCAGTGATCGGCGTGGGAGTGGGTATTGATGATGGCCGCGATGCGATAGCCGGCATCCTCGGCCGCCCTTCGCAGCTTGCGGGCGGCTTCCCCGTCGATCCCGGTGTCGACCGCGACCGAGCGCCCCTCGCCCCCCGCCAGCAGGCCGGTGTTGACCGCGCCCGGCAAGTAGGCCACCCGCGGCGTGAGCCAGACCAGGCCGCGCTTCTGCTCACTCACCCGCCGGATCTCCAGGGGCGCCGGCCACGTTGACCTCGTAAACCGAAACCCGGTACTCCGCCTCACCCACCCGCCGCAGACCAAAGACCAGGCCGCGCTCCTTGAGGGTCTGGTTGAGGAAGGTGATCAACTGATATGGCGGATCGCTGAACTTGAATCTCGCGTCCCCCAGCACGGGGAGGTTTTCGTGGATCGGTTTCAATTCCAGCTTCAAGAACCCCCTTGCGACGCTTGGCGGGAGGCTGGCCGGTAGAGATTGAGCAGGTGGTTGAGCAGCGCCATGACTTCTTCGGTCGAACCCTCGCCGGTGTAGACCAGCGGCTCACACTGCAGGCTATCCAGCAACGCGCTCAGTTCGCGGGAGTGGGTCGCCAAAGAGGCGAGGGTCTTCTCCACTTCGTCGATGAAGGTGGTGTAACACCCCTCGCTGGCGTATTGGGCGAGCAACACCTCCCTTTCCGCTTCATCGAGGTGCAGCAGCCTTTGCAGGTATGACGCCGCGTCGCGTATTTCCTGGAGCCGTTCCCGCAGCACCCCGGCCGCAAGGAAGTTCGTCTGCATGCCCCGCCTCCCATGGAAGGGTGTCGCCGCCATGGCTGGGACGTGCCCACCGACATTATTCGCTTCCGCTATGGCCAAGTCCTTCCCCTCGCCTACCGGCGCCCTGGCCCGGCGCCCGGGGGGACAATTCGCGTGGTCGATTTAGCCATGGCAACCACGAATTCCGTGATTGCCCTGACATAATGTCCGCTTGGCGGTCGAACACTAAGATCGCAAGGAGGTGAAAAGCGTGGCGCAATTCGCTGACCGGCCACGCCTCCTGCCTGAAGATGTCTTGGAGAGCTTCAAGCACGAGATTGCCTCGGAGTTAGGGCTGACCAGCCAAATTCAGCAAAAAGGGTGGGCGGAGATGACCACCCGCGACGCCGGCAGAATCGGCGGCCACATCGGCGGGCCGATGGTCAGGGTACTGATCCGGCGCGCCGAGCAGGCCATCGCCCAAGGCGCCAGAATTCCCTAGGATTTTCCCTCCCGGTCGGGCCCCGACACCCTCTTGGCGATGGGCTCTCGCCGCCCATCTTCGGGATACCCCCAGCCGTTACGGCTGGGGTTTTTTTCGGTCGTGGCGGGAGCGTCCGAAACGGTGGCGGCCGTCAGCGCAGCCCCGCCATTTCCGATAGGGTCACCAGCCGGTAGCCCGCCGTCAGTTTGGGGAGGATCTCGCTGAGGGCCTCGATGGTGGCGGCTTCGGTGTCGTGGAGCATCAGGATCGCCCCTTCGCGGGCGGCCGAGAGGGTGCGCTTGGCCAGGAGGGGCGGAGCGATGCCCTGCGGCCCGATGTTCGTCCACAGCGCCAGGCGGAGGCCGGAGCGATTGGCCGCCTCCACTAACCGGTCGTCAAAGTCGCCTCCCGGTGGCCGGAACCACGCCGGCGACTTGCCCGTGGCGGCCTGGATGGCGTCGGAGGCTTGCTGCAGTTCCGCCAGGATTCCCGCCGGCTGGAGCCGGGTGAGGTCGGGGTGGGTATGGGAATGGTTGGCCACCTCGTGGCCCTCTTCCGCCATCCGCTTCAGCAGTCCGGGATTGCGCTGGGCCTTCTGCCCGACGACGAAGAAGGTCGCCTTGGCCTTGTATTTCCGCAGCAGGTCGAGGACCTGCGGGGTGAGCACCGGGTCCGGGCCGTCGTCAAAGGTCAGGGCCAGCACCTTGGATGGTTGGTCCACCTTGGACGACGGCGGTTTTGGGGTGTAGACCCGCAGCGGATCGGGGCGGGAAACTCCCCCTGGCGAACCGCTGGCGGCCGGGGCGGCGGGTGCGGCGGCCGGGGCGGCGGGCGGAGCAGCCTGCTTCCCGCGGACCAGGAGCTTTTGACCCACCGCCAGGAGGTTCGGGTTTGCCAGGCCGTTCAGGCGGGCCAGGGCGTCCGCCGACGTGCCGTAGCGGGCGGCGATCACCGAGAGGCTCTCACCCGGTGCGACGACGTGCTCCTTGGTGGGGCGGGCCGCCTGCAGCGATCTGGCCGTCAACGACCCCAGGTAGCCGTAGGCCGGCAGCCCGTGGGAACGCTGAAAGCGCTGCACCGCCTCCCTGGTCAGCGGGCCGAAATAACCGGTCACCGGGCCGCCGTAGATTCCCATCTCCGCCAGCAACCGCTGCACGGCGGCCACATCCTCCCCCTGCGCCCCTTCCTGCAAAGGCCGCGAGCCGAAGCCAGCTTCCGCCGCGGCCGGCGACGTCAGCGCGAAGAGGGCGGCGGCTAGCGCGGCCAGGGCCAGGGAGCGTCTAAAGGCGCGGTAAATCAAGGGTTATGTTGCACCTCGTTTCGGTAGGGTCTGGAGACCTTTCTAGCATATCCCTCCGAAGCGCAGGTTATGCGACATAACGAACGGAACGCCGGCCGGCGGCCTCAGGCGTTGATGCCCATGACCCCCGCGATGGCCCCCACCACGGCCGCCAGGGCCAGCCTGGTAAGGAGGAAGCCCGCCGGGGCCACGCCGCCGAAAAAGGCCAGGCCGAGCAGCGAGCCCACGACAAAAAAGCCCACGCCGGCGGCTGCGCCATGCAGCAAACCACCGGTTTGGGCCCGCCGGCCGGCCACGTAGCCGGCGGCGGCGCTGGAGACGAGGGCGATCCCCTGCAGGAAATAGGGGTTGTGACGCTGGGGAAAATCGGTCAAGTAGAGCGAGGCCGCCAACAGGATCGCCCCGGCGACCGCCGTCAGCAACCCCGTGAGGGTGCCCCGCCAGACGGCGGACCACATCATCGCTATTCCTCCCCGGAATCCCCGGTGCGGGATCCCAGGAAAGGCCTATGCCGCGGGCGGCCGGGCTAGAAGTGCTAACGCCCGGTGGCGTTGCGCAGCAGGGGCGCCACCGACCGGTCCCAGCCCTGGACCAGCTTGAGGTAGACCCCCGAGGCGGCGTAGATCAGCAGGGGCAGAAAGAAGACCGTGCGCGGGCTGGCCCGGAGGATCACCAGGGTGGCCAGGGTGGGGAGCACGAAAGGAGCCACCCGGATCTGCCGCCAGCTCGCCTTCTTGAAGTCGGGGTAGCGGATGGCGCTGACCATCAACAGGGCGATGACCACCATGGCGGCGGAAAAAGCCCAGTGATCGAGCTTCCGCCCGTAAATCACGAAGGAGGCCACCAGCCCGCCGGCGGCGGTGATGGGCAGGCCGATAAAGTACCCGGTCGTCTTGATCAGGTTGAACCGGGCCAGCCGGAGCGCCCCCGCGACGGGGAAGAGGACGGCGATGGCCATGCCCGGGTAGCCCAGGTACTGGAGGTTGAGCCGGTACATCAGCAGGGCGGGGGCCGCGCCGAAGGCCACCAGGTCGGCCAGGGAGTCGAGCTGCTTGCCGAAGTCCCCCTGCACCCTGAGCCAGCGCGCCATCCGTCCGTCCAGGGCGTCGAAGAGCATCGACGCAAAGACGGCCAGCGCCCCCAGGGTGTAGCTCCCTTCCATGGTAAAGATGGTGGAGACGACTCCGGCGGCCAGGTTGCCCAGGGTAAAGAGATGGGGCAGGAGACTCAGCCCCTGCGTCCCCCGGCGCTTCAGCGCCCGCAGCCTGCGGCCGCCCTTGGCGATCTTCAGCTTCACTCCACCGACCTCCCGACTACCGTGACCCCGCCGCTGACCCGGTCCCCGGGCTTCACGGTGGCGGTCATGGGTGAAGGCAGAAACACCTGCGTGCAGGATCCGAAGCGAATCAGGCCGAACCGTTGGCCCTTGGCCAGTTCGTCCCCGACCACGCTCCAGCAGACGATCCGCCGGGCCACCAGCCCGGCGATCTGGCAAACCAGCACCCGGTGTGGCCCGGCCTCGATGCCGACGTAGTTGCGCTCGTTGATCTCGCTGGCCTTCGGCGCATAGGCCGCCACGTACCTGCCCGGGACGTACTCGCGGTAGGCCACCCGCCCGGCGATGGGGGCCCGGTTGATGTGGACGTCGGTAATCGACAGGAAAATGTCGATCACCGTGGCGTCGGACTTCAGGAAGCGATCCTCCCGGACGGTCCGCACCTGCAACACCCGCCCGTCGGCCGGCGCGACGGCGGTGCGGGCGTCAGGCGGTACGGCTCGCTCCGGGTCGCGAAAGAAAAAGGCGGTGAAGGCCGCCCCGAACAACCAGAGCCAGGCCAACCAGGGTACTGTGAACCACGAGACCAGGGCCAGCGCGAGCAGCGGCAACAAGAATCGCAGGCCTTCCCGGGCAATTGGAAGCCGCATGCGACATCATTCACCTCGACACGATCGGATAGCATCGGTACCTGGCGCCAACAATTCGACGGCGGCGCGCCGGTTTCCTCCCTAGCGGCCGTTCAGCCACTCGCCCAGCCTCCAAGCTTCCATTTGCACCAGTAACTGGTGGTCG
>JAJYMS010000210.1 GCA_021786825.1 Bacillota bacterium | reverse complement strand
GCGGGGGGTTACCTGTCGGCGCCTATGGGGGAAGGCAGGAGATCATGGAGCAGGTGGCCCCCGCCGGCCCGGTTTACCAGGCCGGGACCCTGTCAGGGAACCCGCTGGCGATGACCGCCGGCATCCAGACCCTGGAGCTTCTTTCGGCACCAGGCACCTACGAATGGCTGGCTGCCCTCACGCAGCGCCTGGTCGGGGGACTGCGGGAGATCATCGGCGAGTTGGGTGAAGGATGGCAGGTGGACGGCCTCGGCTCAATGTTCGGGCTGTTTTTCACCGACCGGCCGGTGACGGACTACGAGTCGGCCCTCACCGCGGACACCAAGAAGTTCGGCGTGTACTTCCAGCGTATGCTGGAGCAGGGGATCTACCTGGCGCCTTCCCAGTTTGAGGCTGGTTTCCTCTCCACCGTTCACAGTGACCAGGACATCGACCGGACCTTGACCGCCGCACGGGTGGCGCTGAAGGCCGCCCAGGCCGCAACCGCTTGACGTCTGAGGACGTCTAACTGGCTGGAGGAGGATTTCAGGATGGACTCCGCCCTGGTGGACCACGGGATCCGCCAGTTGTGGGAGACGGACCGGGGTCAGGCCCTGGAGCGGCTTATGGACGCGTACGGAGATAAGGTGCTGCACCTCGCCTACTTTTACCTCCGCGACCGCCACCTGGCCGAGGACCTGGCGCAGGAGGTATTCATCAAGGTCTACCGCAACCTGGAGACTTTTCGGGGAGAGAGTTCCATTTCCACCTGGATCTACCGCATCACGGTCAACCTCTGCCGCGACCGCCTGCGGTCGCGTTCCTGGCGCAGTCAAACCCTGGAATCGGACCTCTCCAGCTACCAGAGCCATGCCCCGGACGCCGAGGCCCGGATGGTCGAAGAAGACGGACGCCGGGCGGTGCTGGAGGCGGTGATGAGCCTCCCTGCCCACTATCGCGAGGTAGTCGCCTTGTACTACTACCAGGAACAACCGGTTGGCACGATTGCCCGGATGCTCGGGGAGACCCCGGGGACGATCAAGAGCCGCCTGTACAGGGCCCGAGTGATGCTGAAGGCCCGGCTTCCCCGGGAGGAGGCGGAGCGATGAGCGACGACAGCTTTGAGCGCCGACTACAATTGCTCAAGCACGCTTTCGAACACGGCGCCATGGCAGGCTGGCGATTCTCGGACTCCATGCGCGACGGGGTTCGCCGCCGCATCCAGCAGGTTGATGCCCCGGCGGCGGTCCCGGCCCGGCGGCCCTGGTGGCTCGTTTCCCTCGGCGGGCTGGCCGCGGCGGCGGTAGTGGTCCTGGCCGTGGCCCTCCACCAGCCGGGGGACCTCCCGAACGCCGGGTCAGTTTCCCATGCCGATCAGGCGGCGCCAATCCGCTCCGGCGCAGCCGCGAAGCCCGGGCAGATGCCGCTTGACGCGAACGGAGCGGGCGCCGCCGGAGGAGAGCAGAGCGAGCCGAAGTTGGCCAACGACAAACTTGACACCCCGGAAACAACCAAGAGCCTGGGTGACGTTGCCGACCAGGGCGGCGCCGGCCGGACGGGAGAGGCCGAAGTGGCTGCCAGCAGCCAGCCAGTCAGCCGGGGTGCCAGCCCTCATGCCGCGGCCCTGACCCTGGATGAACTCTTGTCCCGCGCTCAATTGGCCGCGCTGGTGGAGGTCAAAGAGGTCGAAAGGGACGGGCTGCTCGTCGAGGTCTTGCGGCCTTTGCGCGGTGACCTGGCGGGGGAAGTTTACGGACACCTGCCGGCCGCACGAGATCAGTTCAAAGCTGGCACTCGCCTGGTTGTCTTCCTGGCCCCCCAGACGCGCTTGCTCTCGGGGAGCGGGCCGGCCGACTACGAAGTGGTGGGAGGGGCACCTAGCGTTTACGTCATCGGGTCCGACGGGTTTGCCAGTTCGGCCCTGGAGCGGGTCCAACTCGACGACCTGGTCAAGCGGGTGACCCAGCCGGCTCCGTGAGCGGTTCAAAGCCTTTGATGGGTCTGATCAATGATCAAGACTCCTGTGGACGGGTGTCGCCAAGGCTGCTATAATTTGAATAAGCTATCCTAAAACAGCAAAGCTTGCCATTCGAAAAGGCAACCGCCGGGGGGCGGGCGCAACGTCACGGGTCGCACCGAACGGTGCAACGGCCGGACTACCGTGGGCATGACGCAGGACGTTGCCTGTCCCTCGACACCTGTCGGGGGATTTTCTGGTTTACCGGGGTGGTGGCTATGGTTAAGGGACGACCCCTCAGTACGCACCAGGTCTACGAGATCGTGGTAGCCCTGGTAGGTGCTGTGCTGCTTGTCCAAGCCTTTCCCGTCCTCGGCCGCGACCTTTGCTTAGCGCTGGCCTTGCTGGCTTTGTTGCAGGCGGCCGCGAGCTGGGCGACGATTCCCTTGCCTTTCGGGACGGCCTCGGTCGACACCGCGGCTTTGCTGGCCTCCGTCGTCCTCTACCACGCGGGCACGGCCGTGTGGCTGGGAGCCCTCGGGACGGTCATCGGCAACGGCCTCCTGAAACGCGGTCGGCGTCCGATGGCCATGGTATTCAACGTCGCCCAGAAGGCTATTTCCATCGCCGTTTCGGCCCGGGTCTACCGCTGGGCGGGAGGAAACCTCGGGTCGGACTTCCACTTTGATTTCACCTCCTCGTTGGCGATGCTCGCCTTTGTAGCCGCCTTTTACGTGGTCAACAACCTGTTGGTGGTGACCAATTTTTCGCTGCGGGTCGGCCGCCTCAACGTTCACGCGGTCCGCGAGGCCTTGTTGTGGGATGCCCTCACTTACCTGGTGACCATTCCTTTTGGCACCTTGCTGATCGTGCTGTACCGCAACCTGGGGGCGGTCACCTTCCTGGTGCTGGCCTTGCCGCTCCTGTTGCTGGGCCACGTGCTGGTCTTGTACCGCAGAATCGGCCAGACCAACCGCGTGTTGACCTTGGTCGGAAAACTGATGGGCGTTTCCGACCGGGACAAGCTCCTGGAGGGAGTCCTGGAGGCCGCGCGGACGATCACCGACTGTCAAACCGTGGGCATCAGCCTGCTGGACGAGAAGACCGATACCCTGGTGCTGAAGGCCAGTTGTGAGGGAGTCGAGAGGCGGTCTTCGCCCGGAGACGTCATCCCGCTGGGTGGAGGCGGCCTGCAGGTTCGCGTGGCGGTGACAGGGCAGGGTGCGCTGGTCTATGACACCTGGAAGGAACGCCGCGTCCGCCCTGAACTGCCGGTGGAGGGAACCGGCCGCTCCTTGTTGGTGGCGCCCCTCAAGACCGGGGAACGGGTCCTCGGCACCATCTGCCTGGCCAGCCACTACAGCCACGCTTATAACCAGAACCACCTCCGGCTGGTGACCTTGTTGGCGACCCAGGCGGCGGTGATCCTGGAAAACAGCCGCTTGTACCAGGAGTTGGAGCACGCCGCGAGCACGGACCAACTTACCGGGCTCTACAACCACCGGTATTTTTACCAGCGGCTGGATGAGGACTTTGCCGCCGCACATCGCGACGGCGGCCAGGTCTCGCTGATTCTGGCGGACCTGGACCATTTCAAGGACTACAACGATACCTACGGGCATATGTTTGGGGACGAGGTCCTGCGGCAGGTGGGTGAGGTTCTGCGGCGCGAGGTAGGGCAGCGGGGGATAGCGGCGCGCTATGGAGGAGAGGAGTTCGTCGTGCTGACCCCCCTGGCGGTGGATGCGGCGGTCAAGTTGGCGGAGGATATCCGCCAGGCGGTGGAGAATCATTGCTTTGAGTACAAGGGGGCGAAGATTGCCGGCGTGACCATCAGCAGTGGCATAGCCAGTTTCCCTAGCCAGGCCAAAGATCAGCGGAGTTTACTGGAGGGGGCCGATCAGGCGCTCTACGAGGCGGCCAAGCAGGCCGGGCGCAACCGGGTGGCCATCTACGTTCCGCCGCCCCACCTGCCTGACTCCACCCTTATCCCCCCCCATTCGGATAAACTTACCTGGGAGTGATGTGGTTGGACCTGAAGCCGGAAGGAAGGGTAGCTCTGGTGGCCGCCGCCAGCAAGGGCCTGGGCAGGGCGGTGGCCAAAGGGCTGGCGGAGGCGGGCAACCGGGTGATGATCTCGAGCCGGGACCCGGCGGCTCTTGAACGGTCGGCTGAGGAGATCAAGCGGGAAACCGGGGCTGACGTCGCCTGGCAACCCTGTAACGTCACGGTGGCGGCTGACATTTCCCGCCTTGTAGAGCAGACGGTCGCCAGGTGGGGCCGGCTTGACATCCTGGTCACGAACGCGGGTGGCCCGCCGCCGGGCGCCTTCATGGACCTTGACGACGAGACTTGGCAGCGCGCCTTCGAGTTGAACCTGCTCTCCGCGGTGCGCCTCATCCGGGCGGCGGTCCCACACCTGCGCGCTCAAGGTGGGGGCCGGATTATCAACGTCAGTTCCGTATCCGTCAAGCAACCCATCCCCGGGCTGGTTCTGTCCAATGCCATCCGCGCCGGAGTGATCGGGCTGGCCAAGACCTTATCGGTCGAGCTGGCCCCCGACAACATCCTGATCAATAACGTGGCGCCCGGGAGGATCGAGACCGACCGGGTCAGGCAGCTCGATGAGGCCCAGGCCCGGAAAGAAGGACGGCAGGCGGCGGAGATCCGCCGTCAGCACGAATCCGGCATTCCCCTGGGGCGGTACGGCAGCCCGGAGGAATATGCCAGCGCAGTGGTTTTCCTGGCTTCCCCGGCCGCCAGCTACATCACCGGGACGACCCTCTGCGTCGACGGTGGCTCGCTGCGTTCGGTGTAACCGATCACCGGCCCAGACCTCTCAGAAAGGCGCACCGGCCGCTCGGCAGGGCGCCTTTCTTCCTTTTGGCTTCGGCCGGCGAGAGAGACCGGCGCACCAGGTGGGAAACTGGTCAGTAAACATCCAGTCGGTATCGCGGCGCAGTAATTTCACTGAGGGTACGAAAAATTTGCACTTCAGGAGGTTACCGAGGAGATCGCGGCCCAGGAGGCTCCAGACGGCACCCGCGCCCCGTTACCTGCCACCGCCTCACGGCGTTGGCGGCCGGCCTGATTGCCGATTGGCACCAGACTTGCAAGAGCTTGCGGGTAGAAACCCTTACTCCCAATTCCACCAACAGGTGCCGCTGAAGGGGGCTTCCTTGGCGTGAAAATGACCATTCGCACGAAGCTGCTCGCCGGATTTCTTTCCGTCATCGTTCTGATGGGAGTCCTGGGCCTGGTGTCCTACCGAAGCCTGGAGAGCATGGCCAGGGCAGGGGACCGCCAAGCCGTGGCGTTCGAAAAAGCCGCGGAGGTGGAAGAGCTTGCCCTGGGCATCAAGAAACTGCAGGACCTCCCCACCGACTACACGGCCACGGGGGACAAGAAGAACCGCACCGACTTCCCGGCCGCCCAGAAAGAAACCTCGAAAGTACTGGCGAGTCGCCAGCAACGGGCCTCCAGGGCCGACACGAAAACCCTCTACGAGGGGATGGAGCAGGGCTTGGGGACGCTGATCAGGGCAGGGACCGCCACGATGGCCCTCGACAACCCGGT
>JAJYMS010000155.1 GCA_021786825.1 Bacillota bacterium | reverse complement strand
AGACACTCTACTGGCTTGAGATCACGGATATCCGGCCGACCCGACTGTTTTCCCCCCGGGGTCTTCCTAAGGAGTCCGATGGCGCGCCGTTTCAGCGCGACGACGTCCTGAGTTATGTAGTTGTCCTTTTGGACCGGCAGTGAGCGCCCCCCCCATGGGCCGATTTACTTGGCCGATAGAAATTGGCTATATAGGCTAATGGAATCCGGCGAACGGCGGGGGCGGAAACCTTGCAGAGGCAAGTGGAATAGGGAACGTGCGCCCGTGGCCGGCCTACCGCCACCCGGGGACCCGGGTGGCGTTGCCGGATAGGATTGAGATCACTGATGCTACGTATCAGGCCTGGTTTCGGCCTTTTCACGGGGGCGACTTGTTCTCAGCGATCTTTTCCCGCGCCAGGTCCGAGCGGAGGTCTCCATGCACCCCAACCGCCTGGTTTCCGAGTTGGCCCAGACCATCCGGGACTACCCCACGGCCGAGAAGGTACTGGTCGTGCCGAACCTGTCGGCGGGACAACAACTGCTGGAGCAGGTGGTGCTGGCGGGTGTGCCGTGGCTAGACCTGCGGCCGGCGACGGCCACCAACATCGCCTCCGAGCTGGTTCAGGTGGACCTGGCGCGGCAAGGGTTGCGCGAGGTTGGAGAGGTTACCGCCGGCCTCCTGGTGGAAGAGGCGTTGGCCGAGGTGGGCAGGTCCGCTGCCCCGGGCCGCGGCTACTTTGCGCGGGTGGCCCAGACCCCCGGTTTGGTGAGTGCGGTCTATTCCTCCGTGATCGAGGTGCGGCTGGCGGGGATTCGCGCCGGGGATCTGTCCTCCGGGCACTTCGTCGATCCCGACAAGGGCCGCGAGTTTGTGGCGTTGCTCCAGGGATACGAGCGGCGGCTCAAGGAGCGGAGGCTCGTGGACCGGGCTGATGTACTGCGCCTGGCCCTCGACCGGAGGCGCGACAAGGCAGTTGGGAAGCCTCAAGGCGGGGACGGTCCCCTGTACTTGATCCCCGCCGCCCTGCCGCTGCGAGGGTTGGAACGCGCCCTGGTCGAGGCGGTCACCCGGGGGCGCCGGCGCATCCTGGGGCAGGATCCGGTCTTCGGGCTCGAGGCGCCTGCCGTTTGCTGGCTGCTCAGGGGTTCGGGCACCGGGGAGGCGGATCCAGCACCCTCCGGGGACGCGGCGGCTTCGGCGGACCGGGAAAACCCGTTGTCCTGGCTGTTCGACCCGGCCCACGCTCCAGCGGCGGAACGCATTTCCATCTTCCACGCCAACAGCACCCACAACGAGGTGCGGGAGGTCTTTCGCCGCATCCTGGGTGCCGGTGCTCCCCTGGATCAGGTGGAATTGATCTGCACCGAGACCGACCACTACACCCGCGTGATCGAGGGAGTGGCCCGGAAACTCGCCGTGCCCGTTACGTTTGCCGAGGGCGTCCCGGTGCTGACCACCCGCCCGGGGCGAGCGGTCATGGCCTGCCTTCGTTGGCTGGCGACCGATTGGGGGGCGGACGCCCTGCGCCGGGCCCTGGCGGCCGGGGACCTGGAGCCTCCTACGGATGAGGATGGCCACCGCCCTTCCGGCCTGGCCTTCGCGCGGACCCTGAGGCGGTTGGGGATCGGCTGGGGGCGGGACCGGTATCTTCCGGCCCTTGACGCGGCCTTGCGCGAACACGAGGCCCGGGTCGCCCAGGCGGCCTTGGTCGCCCAGGCGGCCTTGGTCGCCCAGGCGGAGCACCCAGACGCCCCCCCGGACCCCGCGGCGCTCCAACGGAAGGGGCGGACGCTGCTCCTCCTGAAACGCTGGCTGGTCGATCTGCTGGAGGCTCTGCCAGGCCCGCCCGAGGCATTGCCCGAGGCATCCGGGGAGGTCAACCTGTCGGACCTTTGCGCCGGCCTGGCCGCCATTCTGGACCGCTGCGCGGTGATTGCCTCGGACAGCGACGCGGCTGCCCGACAGGCCCTGCGGGACCGGCTGACCGAGGCGGCCGACGCGCCCCGAGAGCCCCAGGCGGCCGAGGCGAGCGCGGGTTCCATGCCTATGGCCGACGCCGTCCAGCGAGTTACCGCCCTGGTTACGGAACTCCGCGTCGGGAGTTCCGGGCCGCGTCCGGGGCACATCCACGTCACCGGTTGGCGCCGGTGCGGCTACGCGGGGCGAACGCAGGTCTTCGTGCTCGGTCTGGACGAGGGGCGGTTCCCCGGGGCGGGCCTGCAGGACCCCGTATTGCTCGACGAAGAGCGGCAGCGGATTTCTCCGGACCTTCCGGTGGCCGCCGAACGCGTCAAGGAGAAGACCTTCGCCCTGGCCCTCGCCTTGGCGGGGCTGCGAGGTCACGTCACTTTCAGCTACGCCTCCTTTGATCCGGTGGAGGACCGGGCGGTTTTCCCGGCCTCGATCCTGCTTCAGGCCTACCGCTTGCGGCAGCGCCGGCCCGAGGCTGACTACTCGGAGCTTGGGCGGTCCCTGGGGGCGCCCGTCGGCTGCGGCCCGCCAGCCGGGGACAAGGAGGCCAGCACGCCCCTGGACCCCACCGACTGGTGGATGGGCCGGATCATCGACGGCGACCGGCTGATCCCCGCGGCGGAGGCCGTCCGGCGCCTGCACCCGGGCCTTGACCAGGGGCTTACGGCGCAAGAGGGGCGCGATTCGGACAGCGTCACCCCCTACGACGGCCAGATCAAACCCGATCCGGACAGCCTGGACCCGCGGCGCAACGCGGAGCTGGTCCTGTCGGCCTCGGCCATCGAAAAACTGGGCACCTGTCCGCTGGCTTACTTCTTCCGCTACGTCTTGCACGTCAAGCCCCCGGACGACTTGCCATATGACCCTTCCCGATGGCTGGACGCCTTGCAGCGGGGCAGGTTGCTGCACGACTTGTTCTGCCGCTTCCTGCGCGAGCTGCGCCAGAAAGGGGTATCGCGCCCCTCGCCGGAGCACCGCGACCACTTGCTGCGGTTAGCCGGCCAGGCGATTGAAGAATTCCGCCGCGAGGTTCCGCCCCCGGGCGAGCAGGTCTTCGAGTACGAGCGGCAGGAACTCCTGCGCTCGGTCGAACTCTTTCTGAAGTTGGAGACGAGCCCGGAAGCCGTGAGTACCCCGCGCTACTTTGAACTCGCTTTCGGCTTCGACGAACCGGTCCCTCCCGGTGAGGTCGGGCAGGCGGAGCCGGTGCGGATCGAGCTTGGCCAGGGGGAGGCCTTTCAGTTGTGCGGACGCGTCGACCGGGTGGACCGCCGCGACGGGATCGGCGAGAGGGACCAGCACTGGTACCAGGTCTGGGATTACAAGACCGGCAGCGCTTTCGGCTACGAGGACGAGGATTACTGGAAGCGGGGACGCCAGGTCCAGCACGCGCTGTACGCGGTGGCGGTGGAGCACGTCTTGCGGAGCCAAGGCACAGACCCGGAGGCGAGAGTGATAACCGCCGGCTACCTTTTCCCCACCGAAAAGGGGGAGGGCCGCAGGATCAACCGCATGCAGAACCGGCGGGGGGATGCCGCCGCGGTGCTCGCCACCCTCTTCGATTTGGCTGGAGCCGGGACCTTTGTGGCGGCGGAGGACGGTTACGGCTGCGAGATCTGCGACTACGCCGAGGTCTGCGGCGGGGGCGAGGCGGCCGAGCAGACGCGGCTGAAGTTGGAGGCGGGGGACCGCCGCCTGGAGCCCCTGCTGAGGTTGCGGCAGTATGGGTAAGCGGACACCCCGGGGGAACGCGCCGCCGCCAACCGCGCCGCCACCCAACCACGCGCCGCCGCCAACCGCGCCGCCCGGTCCTGCGCGTCTCCCTGATGCCACCGCCCGGGAGCGGATTCTGACCGACTTGAAGACCAACCTGCTGGTCGAGGCGGGAGCCGGCTCGGGTAAGACCACCAGCCTGGTGGGGCGGATGGTGGCGTTGGTCAGCTCCGGCGAGGCCCGGGTGGAGCGGATGGCAGCCGTCACCTTCACCCGCAAGGCGGCGGCGGAGCTCCGGCAACGCTTTCAACTGGAGTTGGAAGAGGCTGTTCGCAAGGAGGTGGACCCACTCAAGCGCAGCCGGCTGGCGGAGGCCCTGGCCGATCTGGACCGCTGTTTCCTCGGCACCATTCACTCCTTTTGTGCCCGCCTGCTGCGGGAACGTCCCATCGAGGCCGGGCTCGATCCCTGCTTCGAGGAACTCCAGGGAGATGAGGACGCCGTGCTGCGGGCCCAGGCCTGGTCCGAATACCTTGACGAACTGCGCTTTTCGGGTTCGACAGGGTTGACCCAGCTCGACGAACTGGGCGTGAGCCTGTCCGACCTTCAGCAGACGTACGCCCGCCTGGCCCTGTACCCCGATTTGGAGGTCTTCCGCCAAGCCGTGCCGCGTCCCGACCTGGCAAGGGCGCGCCAAGCCCTGAGCCTCTTTGCTGCCCGGGTGGGGAAGCTGTTACCCCAGTCGCGTCCGGAGAAGGGGTGGGACCCCTTGCAGACGGCGCTGCGGCGGGCCCTTCATCGCAACCGGGTATTCCGTCCGGGGGAGGACCGCCAGGTCGTAAGGACGCTGGAGATTCTGGACAAGGAACTTCAGCCCACGCTAAACCGCTGGGACTCCAAGGATACCGCGAAGGACGCGGGCGATCAGTTCGAGGCCTTCCGGGCCGGGTGGGTGCAGCCAACCCTGTGGGCGTGGCGGGAGCACCGGCACAGCGTTCTGATCGAGGCGGTGCTGCCGGCGGCAAGTCACTACGAGGAGCGCCGGCGAGTGACGGGACGGCTCAACTTTCAAGACCTCCTCATGCGTTCGGCCGCGCTGCTGCGGGAAAACCCGGAGGTCCGCCGCTACTTCGCCCAGCGCCACACGCACTTGTTGATCGACGAGTTCCAAGACACCGACCCGGTCCAGGCGGAGGTCATGTTCCTGCTCGCCGGTACGCCGGATGACGAAACGGACTGGCGCCGGGTTGCGCCGCGCCCCGGCTCGCTCTTCGTGGTGGGCGACCCCAAGCAATCCATCTACCGCTTCCGCCGGGCCGACATCGCCACGTACAACCTGGTGAAACAGCGTACTCAGCAGACCGGCGGTGACGTCGTGACCGTGACCACCAACTTCCGCTCCGTGCACGCCATCGGATCGTGGGTAACTTCTGTTTTCGAGGGGGTTCTTCCGGCCCAGGCCACGCGGTACCAGGCGGCCTTTGCGCCGGTCAACGGCATTCGGGCTGGTGGAGTGGCCGGGGTCGAGGGCCTGCGCGTCATCACCGTCGGCAAGATCAAATGGAACCGGGCGCAGACCATCGCGGAACTGGACGCGCAGCGAATCGCCCGGTGGATCGCCCGGGCTTGCGCCGGCGTCGCACGCCCGGCGCGGCCGGGGGACTTCCTCATCCTGCTGCGACGCAAGAAGCATATGGATCTGTACGCCCGCGCCCTGGAGTCCGAGGGCCTGCCGTACCAGGTGGCCGGGGCCGAGACTTTCGCGGACAGCGTGGAAGTGCGCGAATTGCTCAAGCTCCTGCGCGGCATTGCCGACCCGGATGACCCGGTGCACCTGCTGGCGAGTCTTCGCGGGCTCTACTTCGGT
>JAJYMS010000252.1 GCA_021786825.1 Bacillota bacterium | reverse complement strand
GCTGGCGGCCATCGCGGTAACCACCTTCGCCGGCGTGCTTCTTGGCCTGCCCACCCTCAAGCTGCGCACCCACTACCTGACCATGGCGACCATCGGTTTCGCCGAGGCGGTGCGGCTGCTGGCGGTAAACCTGGACAAGCTGACCGGGGGGCCCAATGGCATCCGGGGCATCCCGGCGCCCCGGCTGGGTCCGCTGGTCCTCAACACCCCCTTCCGGATGTACTATCTCTCCCTGGCTCTGCTCGCCCTGGTGGTGCTGGGGCTGTACCGGCTCAAAGGGTCCAGCCTGGGCCGGGCGATGGAAGCGACCCGGGACGACGAACTGGCCGCCGAAGCGATGGGCGTGAACGTCACCCGGGTCAAGGTGATGGCCTTTTCCCTCTCGGGCACCATCGGCGGCATCGCCGGGGCGCTGTATGCCAGCTTGGCCACATTTATCAGCCCGGACGCCTTCACCCTGGAGGTGGTGGTGCAGGTCATCGCCATGCTGATGATCGGCGGGCGCGGCTCAATCCCCGGGGCCATCGCCGGGGCGGTGCTGCTCACCTACCTGCCGGAGTGGCTGCGGGGTTTGAGGGATTGGTACATGGCCATCTACGGCCTGGGGCTGCTGGCCATCCTGATCTTCTTGCCCGAGGGGCTGGCCGGAATGGCCCGCCGGGTGTACGCCCGGTTGGTGGGGGTGCCGCGGTGAGCCTGCTGGAACTCAGGGGCCTCAGCAAATCCTTCGGCGGCGTCCTGGCGGTGGACAACCTGGACATGACCGTCAGCCCCGGCGAAGTCAGGGGTCTCATCGGCCCCAACGGCTCCGGCAAGACGACCACCCTTAACCTGGTGAGCGGCCAGTACACCCCGACCAGGGGAGAGGTCCTGTTCAACGGGGCGAGAATCAACCGCCACCGGCCCTCCGACCGCACCCGGCTCGGGATCGCCCGAACCTTTCAGAACACCCGCCTGTTCCCGCGGCTCACGGTCCAGGACAACGTGGCCGTGGCCCGGCACGGACGGTCCGGGGCGGGCCTGCTGTCGACCCTCTCGGCGATGCCGTGGGCGCGCCGCGAAGAAAGGGAAATCCAGGCGGTCGCCCGCCGGATGCTGGATCTGGTGGGCCTGGGCGCCCGCGCTCGCGACCTGCCCTCTGACCTGCCTTACGGGCCCCAGCGGTTGCTCGAGATCGCCCGGGCCCTGGCCACCGAGCCGAAACTTCTGCTGCTGGACGAACCGGCCGCCGGGATGAACCCCAGCGAAAAGCAGGAATTGATTGGACTGATCGGCCGGATCAACTCCGAACTCGGGGCGACGATCATCCTGATTGAGCACGACATGAAGGTCGTGATGACCGTCTGTCACCACATCACGGTGCTGAATTACGGGGCCAAGATCGCCGAGGGCGCGGCGGACCAGGTCCGCCGCGACCCGGCCGTGATCCAGGCCTACCTGGGAAAGGGGACCGGGCAGCATGCTTGAGGTCGTGGACCTCGACGTCTACTACGGCCCCGTGCAGGCCCTGCGCGGCGTCTCCCTCCGGGTGGAGGGGGGCGAAATCGTCACCCTCGTGGGCACCAACGGCGCCGGCAAGACGACCCTTCTCAGGGCGCTGGGAGGCATCCTCGCCCCCGCCCGGGGAACGATCCGCTTTATGGGGGCGGAGATCGCGGGACAACCCGCCGACCGGATCATTCGGCGCGGCATTGCCCACGTGCCCGAAGGGCGCCGGGTCTTTCCGGGCCTGACCGTCATCGAAAACCTGCAGGTGGCGGGCTATGCCCTGGGTCACCGGGAGGCGCTGATCGCGTCGGACATCGACCGGATCCTGGCCCTGTTCCCCAACCTGCGCAATCGCGCCCGGAGCTACTCCTGGTCGCTCTCGGGGGGAGAACAGCAGATGCTGGCCATCGGCAGAGGGCTGATGGCCCATCCCAAGCTGCTGCTCCTGGATGAGCCGTCCCTTGGGCTGGCGCCGATGATGGTGGAGGAGGTCTTCAAGCACGTCGCCGGGATCAACCGCGAGGGCACCACGGTGCTGCTGGTCGAGCAGAACGCCAACCTCGCCCTGGGGCTCGCCCACCGCGGTTACGTGCTGGAGAACGGCGCGGTCGTCCTGGAAGGGAGCGGCGCCGAACTGCTCCACAACCCCGAGGTGATCGAAGCCTACCTGGGTGGTCAGGCGCGGCCCTGAGGGCCCGCCAGGCGGGTGAGCAGACCCAGCCCAAGGGCGCTGCAGCCTACCACCTCGAGTTGCAGCAAGTCCAACTGAAGCTTCGTGAACCTTCCGGGGTCAGGGAGGAACAGGCCGTAGGGCGGGCCGTCCATGACCCAGGCATAAGCCACCTGCAGGGCGAGGACCAGGCAGATGGTGAGGGCCAGGTGAAAACCGGCCACCACCGGGGCGACCGGGCGGGCGACGGGGCCCCTGGCGCGGCCTGACCGGGAGGGCCCGCCCCGCCCCCGGGAGGCCGGAAACCGCAGGGCCAGGCCGCTGACCAGGGCGGCCAGCGCCGCGGCCATCAGCGCCTCCGCGGCCCGCTGGCGCCAGAAGGCGGGGACCGCGGCCAGGGGATTCACCGCGCTCCAGCTGAAGGAGAGGGCGTGCCCCGGGAAAAAGGGGCCGAAGCTCCAGGGCCCCCAGAAAAGAGCGTAGTAGGCCGCGAAGTACACCCCGGGCCCCAGGGCGAAGGTGAAGAGGCCGCGCTGCCAGGCCAGCAAGACCAGGAGCAGCAAGGCGGCGGCGATGACGCCCCCGCCCCAGGGCAGGCGGGCGAGGCGTTCCTCGCGCAGCCTGGCCTGCCGTGCGCTCTGAGCGGCCGATTCCAGGGTTTTCAGGTCGGCCTCGGAAGTCCCCGAGAGGCTCCCGCCGGGGGTGGCCGGCGGAGCGACTCCCGGTTGCAGCCACAGGACTTGCAGGTCATGGCGGTAGCTGGCGGCCTCCACGTCCCGCGCCCGGGCGAGCCCCGGGTGATTGCCGTCCACCCGCAGCAACTCTGCGGCCGGGCGGCCGGCGGACTCGGCGGGGGGCCTGATCCCCAGCAGCACCGCCAGGGTCGGCGCGAGGTTCACCTGGGGGATCGGGGCGAACACCCCGTGCTGGACGCCGCGCCCCGCCATGACCAGCGGCACCCGGGCCACCGTCCTCTCCATGCCGCCGTGCCGCCCGCGGGGGGTGAGCCCGTAGCCCGCCGTGACCACCACCGTTGCCTGGTCAAGGTTCAGGCCGGAGACCACCCGGGTGAGGAGCACGTCCAGTTGCGCGGCGGCCTCGCGGTATTCGGGCCCCGCCGTGCCGTATCGCGCTCCCGCCCGCGCGAGGTAGTCGGTCTGGATCACCAGCAGGGCGGGCCGGCTGGACAGCAGTCCGCTCAGCGGCCCGAGAGCCAGGGAATCGTCCGGGGGGACGTCGGCGGGAAACTCGACGAACTGGTTGAGCCAGGGCCCGAAGAGGTCCCGCCAGGCCCCGCCGGCGTAAGCCGCCGTGGTCAGGGCCGAACCCTTGAGTCCGCGCAGCAGGTGGTCGGCCGTGACCGGCCCGCCGGCCACGGTCCCGTGGATCTCCGGGACCGCCCCGGTCAGGGTGGTGGCCCACGAGGCGGGTGTCAGGGTGGGGGCGGCCAGGGCCAGGCCGGCCGAAGCTCCCCGGGAGCGCAGGTACTGCAGGGCCGGCATGCGCCAGGAGACCTCGTCGGTCATCCCGTCGGCCATCAGCAGCACCACCTGACCGGTTAGCGGCAAGCGCGGGGGCTCGGCCGGGGGCAACGGCGGCAGCCAGGCCAGGTAAGGGCTGTGGAAAGCCAAGAGAGAAGCCTGACTTTCCCTGGCCAGGTGCTGGGCGCCGAAAGCCAGTGAGGCCAGAAGCAGGGTCAGGACGACCACTGTCGAAATTCTAAGCATTCGTTACCCACCTATCGACAAGAACCGCCCGAAGGGATTTCGCAGGCGGGGGTGTTTTTTCCTTCATGGATTACCCAGCGGCGCGCAAGGAACTGGAGGGCGGCAAGGTCCGCCCCGTCTACCTCATCCACGGCAAGGAGGGTTTTTTCCGCGACGACCTGCTCTCTCTCCTGCGAGAGAAGGCGCTCGGTTGGCCCCTTGCCGACGCCGAGATGAATTACGCCGAGTTCGACGGAGCCGGGCAGCCCCTGGACGCCCCGCTGGGCCTGGCCCAGACGGTGCCTTTCCTGGCCGAGCGGCGGATGGTGGTGATCGTGGACGCACCTTTCCTGGCATCCCGGTCCGGGGGGGGAGGGGGCGAAACCGCGGCACCGCCCGAGGAGAAGGGGATGGACCCGGCGCTGGAACGCTACCTTGCCCATCCTCCTTCCACTTCCGTCCTGGTCTTCGTGCAGACGGGGACCGTCGACCGCCGGCGCCGCGCTTTCCGCCGGCTGGAGGAAGCCGGGGCGGCGGTGGAGTGTGCCCCCTTGCGCCAGGATCAACTCGGCTCCTGGATCCGGGCCCGCGCCCGCGCCCTCGGGTCCGAGGTCGAGCCCGGCGCCGCGGAGGCCCTGGCCGAGCGGCTTCCGGCCGACAACCTGCACCTCGTCAACCAGGAGCTGCAAAAGGTGTTGACCCACGCCGGTCCCGGGCGGCCTCTGGGGCGGGGCGACGTGGAGGCGGTGGCGGCGGGTTTGGGCGAGGTGAGTATCTTTCGCCTGGTGGACGCCGTCGCGACGAGGGACCGGCACCGCGCCCTGGACCTGCTGAAAGAGGCGCTGCGCCGGGGGGAGCCGCCGGTGCGGGTACTCTTTATGGTCGCCCGGCAGCTTCGCCTGATCCTGGGGGCCAAGGTGATGGCCGAGCGCGGCATGGCCCCCAAAGAGATCGAGACGGCCCTCGGCGTCAAGTCCTTCGTGGCCCGCAATTGCCTGGCGCAGGGCCGCCACCTGAGCCGGGCGGAACTGGTCGCCGGGCTGGGGAGGGTGCTGGAGGCGGACGTCGCCCTCAAGTCCGCCAGCCAGGAGCCGCGGCTGGCCCTGGAGCTTTGCTTGGTGGAACTGACCCGCTGAGCGCGCAAAAACCCCTGGTCCGCACCTGAGCGGCCAGGGGTTCACGTCAGCGGCAAAAGCGCAACTAACCCGAAATTCGGTTGATTTGCCGGGCGAGGCGGGCCTTCTTGCGCGCGGCGGTCCGCTTGTGGAGGACGCCCTTGGACGCCGCCCGGTCAATGACACTGGCGGCCTGCGGGAGGGCCTTCGTCGCCTCTTCGGCTTTGCCGGCGGCGACTGCCTTCTGCACCTTGCGGGCGGCCGTCTTCACCTTCGACTTCACCGCGGCGTTGCGCTTGGTTCGAACGACTGCCAGTTGCGCCCGCTTCAGGGCGGATTTCGTGTTGGCCAAGAATCATCACCTCCCGTGCGCCGAGTCGGTTTGTATAATACCACGAGTTCCCTGGCAAGGCAAGCCTGGCGAGGCTCTAAGTCAATAAGTGTGGTGATGGATCCGCTGAAAGTGGCGGCAGGAAAGCAAGGAGCATCTTCCTGACATAAACCTGCAGATTCCGGAAACCAAAGCTAAGGCGCTTCAGCAGCTTAATCTTGGTGTGTACACCTTCGGTGAAGCCATTGCTGATGCGGTTT
>JAJYMS010000022.1 GCA_021786825.1 Bacillota bacterium | reverse complement strand
CTCCTGGTCGCAGTAGGCGGCCTCAGGTTCAACCATCCAGAATTCGGTCAGGTGACGGCGGGTCTTCGACTTCTCCGCCCGGAAGGTGGGCCCGAAACAGTAGACCCGGCCCAGGGCCATGCAGGCCGCCTCGTTGTACAGTTGCCCGCTCTGGCTGAGGTAGGCCTTCTCCCCGAAGTAATCGGTCTCAAACAAGGTGCTGGTTCCTTCCGCCGCGGAGGGAGTGAGGATGGGCGCGTCCACCAGGATGAAGCCCTGTTGGTCCAGGTAGTCCCGAATCGCCTTCACCACCGTCGCCCGGATGCGCAGGATGGACGCCTGGCGGGGGGTCCGCAGCCAGAGGTGGCGGTGGTCCATTAAGAAATCCACGCCGTGTTCCTTGGGGGTAATGGGGTACTCCGCCGCGATTTGCCCGATTTCCAGACTCGAGAGACTCAGCTCGAAGCCGCCGGGCGCCCGGTGGTCCTCCCGGACCCGCCCCCTGACCACCACCGAGGACTCCTGGGTCAGCCGCTGCGCGCCCTCGAAGACTGCGGGGGCCACGTCGGCCCTGGCCAACACCGCCTGGCAGAGACCGGTCCCATCCCGCAGGATGAGGAACTGGATCTTGCCCGAACTCCGGTAATTATACACCCAACCCCGCAGTTCGACCTCCTGGCCGATGTGGTCCTTCAATTCGCGGACGGTAATGACCTCCAACGCCCGTACCTCCCCCGGCGGGTCAGCCCCGCCTATTGTTCCCCCTATCGCCCGTAGGTCTGCGCCACCAGTTCCGCCGCCTCGGCCCGGGACAGAGGCTGGTCCGGGCGGAAGACGCGCCGGCCGTTCCCCCCGTCGAACCCGTGCACGGCCCCGAACCGCTCCAGGGTCTCAATCGATTCGCGAGCCCAGTGTCCCGCCAGGTCGACCAGGTCGCCCGGGCCGGGGCTGACGCCGCCCGCCGGTACCGCCAGGCCCAGCACCCGCGCCACCAGCACAGCCGCCTCCGCCCGCGTTACCGCCTCCTCAGGGCGGAAGACCAGCCTCGTTGAGCCCGCCGCCACCTTCCCGTCGCCGACCTGGTAGCCGGCGACGATGCCCCTCTCTTCCAGCGCCGCGACATCCGCCGCCGCCCAGTTTTCCCTCAGGTCGGAGAGCCGCGACGCAAAGCCCGCCGAGGGGCCGGAGACGCCCATGTACCGCGCCAGGATGGCCGCCATTTCCGCCCGGGTCACCGGGCGCTCGGGGTGAAAAGCGCCGTCCGGAAACCCGCGGACCAGCCCCAGGCCGGCCAGGGTCTGGACCGCCCCGGCCGCCCAGTGACCCTCCAGGTCAGGGAAGCGCGCCACCGGCGGGGGCGAGCCCGCCTCGACCCCAATGGCGTAGAGGTGGCCGTCCATGGAACCGGCCACCACCAGGCGCCCGTCCGCCGCTCCCGGGGAAGCGAAGAGGAAGTCGGTGCCGACCTGAAAGCTCCACCGGACGCCCCTCCCCAGCCGGTCCAGCCCCGCCATGGTCCCGGCCAGGGTCCCGACCACCACCTGGTCGCCCAAGGCGGCCGGCGAGTTGTACAGGCTCGCTTTCAGGGGCGTGGACCACCCCATGGCGCCGGAGACCGGGTTAAACGAGTAGACCTCGCCGCCGGCGGTGCTTAGGAAGCCTGCCCCGTCCCGCAAGAGCGGGCTGGCAAACCCCGACGCCCGGGAGAGCCGCCAGAGGATTCGTCCGTCCTGGCTGCTAAGGGCCCACACCCCCACGCCGCCGGTCCTGGGGCCGGACGAACTGGTGAAGATGACCCGGGCCCGGTCGTAGGCGGGAGCGGCCGCCGCCGGGGCGTAATAGGCGCTGGCGGCGAGCTGGGTGGCCCACCGCTGCCTTCCGCTGGCGGCGTCCAGGGCGTAGGCCTTTCCGTCCCAGGCCCCGAAGTAGACCCCACCCTGGCCATAGGCCGCGGCTGATCGGATCGGTCCACCCGCCGCGAAGATCCAGCGCACCTGGCCGCTGGAGCGGTCCAAGGCGAACATTTTCCCGCCCATGGTCCCGACATACACCATGTCTTGGCGAACCAGGGGCGAGCCCAGCACCGGCGCCCCCGCCGCAAAGGTCCAGCGCGGCACCCCCTGCGCCGCGTCAAGGGCGTGGACCTTTCCGTCGGCCGACCCGGCATAGACGGTGTCACCGGACAACACCGGGGAGGCGATCACCGCGCCGCCGGCCTGGTACCGCCAGATCAATCCGCCGCTCTGCTCCTTGATGGCATACACGAAACCATCGTCGGAAGCGGCGTACACCACCCCGCCACCAATGGCTGGAGAGGCCTGGACGCCGCCTTTGGTGGCGAAGTCCCATACCAGCCGCGCCCCCGGACCGCCGCGCCAGAACAGGGCGCTGTCGGTCCAGAGCCCGCCGTCCGCGCCGGTCACCCGGATCGCCACGCGGTGCAGCCCGGGCGCCAGGGCCGCCGCGCTCAACGCAAAGCCGTAGCTCCCGGAGCCGGAGACGGCGTCGGGGCTCCCCAGCGGCCGCCACACCCCGAGATCGAACCGGTACTCGCCGTCACTTGGCAAATTCGCCAGACCGCTAGCCTGCACCTGCAAGTTCAGGTGATCTCCATCCCCGGCCGGCCGGGCCGCGGCGATGGCCAGGGCGCCCGTCACGACCGGGTGAGCGGGCACCCGCGCGACCAGGGCCGGGGGCTGGGACGCGACCTTGTTGTAGACGCTGAGGCCCTCGGGGCCGGCGGCGATCAGCTTGTAGCCGCTGTCCATGGCCGCGGCGGTCATGAAGGCGGCAATGCCGTTGCGCCGCCAGGTGAGATTCAGGTGGCCGTGGCCGGAGAAAAGAGCGATGACGTTGTAACCCCGGACGGCCCGGAAGAACTCGTCGTCGTTGTCGATAAACCGGGACTCGGCGTAGCCGAGGGGGTGGTGGCTGAAGACCAGCACCGGCGTCTGGGGCCCGGTCCGGCGCAGGTCGGCGGCCAGCCAGGCAAGCAGCCCAGGGTCGAGGTGGCCATGGGTTTCGGCGTTGACGGAGGTATCCAGCAAGATGAAGTGGTACCCTCCGTAATCAAAGGAGCGGTAAGGCCGGCCGAACCGGCTTTGAAAGCCGGCCTTGCCGGCGTCGTACCAACGCGCGTCGTGGTTCCCCGGCACGTGGTAGACGGGGAACTTCAGGGGCGCCGTAAGGGACCGGTACTGGTCGTACTGCGCGGCGGTTCCCAGTTCGGTGACGTCCCCGCCGTGCACCCCGAAGACCGGCTGGTTCGGCAGAGAGGCTATGTCGCTCACCACCGCGCCGGTACCCCTGTTCCCAGACCCGCTGCCAACGTGGGTATCGGTGAGGGTGACGAAGAGAAACCCTCCCGGGGGAGGCGCTACCGCTCCTCCGCCCACGCCGGGCGCGGGCGTGGACGAGGCCGGGGCGGGTCCGGCCAGGGCGGCGGTGACCGGCCCCCCGCAGAGCAGGGTCACTGCCGCCGCGGCGGCGAGGAACCGGCGGAGAAAACGGGAGTTTGGCAAGGTTGGCCTCCTGACTGCGGCCAGCAAAGAACCGCCACTTTTTGGGGAGAGAGACAGGTCTCTCCTCAAATTGTGACGGCGCCCAGGC
Organism: Bacillota bacterium; assembly: GCA_021786825.1. Lineage (GTDB taxonomy): Bacteria > Bacillota > Sulfobacillia > JAMDAP01 > JAJYMS01 > JAJYMS01. The sequence continues at coordinate 1,995 of JAJYMS010000022.1, read as the reverse complement.
CCGGCCGGTTCCCGCGCCGGGCGGAAAACCACCAATTCCCAGCCTAAACGGGCGGCACCCCATGCCGTTTGCGCGGCCAGGGGAGTTCCTTGGTGGCGTAAGCCTCGAAGCGCCGGATCAACTCGTCCCGCAGCAGTTGCGGCGGGACGATGCCGTCGATTACCAATTCGGAGGCCAGGCGCACCAACTCGATGTCCTCGCGGTATTCCCGCCGCCTCTCCTCGACGAAGGCGTCGCGCTCCGCCGCTGGCAAGGCGGCAATCTTGTTGGCATAAACGGCGTTCACGGCCGCCTCCGGCCCCATCACCGCGATCTGGGCGGTGGGCAGGGCGAGGCAGCAGTCGGGCTCGAAACCGGGCCCGGCCATGGCGTAGAGGCCGGCGCCATAGGCCTTGCGGACGATGACCGAGATCTTCGGCACCGTCGCCTCCGAGACGGCCGCGATCAGCTTGGCGCCGTGGCGGATGATCCCGGCGCGCTCGACGGCCGTCCCAATCATGAAACCGGGGACGTCGGCCAGGAAAAGCAGCGGGATCCTGAAAGCGTCACACAGCCAGATGAACCGGGCGCCCTTGTCCGCCGAGTCGACGAAGAGCACTCCCCCCTTCGCCTTCGGCTGGTTGGCCACCACCCCCACCACCCGGCCGCCGAGCCGCGCCAGGCCCACCACCAGTTCGGGCGCGTACAGCGCCTTCAACTCGAAGAAGCTGCCCTCGTCCACCAGCCCCAGGAGCAGTTCCTTCATGTCAAAGGCCCGGTTCTGGTTGTCCGGGATGATGGCCTCCAGCGGCCGGCCCTCCCGCGGGGCTCGCGCCGGAGCGGCAGGAGGCGCTTGCTCGAAGTTGCACGGGAAGTACGCCAGGTAGGTCCGGGCCGCCCGGATGGCCTCCTCCTCCGACTTGAGCAGCAGGTCGCCGGAACCGCTGACGGCGCAATGCATCCGAGCGCCGCCCATCTCTTCCAGGGTGACCTTCTCGCCGATCACCATCTCCGCCATGCGGGGGGAGCCAAGGTACATGGAGGCGTTGCCCTCGACCATCAAGACCACGTCGCAAAAGGCCGGAATGTAGGCGCCCCCGGCGGCCGAAGGGCCGAACAGGAGGCAGACCTGGGGCACCGAGCCCGAAAGGCGGACCTCGTTGTAAAAGATCCGCCCGGCGTGCCGCCGCCCCGGAAACATCTCCACCTGGTCGGTGATCCGGGCGCCCGCCGAATCGACCAGGTAGATGAGCGGCACCTTCAACCGTAGGGCCGTCTCCTGGATGCGCACGATCTTCTCCACCGTGCGCGCCCCCCAGGACCCCGCCTTGACGGTGGAGTCGTTGGCCATCAGGCAGACGGTCCGGCCCTCGATCTTGCCCGTGCCGGTGACCACGCCGTCCGCCGGCAGGTCCGGGGCCAGGGCGTTGCCAAACAGGGCATCCTCCAGGAAGCTGCCGGGGTCCAGCAGGAGTTCGATCCGATCGCGGCAAAAGAGCTTTCCCGACGCCCGGGCACTCTCGTGGTACTTGGGGGCCCCGCCCCGGCGGATCCGCTCGGAGAGTTCCCGCCAGTTCAGGCTGGCCATCTACTCCAGCACCACCAGGGTTTCACCCTCGTTCACGAAGGCTCCCTGCTCCGCCCGGACTTCGGCCACCCGGCCGCCAACCTCCGCCTCCACCGGAATCTCCATCTTCATCGACTCCAGGACCAGCACCTCCTGTCCCGGCGCCACCGCGTCACCGACCTTAACGTTCCAACGCAGCACCGTCCCCGCCATGGTCGCCCTGACTTCTTTGCCCACCTCGCGCCCTCCTTGCGACTCTGTTGCTACCGCTGGCGGCCCTGTCCCCCGCCTACTCGCAGCCGAGCTGCCGGGCGATGACCAGCCGCTGGATCTCCGAGGTTCCTTCACCGATCTCCATCAACTTCGCGTCGCGCAGGTAGCGTTCCACCGGGTACTCCTTCATGTAGCCGTACCCGCCGTGGATCTGGACCGCCTGGGTGGCCGCCCGC
>JAJYMS010000011.1 GCA_021786825.1 Bacillota bacterium | reverse complement strand
CGATTTGCTCGGCGGCCAGCACCAGTCCCCCGGGGGTGTGCAGGATCAGGTCGATAGGCATCTCATCGGGGGTCAGCCGGATCGCCCGCAGAATCTGCTCGGAGTCCTCGATGTTGATGTAGCGTGCCACCGGAAACCCGAGGATGGCCAAGGCTTCTTGCCGGTGGATCAGGGTGATCACCCGGGAGCCCCGCCGGCCTTCAAGTCGCCGCAGCAACGCCAGCCGCCGGCCTTCGATGCCGCGTTGGCGGTAGACCGGCAGGAGCAGGGTGAGCACGATAAAAGCGAACCAGAACAGGTTGGTCAAGAGTCCCATGCCGGCATTATTTGTGGGCGCGGGGGCGCTTATTCACAGGCGGCTGGTGGGCCGACGTCTTCACCCCGGCACCGCCTGGCAAGCTGCCCATCAGGTTCCTGGCATTAAAAAGTTCCTCCGCCGCCAAATTAACGACAGGCGACCAGCGGAGGAGGTGAAAATGGATGCCCAACCAGGAAGTAGTACCACAGGCCAAACAGGGTTTACGGACGCTCCGGGACCAGGTTGCCGCTCAGATCGGCGTTAACTTGACGGGTTACAACGGCGATCTTCCCGCTCGGGAGGCCGGCCGGATCGGAGGTCAGATGGTGCGGCGGATGATCCAGCAGGCCGAGCAGCAAATGGGTGGAGGGACGGCCGGTTTCACCGGGGCGACAGGACGGACCACCCGTTAGGCGGATAACCAAGCCCAACCAGAGACCCACCCGGGTCTCTCTTTTTTCGGGGCGAGTGCATACTACTGCTGCGCCAAGGAACCCGTGTCCGATAACCCGCCGGTCGCCACGGTTTGCTCCAGCAGCGTCCAGACCATCGACGCCACGCTCAAGTCGTCCAGGAAACCGACCAGCGGCAGGTAGTCCGGGATGGCGTCGACAGGAGCCATGAAGTACAGTAGGGCACCCCCGGCCAGCGCCCGGCGGTAGCCCGCCAGCTCGTAGCTTCGAAACTGCCTGAACAGCGCCCAGAGGCGTTCCTTGAGCATGACCATGGGACCCGCCGACCCGAGGTCCAGCCGTTTCAAGCTCCGTCCCAGGCGGTCCAGGATTTCGGCCTCGCCCTCCCCGGTTTGGGCGTATTGGATGTACGGGGCCAGTTGCCTGACCTCGTCTCCGATCCCAGGCAGGCCAGGCGTCCCCGGTCCACCGGCTTCGACGCCCGGATCGAGTTCCGGAATGCGGTTGAAACGACCGGCGGCCAGCAGCAGGTGCCTTGGATCGACCCCCAGCGGCTGGCCGATCCGAAACAGGAAGTCCACCGTCGGTTGGCGTTTGCCGGAGAGAACACGGGACACCAGCGAAGGATGCACTTCCGCCTTGATGGCCAACTCCCGCATGGTCAAACCTCGGTGCCTTATCAATTGGGCCAGGTAGTCCCTGAACTGCCCGTCGGTCAAACCCCCACCCCCTGCCCTGCGCTTCAATTGTCTGTCTAGCCCAATGTTACCAGAGCTACCCACGATTGACAATTACGCCAACGGAAGGGACCTCCCCATGACCAAGCGCACCCGCTGGCGGCTGGCGCTATTGACGGTGGCGGCACTGGCCGCGCTGGCTTCAGCCACCAACTCCTACCAGGCGCCGGGTGCTCCGGCTCCCGGCGCCCCTGTGCCGATCGGCCCTGACACCAAGCCGCCCGTCTCCCCTCCCGCCAGGCGGCCGCCAACCCTGCCGCCCCGCACCATCCTGTTCCTGGGGGTTGACGCGCGGCGCGAGGACCCCGGCCGGTCCGACACGACCATGGTGGTGCGGGTCGACGAAGCGAGGAGGGAACTCAGGCTGCTGGCCGTCCCCCGCGACACGCGGGCGCTGATCCCGGGGCGGGGTCTGGATAAAGTGAACGCCGCGTACGCCTACGGAGGTCCGGCGCTGGCGGTTCGAACCATTTCCCGCCTGCTGGGTATCTCGATCGACTACTATGTGGTCCTGGATACCGGCGCGGTGCCGGAGGTGGTGGATGCCCTGGGGGGTGTGAACATTGACGTTGAAGCACCCATGTACTACAATGACCCCGCGGATGGCCTGCACATCGCCCTGGCGAAGGGCCCGCAGCGCCTGAACGGCGACCAGGCGGCACAGTACCTGCGTTTCCGGACGGAACCCGAAGGTGACATTGCGCGGGTGAAGCGACAGCAGCGGTTCGTCCAGGAACTGCTGCGCCACGCCCTCCGCCCGTCCACCCTCGGGCAACTCCCCCGGTTGCTCGCCATCGCCGGTCGTCGATTCAGCACCAATATTCCGCCCGGGGAACAACTACGGGTGGCGATGGCCGTCTACAACGCCCGCGAAACGATTCTCACCCGGGTCCTGCCGGGGGAGGCCCGGTACATTGAGGACCTGAGTTATTGGATCGTCGATCCGGCCGAAGCGCGGCGCGTGGCAAGGTGGTACCTATGCCCAGATTCCTCGCCATTACCGGAGTAGGGTTGGCGGCGGTCGTGCTCAATCTGCCGCTGGGCTATTGGCGCGCTTCGGTGCCGAAGTTCTCCCTGCGCTGGTTTGCCGCCGTGCACCTGAGCATTCCGGTGGTCCTGGCCCTGAGGGTCGCGGCCGGGCTGGGGCCGCTCTATATCATCGAGACGGTCAGCGGCGCCGTGCTGGGGCAACTCCTGGGAGGTCGCCTGCGCCGGCCGCGGGGGGATGAGTGGCACCCGCGGAGGGGTTGAACGGGGGCAGGAGTACCTCTCCGCGGGAGCGAATGCTACCGGCGGAGGTGGGTGCGAGTGGAAAGGGTGGTCTTGCTAAGCGGCGCCCGGACCGCGATCGGGGGGTTCGGGGGGTCTCTCGCCGAGATCCCCGCCGCGCAACTGGGCGCCGCGGTTGCCCGGGTGGCGCTGGAACGCTCCGGTGTGCGATCCGAGCAGGTGGACGACGTAATTTTCGGCTGCGTGGGACAGGTGGGAAGCGACGCCTACGTAGCGCGGGCGGTGTCCCTGGGGGCGGGGTTGCCGGTGGAGGTTCCCGCCTACACCGTTAACCGTCTTTGCGGCTCGGGCTTGCAGTCCATCTGTTCCGGGGCCGAGGCGATCCAGAGCGGCCGGGCGGAAGCAGTGCTGGCCGGCGGGACCGAAAGCATGAGCCGGCTGCCCTACCTGGTTCCCGACCTGCGCTGGGGCCGGCGCATGGGCCAGGCGGTGATGGAGGACGCCCTTACCCTCACTCTTACCGATCCCTTTAACCGCTACCATATGGGCGTTACGGCGGAGAACCTGGCCGCCCAGTACTCGATCTCGCGGCAGGAACAGGACGAACTCGCCCTGCTGAGCCAGCGCCGGGCGGGGGAGGCCATTAGGGCCGGCCGGTTCGCCGAGGAGATCGTCCCCGTTGAAGTTCCGGGGAAAAAGGGCCAGGTTACCGTTTTCGCCACCGACGAACACCCGCGCCCGGACACCCCTCCCGAGCGGCTGGCGTCCCTGAAACCGGCCTTCAAGGAAGGCGGAACGGTCACGGCCGGCAACGCCTCGGGAATCAACGACGGGGCGGCGGCGGTGGTCTTGATGTCCGAGCGCCGCGCGAAGGCCCTGGGACTGCGGCCCCGGCTGGAATTCCTGGGGTACGCGGTGGCGGGTGTGAAGCCCGAAATCATGGGGATCGGACCGGTGCCCGCGGTACGCAAAGTGCTGGAGCGGACGGGCCTGAGGCTGGACCAGATCGAGGTGGTCGAACTCAACGAGGCCTTTGCCGCCCAGGCCCTGGCGGTGACCAAAGAACTTGGCCTGGTCTGGTCGAGAGTGAACCCCAACGGCGGGGCGATTGCCATGGGCCACCCGGTGGGAGCCACCGGCGCGATTCTCACCGTCAAACTGATGCACGACATGGACCGCCGGGGTCTGAGCCTCGGAATGGCGACCCTCTGCATCGGGGGCGGTCAGGGAATCGCCGCCGTCTTCCGGCGCTGGGAGGGTTAGGCGTCGGGCAGAAGGTGGATGAACCCCTGCTTCAGGGAAACCCACCAGTGCTTCTCCGTGTCCAGTCGGAGCCGGTGGTACATGTAGGTCGGGAGGGTGACGTGTAGGTCGGGCAAGGCGCCCGCCCCTTCCGGGCGAAACAGCAGCGTATAGTGGCTGCCGTGAGCCACCTCCTGCACCACCTTCCCCGGCAGGCGGGTTTCGCCCGGCGTGAGGGGAGCGAAAGGGCGGTCCTTGCGCACCAACATCACGTGCTCCGGCCGGATGCACCATTGCGCCGTGTCGCCCGGCTGCCACGCCGCCCCGTCCGCCCTGGGCCGCGCCGGGGCGAAGAATTCGAGGCCGAAGGACTCCAGCCGGAGATGTTCGGCCTCGACCGCTGTAATCCGCCCCCGGCCGAAGTTCTTCATCCCCACGAAACGGGCCACCGCCTTCGACTGAGGGCGGTAGTAGACGTCGTCCCGCGGCTCGCACTGCAGGACCCTTCCGTTGTCATAAACGGCGATCTGGCCGGCCAGGGAGTAGGCTTCGTCCAGGTTGTGAGTCACCAGCACGGTGGGGATCGCAAGGTCGCTCAACAACTGCAGCAGCTCCCGCTGGAGCCGGCCACGGATGACGCTGTCCAGGGCAGCGAAGGGTTCGTCCAGGAGGAGGATGGCCGGCTCGGTGACCAGGGTGCGGGCGAGGGCCACCCGTTGCTGTTGCCCGCCGGACAACTCACGCGGAAGGCGGCTTTCGAGCCCCTCCAGCCGCATCGCGCGCAGCGCTTCCGCGACGCGCTGCCGCCGCTCCGCGGGCGGAAGGTGCGGAAGGCCGAAGGCGATGTTACGGGCGACGCTCAGGTGGGGGAAGAGGGCGTAGTTCTGGAACACGTAGCCGACCCGCCGCTGTTGCGGCCGAAGGTTGATTCCCCGGGCGGCGTCGAAGGCGACCCGCGGGCCGATTTCGATGCGGCCGTCGTCCGGGGTCAGGAGGCCGGCGATGCATTGCAGGGTGAGACTCTTACCGGCTCCTGAGGGGCCGAAGAGGGCGAGGACCTGGGTTTGCGCCTGGAAGGATACGTCCAGAACGAACTGGCCCAGCCGCTTTTTAATCCTGGCCTTGAGCAACCCTCGATCACCTCCCGGCGCCGGAGAGGCCTGAAGCAGACTTGGGTACTACCACTTGGCCAGCCGCCCCGTCCGGGCCAGGAGCAGCAAGAGGACCAGGGATACGCCGCTGACCAGCACCACCAGGGCGTTGGCCAGCGCCGCGTCGCCCGCCTGGACGGCGTCGTAAATGGCGACCGAAAGGGTCTGGGTCCGCCCGGGAATGTTCCCTGCCACCATCAGCGTGGCGCCGAACTCCCCCATCGCGCGGGTGAAGGCCAGGACCGCTCCAGCCAGGATTCCCCGCCAGGCCAGGGGAACCGTGACCCGGAGGAAGACCTGGGCCTCGGAGCGGCCTAGGGTGCGGGCTACGGCCTCCAGGTCGGAGTCGACCGCCTCGAAGGCGGCTTGCGCGGACCGGACCACCAGGGGCAGGGCTACCACCCAGGCGGCCGCCACCGCCCCCTGCCAGGTAAAGACCAGGGACCAGCCGAATTGCCGCTCCAGGAAGCGCCCGAGGGGGCCTTGCCTGCCCAGCAGAACCAGGAGGTAATACCCCAGGACGGTAGGGGGGAGCACCATCGGCAGGGTCACCAGGGAACTGGCCAGGTCAGACCCTGGCGTGCGGCGCCGGGCCAGCAGCCAGGCCAGCGGGGTTCCGGCAACCATAGACGCCAGGGTGGCCAGGGTGGCCACCTTGAGCGACAAGTAGACCGGGAACCAGTTCAGGCCCGGCATCAGCGCGTGTCCAGCGGGGGGTAACCGTACTTTCGCATGATCTGCTGGCCCTCCGGAGACATCACCAGGGCGACGAACTGTTCGGCCTGATCCAGGAGGGGCGTCCCCCTGACAACGGCCATGCTCTGCCGCAGAGGGTGGTAGTACCGCTCGTCGACCGGGACGGAGGTCACTTCGGGCACCCGGCTGACCGACGAAGCTACCAGGCCGGCGTCGGCGTTGCCGCTCTGGACGAACTGCAGGGTCTGGCGGATGTCCTCTCCGAACACGAGCTTTGGCTGAAGCTTGTCCCACAGACCCGCGTTCTGCAGTGCCTCCCGGGCCGCGGCGCCATAGGGCGCGTGGGCCGGGTTGGCGATGGCTACCTGCTTGACCTGCGGCGCGAGCAGCCCTTGCAGATCGGCGACCTGCACCCCGGAGGCCGGGCTGGAGGCGATGACCAACTTCCCCAGGGCGTAAACATGGACGGTCTTGGAGACCACCAGTCCCTTGGCGTCAAGGTCCTGGACGTACCGGGAGTCGGCCGCGGCCAGTACATCCAGGGGGGCACCGTTTTCAATCTGTTTTGACAGGTTGCCGGTGGAACCGAAGCTGAAGGTCACCTTGTGGTTGGTCTTTTTTTCGTACAGCCGGCCGATCTCGGTGAAAGCGAAGTGCAGGTCGGCCGCCGCCCCGACGGTTAAGGAACGCTCCGGTCCGGCGGGCTTGCTCGCGGACCCCGGGTTCCTTTCGCCTCCGCCCCCGGATTGACAACCGGACAGGGCCACGACGGCCGCTACGGCCAGGACCACCAAGCGCCTAGTCTTCAAAGATGACCACCTCACACCGTTACATTGTAGCAGACGGCGTCAATAAATCGTACCCCGCTGTTCGATCTGCGTCCGCACTTCCACGGTGATGTCCATGGTGGAGAACTGCTCTTCCCAGTTGTCAAGGGTCCAAACGGCAGGGTACCGGCGGCGTACCTCCTCCCCCAGACCGAAGGCGTCGAAGCCGTACCGATGTTGAACGGTGCGGATGCCGTGCTCCAGGATCCGCTTGAGTTCCTCGCTGGCATTTTGCTGCAGCCCGCGCAACAGCTCGCCCTGGTCCCCGGTGAAGTGCGCCGGACTTGATTGCAGGTTGCCCCGGACATCCACCTGGAGACTGATGGCATATCTCTCACCGCGGCGGCTGATCCGCCGCCGCACCTGGAGTTTGGAGGTAGACAGGATCGCCTTCTCCCCGGGATGACCGGGTACCTCTGCGGGCAGGTAATCGGTTTGCGTCTTGCGGGTGATCCACAAGAAAGCCTGGGCATCCTCTGCCTCCAGCCACCCGGCCAGGTGGGGTCCGCGAAAAACTCCCAGCCCGCTGATGTCAAGCCGGTTGTCGGGTCCCCGGCCCAACCGAGGCAAGAAGAGCGCTCGCCCAGGCGTATTCAGGTTGACGTAGGCTTGCCAGAGTTCCACCTGCACCGAACGCTGCAGGTCGACCTTGCCCCGGCGGAAGAAGGTGACGATGTAGTCGGTGGCAAACAACTCCGGGGCGGGCGACAAACCCGTGAGCAGCGCGGCAGGTCCCCTCGAGACCAGCACGATGGCGTTATTGCTGATCCGGAGGTCGCGAAAACAGGCCTCCACCACCTCCGCCACCCCGACGCGGCGCGCCAGTTCTTCGCCCAGCACGAAGACCTGGAGGTGACTGAGGTCCAGTTCGCGGTCGGTCTGTTCCCCCAGATCGTTCATCGCCTCGGCGTAGGTCGGGGCGGTGCTCGAGAAGACGGCGTGTTTGGGCCCCTGCGGGCCGCCGGGGGGGCCGGTGGTGCCCGTGGCGCCCATCATCCGGGGAATGGGAGCGAGGGCGGTGATCCGGTACCATCCCGCTGGGGTGAGGTCCACCCACAGGGAATAGGGAAAGGTGCGCTTCTCGATTTCCTGCGCGTCCCAGCAGCCGCCGAGGGTCAGGGCGAGCAGCAGCAGGGCGGCGGCCAGGACCACCCTGCGCCGGACGGGCGGCCTGGCCCGCTGCCGGATTTCCATCCCCGCCGGCTTCACGGCTTTGACTTCCCCTGGTGACGGACCATCGCCAGCAGGTGCAGCAGGGTCGGCAGGACCAGCACGACAACTACTCCGGAGCCCAGCCAGGCAAACTGGAGCAGGCGGGTCTGTACGGCGTTTCGGGGCCACCGGGCGAGGAGGTACAGGGGCGGCAGCGCCAGGGGAAGGGACCACCAGGTTCGCTCTCGGCCGAAGACCTCCCCCAGTATGGCGACGACGCAGTAGAGCACCAGGGCGGTATTCACGAAGGTGATCGTCTGCCAGGTTACCACCATGAAATAGAGCAGGCGTTCCAGGGGAAAGCCGGACAAGCGCACGATGCGGACGGCCTCCCAATACGGCCAGACCAGAACCTTGGCCACCGGCAGGCCGTAGATTGCCACGGGAAAGGCGAAGAAGACCAGATCGATCCCGGCGGTGACGAGAGTGGCCACCCACAAAGCCTTACCAGCCTCCGAGGGCCGGGCCATGGCCGGCCGGATCAGGTAGAGAAACATAAAGCCGCGCAGGAAAAAAGTACTTTGCAGCACTTCCAGGGGAGAGCGCTGCAGCAACCCGGCCGGCATGGTAAACACCGGGCGGAGGTTGCCGAAATCGACGTTCTGCAGCGGGACGAGCAGCAGCAGCAGCAACAGCGGCGCCATGACCAGGGAGAGAAGGTCGGCCACGCGGACCAGTTTTTCCAGGCCCAGGGCCGCCATGTAGGCACTGGGAAGAAGCAGCAACAAGAGGATGGCGGCCAGGGGGGTCCGTTCCAATAGCGAGGAGGTGACCACGTCGGCGAAGGTGGCGGTGATCACCGCCGCGTCCAGGACCCAGAATCCGGCGAGCCCCAGCGCGTAGAGGCTACCGGCCCAGCGGCCGGCCACCTGGCGGGAGACCCCGACGATGGACTCACCGGGAAAGCGGTCGGTCATCGACAGGGCGGTCCAGGTCCCCCAGGCGGCCAGCAACAAGGCCATCAGAGGGGCCTGCCAGCCGGCGTAGCCAAAAACCCGGTAGACGGCCGACGGTTGCGAAAAGACGGTGACCGAGAGCTGCGCCGTGAGGAGCAGGATTGCGACCTGACGGGTGGAGATCCGACCCTGCTTCACTTCGTCTTACCCGCGTCGCCGCGGTGATCGCCCGCTTCCGGCTGCTCCTCTAGCTCGGCCCGCCGGCCGGGATTGCGGAGGTAGGCCCGCGGCCGGCGGATCATGTGCCGGTACGAGGCGCGGGGGAAGGTGTCCTTCAAGTCCCCCGGGCGCATCGGCCCAAACGGGCTCAAGTACGGTCGCCCAAAGGAATCCATGGAGGTGAGGTAGACCACCATCAGCAGAAAGGCGACGCTGATCCCGAAGAGGCCGAAAACGGCGGCCAGGAAGGTAAACGGGTACTTTACCAGACGGAAGGCCAGGCTGGCCTGGTAGTTGGGCAGGGAGAAGGTGCCGATGGCCATCACCGACACGACGACAATCATGATGTTGCTGATGATCTTGGCCTGGGCGGCGGCGGTGCCGATGATCAACCCTCCCACAATGGTTACCGAAGGGCCGATGAAGGTGGGTAAGCGGGTACTGGCCTCGGCCACGAGCTCGATGGCCAGGTCCATGAACAGCACCTCCACCAGGGCGGGATAGGGGATGCCTTCCCGGGAGGCGGCGAGCACCATGGCCAAAGGGGGAGGGATTACATCAGGGTTGACCGAGTTGAGGGACACGTAAAGTGCGGGCAGGGTAAGGCCTGCCAGCCAGCCGATCAGGCGCAGGAACCGCAGGAAGAGAGCCACCGGCGGGAGGTGGGTGTAGTCGTCGCCGGCTTGAAAGAAGGCCGGCAGGACGGCCGGCAGGATGAGGACGAAGGGCGTGGTGTCGACCACGACCACCAGTTGTCCCTGCAGGAGCGCCGAAGCGGCGCGGTCCGGCCGTTCCGTGGCAATGACCCGGGGAAAGGGGGTCATCGACGGATCGAGCAGTAGCTCTTCGATCTGAGCGCCTTCGATGATCCCGTCGATCTTCGCCCTTGCCTGTTGCAGTCGCTCTTTGATCGTGCCGACCAGTTGTTCCTCGGCCACGCCCTGGATGTGGAGCACCGCTACCAAAGTCTTGGTGCGGCGGCCCACCGTGGTCTTCCACACGATCAGGTCCGGGTCCTTGATCCGCCGGCGTAGGCGCGCGGTGTTGGTCAGTAGTTCTTCGGTAAAGGCGTCGCGCGGCCCACGGACATTGTGCTCGGTGACGGGCTGCTCGACCGCGCGCTTGTCCCACCCCTTCGTGTTGAGTGACAGCGCCACCGGGTCGCCGTCCAGCAGCAGGATGGCATTCCCGTCCAGCACCTCGTCCAGCAGCTTGTTCAGGCGGTCGACCTCGGAGACTTCCTCAAACTGCAGGATTTCCGCCTTGATGGCCTGATGCAGGCTCTGGGGCCCGGTTTGCACGGGGGCCGACCGGATGCGGTACATCAGCGACTCCAGCAGGTCGCGATGGATGATGGTTCGGTCCACCAGCCCATCGATGGCGACGGACGCCGCTCGGATGCCGCCGTGCCCACCCACGGTAAACTCCCGGATGATAACGTCCTGGGAACGACCCAGGGTCGCTTTGACCTCGCTCAGGTTTTCTTCCAGGCGGGGAGAAAGCGGCGACTCCCCCAGGCTTCGACCGCCGCCACCGGAATGCGTCCCACCGGCAGAGGCGTTGCGCACGTATCTCCACATGCGCTTAGTTATTCCCTGCCCAATAAGAAATGCTGAGCGATCCGCTCAGCATCTTGGGGGTCAGTCTACCGGGTAGTTCTAGAGAATGATCAGCATGGGGAGGAAGAGGATGAACAGCACCAGGATGATCAGCAGGAAGGGGAAGAAGGCGATTCCCTCGGTTTTCATGTGCCGAACTCCTTTCTTTCACCTGTCAAAGAGGATGGGGAACAGTAGCAGGAAGACCACGATGATCACGACCACGAAGATGAGGAGGGTCATCAGGTCGGGCTGGCGCATCGAGCCCCTGGCTACGACATAATATTCGTTTATGGTTGGCTTTGCTCCAGGGCCGCCTTGAGGGTTCTGACCGCCTCCTGGGTCTGGCCGCTTCCCCCGAGCGTCTGACCAAGATGGTCGATCACCGAGTCCAGGCGCCGGCGCTCCTCCGGCCCCAGCCGGGCCGTCAGGCCGGAAATGGCCTCCAACACCTGGTTGCGCGTGGGTAGTTGGACGGCGCCAGGGCTGCCCGAGCCCACCAGCGAGCTAAGGAAGTTCTTAAGCCCCGGGGCCAATTCAGCCTGTCTCAGATTCTCTTGTACGGCCGACAGGTCGGCGGTGGCGCCGGTCCCCTGCATGGCTGTGGACAGAGCCGCCAGCAGTTGATCCCGCAGCGCGTTCAAGTCGCTCACCTCGTTTTCGAATTTCGGACCACCTTATACTATGAAACGCCGCGTCCCGCTGCTGGGAGTTCGAGGGTGTTTACCGCCGCAAGCGCGTCCACCAGTCCGTGGCCATCCTCCCCGGGCTTCAATTCCGGCAAAGGCTGGGCGGTAGCCAACAAACGCCGGCGCACCTCGTCCGCCGTAGTGCCGGCCGCCAGGACCAGGGCGGCGGTACCGGTGACGTGGGGCGCGGCCATCGAGGTGCCGCTCAGGGTTTTGTAGCCGCCATAGAGGTACGTGGAGCGAATGTCCTGGCCCGGGGCGGTCAAGGTAACCTCCGGTCCGCGACTGCTGAACCTGGCGAGCGAATCCTCGGGAGTGATGGCCGAGACGGCCACAACCTCGGGGTAACGGGCCGGGTAGGTCACCGGTTCATCGGGTGAGTTCCCTGCGGCCGCTACCATAATGATGCCGGCCTGGTGCGCCGCTTCCACCGCCCGTTTCAGGGCCCGGCTGTTCCGCCGGGAACCGAAGCTCAGGTTGACCAGCTCGATGCCGTTTTTCGTGCACCAATCGATTCCTTCGATGATATCGGATACCTTACCGACACCGCGGAAGTCGATCGCCTTCACGGCGTAGAGCGAGGCTTGCGGGGCGACTCCGACCACGCCGATCTCGTTGTTCAAGGCGGCCAGGACGCCCGCCACGTGGGTGCCGTGGCCGTTGTCGTCGTTGCCGTCACGGTTGGGGGAGATCATGTTGACGCTTCCTGCGATGTTCTCCTTCAGGTCAGGGTGGTTGAGATCGATTCCGGTGTCGATCACGCCGATCTTCACATTCTGGCCCTGGCTGGTCGCCCACGCCTCGGGGGCGTGAATGCGCTCGATGTTCCAGCCGATCTGCTGGGGCGGCTGCGGTCCGGTTCGCCGCCATCGCCAGCGCCCCGCGAGGGTGTTGTGGGGCCAGGCGTCGCCGGGTGGGTCGACATCCAGAATCTGCACCTGGAAGTCCTCCTCTACGTCCAGTACCTCGGGATGCTCGTGCAGCGCGGTGACAGGGCGCCCCCGGGAGGACGGAAACTCGCAGACGAGAGCGTTTACCAGGGGAAGGTGCTTCACGATTCGGCCGCCGTGATCGCGAAGCGCCTCGTGGTAATCGGATTTGTCCAGGGCCGACTTGAGGGTCACGATCTTTCGAGTCGGCTGGTTGCGGCGCCTGGTGTGTTCCATGCCCACCCGCCAAACCATGGCCAGCAACAGTAGCTGATACATGCGGTCCGCAGCCTCCCCCCGGTTGAGTTTCCATAACCTACTTATGTCTTTGGCCGCCGAGGGGTTACACCTGGAGCCGGAAGGCTGGGAGAAACGTATCGTATAGTGGCCTCAAAATGTTTATTCGGGGAACGGGGAAGAACGGGGCGCCAGGAGGATGGCCGAGGTCGATAAGGACTCGCCGCGGAGCCGGCTGGAGTGGCTGGTGGAGGAACTGGAAACCCAGCGCGAGGAACTTGAGCGGTTGGAGGCATCGATCAAGCATTTGCAACAGCGTCGGCAGGAACTGGAAAGAAAGCTTTCTTCCCTGCTTCTTCCGGGCCGGCAGCCGGAGGTGGATGCCGCCTCGGTGCCTGTCACCACGCCGGGAAAGAGGGTCAAGATGAGTTTTTCCACCGCGCTTGACCTGGTGGTGGCGGTGCTGTTTCTCTGGGACGTCCTCGTTCCGTTGTACCCCGGCCGCAAACCTGCCGTTCGTCCGGTCCCGCCGGTTCCGCCGGTTCGATCTTCGTGAAAATAGACCGGCGGCGCGGTACAGGGGCCGCCAGGAAGCCGGCAGCGTATAGATAAAGCACCGCCACCTTAGGGAGCGAAGCACGCCATGGCCAAGGCCGACGAAAACTCATTGCGGAGTGAACTGGACCGGCTCGTGCAAGAGATCGAGGCGCAGCGGGCGGAACAGGTGCGGCTGAAACAGTCCATCGCCCAACTGGAAAAACGGCGGTGGGAAACGGAGCCTTCCCAGGCGACGCCGCCCAAGGCGCCCCCTGCCGAGAGCGTTCCGCCGAATTCGCTGCCCTCCGCCTCCGCACCGCCCCCCTTGCCATCCCCCCCGGCGGCGGAGCCCGTTGCCGACAGGCTGCGCCTGTTTCTACGGGGCCTGATCGATTCGGAGCACTTGCCAAGGATTGTGACCCACACCCACACCTACTCCCAGAGGCTTCGCTGGGGGCTCGACTCGATCGACCGGGGGGTTGTCGGCGTGGAGGGCTTTCTGGAAGGGCTGCGCGAGGCCCGCGTGAAAGCCCTGGACCGAACAGCGCAGGGGGTCAGCCAGACCCTGGGGGCCCTTCCCCGCGACGCGCTGATGGAGGTGCTTCGTTCACCCCAGGTCCGGCAGCTCCTCACTTCGGTGGTGGCCAATCTGCTGTATGGAGGAACCCCCGGGTAAAGGGAACACAACCTTTGAGAGGTCAGCATATTATGTCCTGTAAAACGAGACCGCCACCGCCCTAGCGGTCGTTCGAACAACGAAAGGAGGCGTAACCATGCAGACCAAGGACATCGGCTTCGGGTTCGAAACGTTTCTGATCATCATCCTGCTGGTGTTCGTGTTCCTGTTCCTCTTCATGTTCCTTCCTCTGGGGGGACCGAACCGATCCGGCTGACCCACTGCGCCAGGAGCATGGCCCAAAGGGGGGCATCAAGTTGGACCCTGACCAGGTGGAACGGCACGTGGACCCCCTCTTCCTCATCCTCCTGATCGTGGTGATCTTGCTGATGTTTGTCCCCTTCTTCCTGCCTCCGAGCTGACGCCCGTACAGATCAGGATGCCGTAAGCTTCGCCTGGCCCTGGGGAATCCCAGGGCCACGATCATATAATGGAGTGCTTCCCGGCCTGGGGGAGGTGGCAAGTTGGTAATCAAGCGAAGACCGCAAGAAGATGTAGACAAACTGAATTATTGGATCCGGGACTACCGCGTTCGCAAGGGCCATTGCGACGAACGCATCGCCCAACTGGAGGAACGACGGCAGAGGCTGCTCGAACAAATCCAACCCCGTCCCCCGATGGAGAGAGCAGCGGTGACACCGGTCGAAGCGCCGCCGGTCGAGGCGCCGCCGGTCGAGGCGCCGCCGGCTTTAGCCCCTACCCCGGAAGGGGGGAAGCGGACCCCGGAGTTCCCGGCCAACGGACTGGCCGTTGAGGCCGATCGGCTTCGAAGCAACTGCCGGGTCTTGCTAGCCACCGCCAGCGAACTGGAAGCGATCGCTGCCAGGATATATAAAACCGTCCCCGCCGAACCGGGTCTCGGCGCCGCGCAGCCAGTCGAATCAAGCGCCGACACCGGTTCGCAGGTGGAAGCACGGGCCCCATCCCCTGGGGGTGACCCCTGGCGCGAACTGCTGCAGTCTCCCGCCGTACAGAAGTTGCTGGTGGCGGTACTGACGAGCCTGCTAGGGACGGCAGAAACTCCCCCGTCCCAGGAGGGAATCGGCTCGGCCGGGGCGAAAGCCTAGACATGTACAGCTGGTCTGACAGGCGCCGGCGGCGCCTGCCGTGCCATCTCCTGGGGGTGGCGCTGGTAAGCCTGTTGCTGAGTGGTTGCGTGCAGGCAAAGCTGGAACTCGCCATCGACCGCGACGGTGGCGGTGGGGTTTCCTACTTCCTGAGTTTGGACCGCTCCGTGGCGGGGTTTCTCTCCGAGGGGGGAAGGAAGGACCCCTTGGCCGAACTGAAGGCGGAGGCGGAAGCGAAGGGCTTTGAGGTTCGAACCTTCGCGGACGCCAAGAACCTTGGACTGGTGGCCACCCGCCACCTGGACAACCTGTCGGGTGTGCGTACCCTGGACGAGTTGACCCCAGCCTGGCCCGGCGGGCACCAGTTGGCCGCGTGGATTCCCGCCCGTGGCCGGTGGGGACAGGATGGCGAGCAGGAGAGCCCCGTCTGGCAGCGATCGGTCATCGTGCGCGAATCGCCTTGGGCGACGGACTACTACCTGAAGGCCACCTTCGACGCCCGTGGGGTGAACGACCTGTCCAGCGCGGACGTGCTCCTGTCCGCTCCGATCATTTCCCGCGTGCGGCTTCGCTTTATCGTCCGCCTGCCGGCGCGGGTCGACCAGACCAACGCTCCCATCATCAGCGAGGATGGGCGGACCCTGGAGTGGCCCCTGACCCCGGGCAAGAAGACCGAAATTGAACTGCGGACGAGGGTTCTGCACCTTGCACCCGTCTTGCGGCGAGTGCGGCTGATCAAGTGGCAGGTGCTGGGCGTCCTCGTCGCCACGGTGGTTCTCTGGGGGTGGCGCAGAAGGGTGGCGGGTCGTGAGCGACGAGCAACGGGAGGCTGAGGGTTCGGATTCAACGCCAGGCCGGTTCCTGCCGCGCCCGTGGGCGACGCCGCTGCTGATTGGGGGGTTGTCCGGGATATGGCTGTGGACCGAGCTGCACGGGGGGTCCACCCACCTGGACACCCTGGTGCGCTACGGCGCGCGGGTCAACTACCTGGTCTGGAGCGGGCAGTACTGGCGGGTATTTACCTACCAGTTCCTGCACATCGGTTTGGTCCACCTGGCCTTCAACCTCTTCGCCCTCCATTACCTGGGCGGTGCCACGGAGACAGCTTACGGGAAGGCCCGCTTCCTGCTCATCTATTTCTTGGCTGGACTGGGTGGAGGCCTGACCGGATTCTTCCTCGATCAGCGGCAGACCGTCGCCGCCGGCGCCTCCGGGGCCATTTTCGGGTTGTTCGGCGCCCTGGTCTACTACTCCGTGCAGTTACCGCCGCCGCTTCGCCGCGGACAGTTGCAACGCTGGCTGGTCCCGTTGCTGATCAACCTCGCCTACGGGTTGAGTTCACCCCAGGTCGATAACTACGCCCATGTCGGGGGGTTCGCCTTCGGCCTGGGGGCCAGTTACGCCATCGGGGCGCCCGGGCGGTTCGCGCCGCGCAGGCTGGCGGCGGCGTTGCTGCTGTTGGCCTCCTTCGGTTACGGCGGCTACCGGTACGGCCTGGCCGCCCAAGCGCGCAATCCCCTCAGCTACCTGATGCGCGCCCAGCGGGCGCTGGACGACCAGCGATACGACGCGGCGGCGACGGATCTGCGGCAGGCGCTTCGGCTCGACCCCGGCAACCTGGTGGCTCGGGAAAGCCTTGCCTCGGCACTGATGCACCTGGGGGTGGAGGCCTACAACCGCCGCGACTGGGTGACGGCTGGGGACTACTTCAAGCAGGTCATCGAGGCCCGGCCTGACGCCGCGGAGGCGCACTACGACCTTGGACTGGCTTACTACCAACAGGGTCGGGTGGACGAAGCCCGGGCCGAATTGCGCAAGGTGCTGGAACTGACACCGGATTTCCCCGGGGCCCGGCAGTTGTTGGACGGGATCACCGGCCAAGACCCCGGAGTCAAACGGTGAAGCCAGTCGAAGGGGAGAGATGCAAGGTTGGCTGAAACTTGGGTTTACACTTGCCTCGCGGGGTCGCCCCTGGGGGTGATCGCCTTGGCCGCCACCGACCGGGGCCTTTGCCGGCTCGCCTTGCCGGGCGAGGGCGGCGCGGCCGCGGAAGGGTGGCTGGGGTCAGCCTTCCGGCAGGCGGAGGTCGTGCGCCAACCGGCGCATCCCCATCTGGCCCTGGCCCGCACCGAACTGGCGGCTTACTTCGCGGCCGGCCTGCGGGAGTGGAAAGTGCCCCTCGACCTCCGTGGCACGCCCTTTCAACTGGCCGTCTGGGAGGCCTTGCGCCGCATCCCCTTCGGGCAAACGCGCTCTTACGCGGAGGTGGCCCGGGCGGTTGGAAGCCCCGGCGGCGCCCGGGCGGTGGGGGGAGCGAACCACGCCAACCCCGTGTCGATTATCGTCCCGTGCCACCGGGTGATTACCGCTACCGGGGGCCTGGGGGGCTATGGGGGTGGACCGGAGGTCAAACAATGGCTGCTGGCCCACGAGCAGCCGCAGGGCGGAGGAGCGGTCGCGAGGCCGCGGGGGGAGGGGTAAAGGTGACCTTGAAGCTGAGCTTGAGCCGGTGGTCCGTTTTTCGCCAGTGCCCGTACCGGTACAAACTCAAGTACGTCGACTGGGTGACGCCTTCGCGGGAGATCGGCAACAAGCATCTTTCCTTCGGGGCCACGCTGCACACCGTCTTGGCGGAATACCACCGCATGGAGCCCTCGCAGCGAACCCTGCGGCGCCTGTTCGAACTGGTCGAGCAGAAGTGGCAGAGCCGCGGCTACGCCTCGGAACAGGAGGAAGCGGAATACAAGGATCGCGCGCAGAAGATGCTGCAACCGTACCACTTTGATCCGCAGGACCGCGGCGAGACCCTCCTCATCGAAGAAACCATGATTTTGCGATCGTCTTCCGGGCGGGGGGAGTTCAGCGGCCGGGTTGACCGCGTGGTTCGGACCCCGGACGGCGTCATCGAGATCATCGATTACAAGACCGGGCGCTACCCGGAGGCCGACCCGGAGGTGGACCGGCCGCAGTTGCTGACCTACGCCTTGCTATACCGGCCGCGCCTGAAACCGGGCGACCTGCTCCGCACCGCCAGCGCTTACTACCTGGAGGGCAACCGCAAGATCTCCTTCCCCGTCACGGAGAATGGCTTGAAAGAGGCCGGCGCCAACCTGGCGGAGATGTTCCGCGCCGCGGATGCGGAGAAGGAATTCGCACCGCGGCCCTCCGGCCGTTGCCGCTACGATTGCGAGTATTACGGCGAGGTCTGCCTGCCGGACGAGGTGGCCGCCCCGGTCGAGGAACGGATCGATTTCTAACGGGGGGGGGGACGCGATCCGGTGGGCGAGGTCAAGCTTCTGCACATGGCCGATCTGCACCTGGACACGAGCTTTGCTTCCCTGGGCGGCGACGCGGCCGCCGCGCGCCACCGCACCGAAGAGCTGAAGGAGAGCTTCACGCGGATCATCGACCTCTGCCGGCGGGAGGAGGTCCAGTTGCTGTTGGCCGCCGGGGACCTCTTCGAGGCCCGGTCGGTGCGGAAAGGAACGATCAAGTTCATCGATGACGAGTTGCGCCGACTGAGCGGCACGCGGGTGTTCATCAGCCCCGGCAACCACGACCCCAACACCGCCACCTCCTATTACCGTTCATACGCCTGGGCGCCCAACGTTCACATCTTCGGCCCCCGGTGGGAGGAGGTCGGGCTGCCGGAGCTGGGGGTGACCGTGTACGGATACGGCTACGACCGCCCCGAAGTGACCGAGCCCCTGCTGCGTTCTCTCCGGGTGCGGGAACCAGGACGGATCAACCTGGCGGTGGTTCACGCCTCCAGCACCCTCGGTGGAGGGGACGGTTTTGCTCCGTACCTCCCCTTCAACCCCGCGGAGGTCGATGCCGCCGGGGTCGACTACCTGGCCCTTGGCCACTACCACCATCACAGCGTCGTACGGCAGGCTGGCGGAAGGGTGACCGCCCAGTATCCCGGCAGCCCGGAAAGCCTCGACTTTGGCCAGCGAGGACCCCACGGCGTGATCCTGGGGGCCATCCGCAAGGACGGGTCCAGCCTGCGGCTGGTTCCGGTCGGCCGCCGCGAGCACCGCGGTGCGGTGGTCGATGTCACCGGGGCATCCACCCTGCAGGAAGTGCGGGACCGGGTCCTCGCCGCGGTCGCGGCGGAGAGGCGGCGGGTGGACCTCTTTCGGATCACCTTGACGGGGACGGTGGAGGAGGCTCTGGAGATCGACCCCCTGGAATTGAGCGCCAGCCTGTGCGGGGAGTTCTACTACCTTCGCATCCTGGACGAGACCACTCCCGACTGCGACCTGGACCGGCTGGTCCAGGAACCGGGTGCCCGCGGGCTTTTCGTCCGCCGGCTGCGCGACCGCCTGGCGTTGCTGGACAGCCGTCTGGTCCGGGAAACCGCGGCCAGTGGCGACTCGACGGACGCGGGAGTCACCGGGGGCCCAGCCGATAAAGGGGGCGCCGCAAATGAGGCCCTGCTCGTGCGCCGGGCCCTTGCCTACGGTTTGGAAGCCTTCCGCGGAAGGGTGAATCGCCGGTGAGGCTGGTGGAGCTCCGGGTAGCGGCTTTCGGCAAGTTCGTGGACCGCCGGTTCAGCCTGGGGGAAGGGTTGAACCTCATTTACGGCCCCAACGAGGCCGGCAAGTCCACTCTGCACAAGTTCATCCTGGGGATGCTCTACGGCTTTCAGCGACCGGGGGCCAGGCGGCGCCAGCCGACCGAAGACCTGTCGCGCTACCAGCCGTGGAACGCCGGCAGCGTCGCCGGCGGGAGCCTCATCTACCGGCTCGACCGCGGTCAGACCTTCCGGGTGGAGCGTGAGTTCCGGCCCGACCGGACTGCCACCCGGGTCTTCGATGAAGTCACCGGCCGGGAGGTCACGGGGGATTACCCGATGGACCAGCGCCGGGAACTCCTCTTCGCCCAGCGGCAGCTCGGCCTGAGCGACGCCGCCTTCACCAACACGGCCTGTATCGGCCAGTTGCAGGCTGCCGATCTGGACCAGCGGGAGGAACTCGCCTCGCGGATCGCCAATTTGCGGGAATCCGGTCAGGAGGACCTCTCGGTGCGACAGGCCCTGGCCGCCCTGGACACCGCGCTGGAGGAGATCGGGTCCGACCGCGCGCCCACGCGGCCGCTGGGGCGCGCGATGGACCGGGTCAGGGCCCTGGAGGAGGAGGCCCGCCGCGTCGAGGAGGCCCGCCAAGCCAACCTGCAACGCGACCAGCGCCTTCGTGAGATCGCTGCCGAAAGGCAGGCGGCCGCGACCGAACTCGCCGCGGCCCGCGCGGCGCTGACCCGGGCCCGCGCCGCGGAGCTGGAGTCCTCGCTCCAACGGTTGATCGGGGAAAGGCAGACCCTTGCCGAACTTGACCTCCAAATCACCTCGCTCGCGGCCTACTCCCCCTTTCCCGCCGAGGAGGCCGCCGGCGTAGAAGCGCTGGCGGCGTCCATCAAAGCGCTGGAAGCGAACCGGACCGCCGACGGGGCGAGGCTGGCAGAGGCCCAGAAGCGGCTGGCCAGCGAGGAGGGGGAGCTCAGGCGGTTCGCGCCCTTCGAGGGGTTTGATGGCAACGTCCTGTCCGAGGTCGGGCTGCACTTCGGCCGGTACGAACGAACCCTGCAAGAGCTGGAGGAAAAGCAGCGAGAGGCCGCGCGGGTGGCGGAGTCCCTCTCCGCCCTGCAACGCGAGCGTGCCGAAGGCGAGCCGCTCGCCCAGCGGGGCGAGGAACTGGCCTCCCGGCTGGACGCGGCGGAGCAGGCACGGAGGGAACTGCGCGAGCAGGCCAGCCCCGCCCGGGTGGTAAGCGCGCGAGAGGGCTGGCGCCGTCAGGCCCTGGCCGCTCGCGGCAGGCTCGTGCGGATGGAGGCCGGGGCGCTGCTGATCGCCCTTGTGGCGGGGGTCGTGGCTTACTTCTTTGCCACTCCTCCCCTGTGGGGGCTCAGCGCCCTGGGGTTGCTGGCCGGGGTGGCCGCCTGGTGGCTGACGGCCCCGCAGCGCCGCGAGGTGCGGGAGCACGGCCGGGCCCTGGCCGCCATGGAGGCCGACCTGGTCCGGGCCGAGACGGCGCTCGCCGCCAAGAGCGCCGAGATCGACGCCATCCTTAAGGAAACCGGAATTGCCGCTCCGGCGGAATTGCGTCAGCGCCTGATCAACGCGGAGCGAACCAGGAGCCGGTGTGAGGCGGAGAGCGCCGGGCAACGGCGGCTGACGGAGGAGATCCGGACGCTGCGGCAGCGGTTGGATGAGGACCAGGGGGTGCTCGGGGGGATCCTGGCGGCGGCGGAGGTCGCCGCCCAGACAGCCCAGGGGGCGCCCGGCGGGACCCAAATCAGCCGCGACCAGGTGGAACGATTTCAGTCCCTCTGGCAGGCTTACCTGGAGCAGCGGCAGAAGGTGCGGGACGCGGCGCAGGTGGCGGGACAGCTTCAGTCCCGGATCAGCGACCGGGAGGGCGAGCGAAACGAGGCCCAGCGGCGGCTGACCTCCCAGCTCCAGGGGTGCGGCGCCATTACGGTGGAAGATTTCCTGGAAGGCTGCCGGCGCAAGGAGGAGTTGGTAAGGCTTCAGGGTGAACGGGAGACCCGCCTGCGTGTGTTGCTGGCGGCTCTCGGACAGGGGAAAGGGGCCTGGGTCGAAGGTCCCGGCCCGGGCGGTTGGGCCGCCTCTATGCCGGATGCCGGGGGCCTGCCGGCCGCGGAGGCGGAGCTGCGCACCAGGCTGGCGGCGCTGCTGGAGCAGGCCCGCGAGGAGGAGGCGCGGGCCGGCGGGTCCCCGTTTCCCCCCGCCGGTGCGGAACGCCTGATCGAGACCAGGGAGCGGCAACTGGCTGCCCTCGACACCGAGGAGGCGGAACTCCGGGGGGCCTCAGACCAGGCCCTGAGTGGAATGCGGGACCCGGCGGAAATCGACCGGGAACAGGCCGCCGCCCGCGCGGAGCGCGAGCGGCTGGCGCTGGACCGGCGGGCCCTGGAACTGGCCAGGGACACGTTGGTGGAGGCGGCCAACGAGGTGCACCGGGAGTTCGCTCCCCGGCTAAACCAAGCGGTCGGCGGCATCATCAGCCGGCTCACCGGCGGGCGGTACGACGATGTCCGCGTCGACGAACAACTGGGCTTGAGCGTGTTGGCTCCCGAGGACGGCCGCCTGCGTCCGGTGAGCGCCCTGTCGCGGGGCACCCTGGACCAGTTCTACCTCGCCTTGCGCCTGGCGATGGCCGAGTTGCTGGCCGGTTCGGACGCTCCGGGCGCCGGGCAGGGCGAGGTCATCCCCCTGCTGCTGGACGATACCTTCGTGCAGGTCGACGACCGCCGGGTGGAGGAAGCCCTGGGCTACCTGGCGGAGGAGTGCCGCCGGGGCCGGCAGGTGGTTCTGTTCACCTGCCACCGGCGGGAAGTCGAAATTGCCAGGCGGGTGGTGCAACCCGGGGAGCTTCACCTCCTGGAGCTTGACCAGCGCTCCTCAGCGATCCATTGACACGGGCGCCTCACCAAGGCTAAAATGAGCTGCGATCAATTGAATATAGACTCAAATGATCACCAAGAAGGTGTGAACGCCCATGGCGGACGAAAAGCCGGTCGAGGTGGACGTTTGTGACGTCGTCTGTTTCGACCAGCAAAAGGTAAACCGCATCAAGCGGCAGGTCCCGTCCATGACCGATCTCGCCGGCCTTTTCAAGGTGCTTGCCGACGCGACGCGCGCCAAGATCCTCTACGCGCTTTCGCAGGAAGAACTCTGCGTCTGCGACCTCTCAGCCGTGCTAGGAACCTCCATTTCCAACGCTTCCCACCACCTGCGGCTGCTCCGGGCCGCCCGACTGGTGAAGTTCCACCGGGCGGGCAAGCAGGTCTTCTACTCGCTGGACGATGACCACGTGCTCCGGCTGATTCGCGAAGGTTTCGACCACGTCGGACACGGCTGAGACGGGCCTGGCTCCCGGGAGCTTTTTTTTTGGCACCTACGTTTCAAAGTTGGTTCAACCGTTTGTAGATAGGCCTGAGGCCAGTCGGGGGCGGGCCCAAAAAGGGAGAGGTCGCGATGCAGCAAATGCAGCCGCAACCGGAGACAGAGCGGGAAGCGTCCGGCGGTCGGGCTAGGGACACGCTGGTGATTACCGGCATGGACTGCGCTGAGTGCGCGCTAAAGGTGGAGAGGGGCATTGGGCGGCTGCCGGGCGTGGCTTCGGTGCGGGTCAACTTTACCTCGGCCAAGCTGCAAGTGGAATACGATACCGCCGCGGTGGGGCGGGAGACGATCATCGACCGCATCGAAGGCCTCGGGTACGGAGTGGCGCCAAGCGCCCCCCTCCCGGCCGCGTCGCCGGCGAAGACCTTTTGGATACCCTGGGCATCCAACCCCAGGGTCCTGACCACGGCGGCCGCCGGCCTGTTCCTGGCCGTCGCGGCGGTCCTTTCCCACCTGGGGGTCACCCGGGCGGCCGTGCCGGATACCGCCACTCACGCCCTCTACCTGGCGGCCATCGTCGTCGGCGGGTACTACCCCGCCCGTTCCGGGGTAAACGCGCTGCGCACGAGCCGCACCCTGGATACCAACCTGCTCACCTCGGTGGCGGCCATCGGCGCGGCCGCCATCGGGCAGTGGACCGAAGGAGCCACCGTCATCTTCCTCTTCTCGGTGGGCGAGGCCCTCGAATCCTACGCCATGGAGCGCACTCGCCGCTCCATCCGCTCGCTGGTGGAACTTGCGCCCGGCGAAGCGGTGGTTCGGCGCGGCGGACGCGAGTTCAGGCTGCCGGTGCGCGAGATCGTCCCCGGCGACGCGGTGCTCATCCGCCCGGGCGAGCGAATTCCGGTCGACGGCCAGGTCACGCAGGGAGCCTCCTCGGTGAACCAGGCGCCGATCACGGGTGAATCGGTTCCGTCGGACAAGTCCTCCGGTGATGAAGTGTATGCGGGGACCATCAACTTGGAGGGGGCCCTGGAGGTGCGGGTCACCAGGTTGGCGGAGGACACCAGTCTGGCGAGGATCATCCGGATGGTGGAGGATGCCCAGGCGCGGCAGGCACCGTCACAGCGGTACGTGGACGCCTTCGCCCGCCACTACACCCCCGCGGTGGTCGCGGGGGCGCTGGCCATCGCGGGGGTTCCCCCGCTCTTCTTCGGGCAGCCCCTGGGGCCGTGGCTTTACCGCGCCCTCGCGCTGCTGGTAGTGTCCTGTCCGTGCGCCCTGGTAATCTCGACCCCGGTCTCCATCGTCAGCGCGATCGCCAACGCCGCTCGCAACGGCGTCCTGATCAAAGGCGGAGCCTACCTGGAGCAGGCGGGATCGATCCGCGTCGTCGCCTTCGACAAGACGGGCACGCTCACGGTTGGTGAACCGGAAGTCACCGACGTGATTCCCGCCCTCGGCCACTCGGCTGAGGAGGTTCTCACCCTGGCGGCCGCGGTCGAGGCGCGGTCCGAGCATCCCCTGGGTCGGGCGATCAACCGCCGCGCCGCCGCGGCAGCGGTGGAAGCCCCACCTGCCGACCACTTTGCCGCCCTGCCGGGGCGGGGCGCAAGGGCGGAGACGGGGGGACGGGAGGTTTACGTCGGCAGCCTGCGCCTTTTCGAGGAACTGGGGGTCGCCACGGCCCAGGCGAAAGAGGTGCTGGACCGCTTGCAAGGCGAGGGGAAAACCGCCGTCGTGGTGGGCACCCAGGCGGAGACGATCGGGGTGGTGGCCGTGGCCGATCAACTCCGGGAAACGAGCCACGCCACCATCAGGGGCCTCAAGGAAGCGGCGGTGCGGCGAGTGGTGATGCTCACCGGGGACAACGAGGCCACCGCGGCTGCCATCGGCCGCACCCTGGGGATCGACGAGTACCGGGCGGACCTGCTCCCGGCTGACAAGGTCGCCGCCGTGGAGCGGCTGCGGCGGGACTACGGCAAGGTCGCCATGGTCGGCGACGGGATCAACGACGCGCCGGCCCTGGCGGCGGCTTCGGTAGGAATCGCCATGGGCACCGGCACGGGGACTGCCCTGGAGACGGCGGACATCGCTTTGATGTCCAACGACCTGCGCAAACTTCCCTACACCATCCGCTTGAGCCGCCGGACCCTGGGGATCGTCAAGCAGAACATCGGCTTTGCGCTGGCCGTGAAGCTCCTGGCCGTCGCCGCCGTCTTTCCCGGTTGGCTGACCCTCTGGCTGGCGGTGCTTGCGGATACGGGGGCCTCGCTGGTGGTCATCGCCAACGGCCTGCGCCTGCTGCGGTAGAACTGCGCTGCGGTGCGAGGTCCCTGCCTGTTTTACCACAACCCGGCCGCGGGGCGGATCTACGAGCGGTTAGGCTTCCGGTTCCTCGGTTGGTGGCGCTCGGTCAACTTCGTCGGGGAGGGCTAGCCTGGCCACCAACCTGGCGCGAATTTCACGGACCCAGGTGCACCCGCTTGAGGTAGGTCATCTCCAGAATCTTGTGGGTGGAACCGTATAGGCCGCTGTCCTTGATTCCGCCCACGGGCAGGAAGAGGTCCGAGTACAGGGGAGACTCGTTGACTATTACCCGGCCGCAGTTCAGCTCGGCGGCCATTCGGAGCGCCTCCTCCGGTTGCCCGAAGATCGCGGCGCCCAAACCGTAGGTGGTGTCATTGGCCAGGGTAACGGCTTCGCCCCAGGTGTCGTAGGTCACCACGGACCTTACCGGGCCGAAGCTCTCCTCGACCCACAACACTGGCTTTTCGGACCGGCGCCGCCCCAGGATGGCCTGCTTGTCGAACTCGATCAGGGTCGGCTCGAAGAATGGCTCTTTCCCGCTGCCGCCGAAAACCAGCCGGCCTCCCTTGGTGAGCCCGTCCTTGATCTCGAAGAGGGCCTGGTCGATAGTCTCCTGGCGGCCCAGGGGGCCGATGTCCGCGTCCGGGTCCAGGGGGCTGCCGAGCTTGAGCCTGGCCGCCCCGGCGGCCGCGACTTCCGTGAATCGTTCCGCCAGGCTGCGGTGGACCAGTAGCCGCTTGGCCGAAATGCAAAGCTGCCCGGAGTTGGCGAAACCGCCGTGAACCGCCGCTTCCGCCGCCCGTTCGGGGTCAGCGCCGGCCAGCACGATGAAAGGGTCGTTGCCGGCCAACTCGGGCACGTACTTCTTCATCTTGCCGCTGACGCAAAAGAAGTTGTGCTCGTCCCGCTTGGTCCCCTGCATGTACTGACCGATTTTGATGATGTTGTCCTTGCCCACCGGGGTGCTGGAGTAAGTGACGAAGACGTCCACCTCGGGGTTCTCCACGAATTCCCACGCCGCCTCCGTGCTGGAGCAGGTGGACACCTGGACCGCTTCGGCGGGAAAACCCTCCTCCCGGGCGAAGGCGACCAGGCGGTGACACGGGCTGGGGGCCACGTTGGAAGGCTTTTCGATCACCGCGTTGCCCGCGCCGAGCGCCGAGAACATGGTGTAAAACGGAACCAGCAGGGGAGTGTTGCGGGGGGCGATGACCCCCGCCACCCCGAAGGGTTCATGCAGTTCCAGGTTCTTACCGGTGACGGCGGGCACTTCGCGCGGGCGCACGAGGTCGATCAGGGTGCCGAAGTTCTCGGCCAGCACGATGGTTCGGGCCACCTCGTACTCCGCCCACTTGCGCGGCTGTCCCGCCTCGTGCAGCAGCAACTGTACGAACTCGTCCCGGGCGGCGGCGATTCGTTTGCCCACCCGTTTGATCAGTTCGGCCCTTTCCTCCAGGGAAAGCCGCCGCACCTGGTCCTTGGCCTGGCGGGCCAGGCTGATCTTCCTGCGCAGCTCAGCCCGGCTGTCCATCGGGATCTCGAACAACACCTTGCCGCTGTACTTGTCTTCCACCCGCAGCACGCTCATCTCATCCTACCTCCCGGTTCCCTCGCAAGACGTGAGGTGGTCGACTGTAATCATTCCAGCTCATGCCCCGGTGAAACGGTACTCCGTGCCGACCGAGTTCAGGGTGAAGGCGCCCGGGAATCCTTCGGCGATCGCCGTCGTGGCCTGAAAACCGGTGCAGTGCATGGGGACGATCACCTCCGGACCGAACTCCCGCAAGGCCTCCACGGTACGGGCCACCTTCTCCGCCGGCGCCCCGCTCAGGTGGAAGCCGCCGATAATGGCCAGTACCCCCCCTGTTCCGGTCAGTTGCCGGGCCCACCGGACAGTGTTGACAATGCCGGCGTGGGCGCAGGAGGAGAGAACCACTAGGCCCCGGTTCTCCACGTGAAACACCAGGCTGAGTTCCCCCGGAAAACGGTCGGCCACGAGCTGGCCGTCGCGCTCGATTTGCAGCACCGGCGCCCCCTGCTCAAAGGGAGTCTCCCGCGGGATTTCCCCGGTCACGAGAACCCCGGGAAGGATTTCCGCGGGGCGGTCCACCTGCCGGACCTCCAGTCCGAGGTTTGCCACCTCCTCCGGTGAAAGCCTCCCCAGGTCGACGGTGCGCCCCTTGGGCGGGACCATGAACCGCCGGGCGAAGGCCTCCTTTCCCAGGTATAGCGGCAGCGGCCGCCTGGTCGCGGGAAGGTGCCGGGAGACCACTTGCCCAAGCCCCAGGTAATGGTCGAAGTGCCCGTGGCTCAGCACCAGGGCCTCGGCCCCGGAAAGGTCCAGGCTGAGGGCCTCGAGGTTCCGGGCGACCCCGTCGGGCGAAGCGCCGAAGTCGCAAAGCAGGGCATGGCGCTCCCGGCCCCGAGCAACTTCGACATAATAGGAAAGGCCGTGTTCCGCCCGCAGCGGTGGCGGGAGGGGAGCGATTCCCGTGCCCTCCGAAGAGAGGCCGCGCCGGTGAGCGTAGGTGGTGGAGGGCAGCAACCCGTCGTAGTAGTTATCCATTAACACCATGATCCTGAGTTCGTGCACGCTCTTCAGTCCACCCTGGCCGTCCACCGCCGGACACCCCCTTTGCAAGCACATCATACCGCATCTCCGCTCCGGTTTCACCCCGGAGCCGGCGCCTTCCGGCCGCCCCGGCAGGATAACTGACCGACAAGCTAGTATTTTCATTACTGTTGTCCATGAAAGGGGGGTTCGGGGTGGAGCAGTTGCGGCAGGAGGTGGAGGCCCTCCGCCAACAGAATGAGCGCTTGATGATCCTGTTCGAGGCCTTGATCAACTACATGCGGGCGGCCGCGTTGATCGACATCGACGATTTCAACACCTTCCTGCAAGACAACCAGATCACCAATGAACCGATGTTCAGGCCGATGGACAAAGGCTGAACGGCGGTTTTCTGCCAGCCTTGCCAAGACGAGACAGGAAAAGACCCGGTCTGGGTGGCACCGCGCGCTGGTACCCCCGGGCCGGGTCCGCTGGTCTGGGGAGGGGTTACAGGTACCTGTCCCGCAGAATGCGGCGCAGGATTTTGCCGGTGACCGTGCGCGGCACCTCGGGCACGAACTGAATCTCGCGCGGGAGTTTGTAGACCGCCACCTTACCCCGGCAGAACTCGATCAGCTCCTTCTCCAGGGCCTCGCTCGGCTCGCGCCCCGCCACCAAGGCGACAAAGGCTTTGGCGCTCTGCCCGCGCACCGGGTCGGGCACCCCGATGACGCCGGCATCCGCCACCGCCGGATGCTTGACCAGCGCCTCCTCGATCTCCTCGGGCCCCACGCGATAGCCGGAGGTTTTGATCAGGTCGTCCTCGCGGGAGACGAACCAGACGTAGCCGTCCTCGTCCATGTTGACGAAGTCTCCGACCGCGTTCCAGCCGTTGACCAGAACCTTCTTCTGCTTCTCCATCACCCCGGGGTCGTCGTTGACGCGCCAGTAGAGAGTCCTGGTCGGGCCGCGGGCGATCATGCGGCCGATTTCACCGGGTTTGCAATTCTCGCCGGCTTCGTTGATGACCCTTACCTCGTAACCGGGGACCACCTGTCCCGCCGCGCCGGGCTTGGCCCTCATGTTGACCGCGTTGGAGATAAACACGTACATCATCTCGGTGGTGCCCAGTCCCTCGTAAATATCCTGCCCGAACTTCTCCTTCCAGCGGTGGTACGTCTCGGCGGTCAGCGATTCCCCGCCTCCCGTCAGCATCCGCAGGCTGCTGAGATCGTATTTCTTCTCGGCGTCCGGGATGAGTAGCATCTTGCGGTACCCGGTCGGCAGGGACGACAGGATTGTGATGCGGTGCCTTCCGATCAGTTCGAGCAAGGTCTCCGGCGTGAACTTCGGGATCAGCGAGACCGCCGCCCCGAAGCGGAAGGGAATTACCGCGATGGTGGAGTAACCGGCGGCGAAGCCCAGCGGTGCGGGACCGCCGATGACGTCGTTCTCCGTCACGCGCCAGGCGTATTTGCCGAATCCGTCAGGAACGATCAGGGCTTCCTCCATCAGGTGGACGGTGCCCTTGGGAAGCCCGGTGGTCCCGGAGGTGTACAACAGGACGGCCACGTCGCGGCGGCCTCGCCGCACCGGCGCCAGTTCCTCGGAGCCCTCTTGCACCATGGCCTGGTAGGGGTGGTAGCCCTTCGCCTGGACCTGGGCCGGGTCACCCCCGATGACGATGACGCGGTTCACCGTCTTCAGTTCGTTCCTGGCCTTCTCCAGTTCGTCCAGCAGGCCGAAGAAGCAGACGATCGCCTTGGCCTCGGAGTTGTTGGCCACGTGCGTGATCTCGGCCCGGGAAAACAGCGCGGAGGTAGGGACGCAAACCGCACCGATCTTGATGATGGCGAAGTTGGCGACCAGCGCCGCCGGGACGTTCGGGCTGCGGATGATCACCCGGTCCCCTTCCTCGATGCCAAGGGCCTTCAGGCTGTTGCCGAAGCGGTTGACCTGGGCCAGGAGTTGCCGGTAGGTGATCTTCTGGTCCTCGTAGTAAATCGCCACCCGATCGCCGCGCCCGGCGGCCACGTTCTTG
>JAJYMS010000178.1 GCA_021786825.1 Bacillota bacterium | reverse complement strand
CACCTGAACCCGGTCCGTTCCTGCCCGGATACGAAGCAATTCCTGCAGGCCATGGAAAAGCTCGAACTGATCGTGGCTGTCGACATCCAGATGAGCGACACGGCCTATCACGCTCACTACGTGCTGCCCGAGTCCACCTACCTCGAGCGCTCCGATCCGGTGCAGGTGACCGGTCCGACCGTGGCCATCCGCCAGCCGGCGATCAACACCCTGCACAACACCCGGGAGGAGGCTGAGATCCTGGCCGGCCTGGCAAAGGCTGTTGGTCTGCAAGCCAACTTCAACTTTATCCTGGATGAGTACAACGCCGCCCTGCTGGCACCCCTGGGGGTGAGCCTGGAGCAGCTTCGCCGGGAGGGGGTCATCAAGGTTCCCGCCACGCCGCCCAACTACGGCGAGCTCAAGACCCCCTCGGGCAAGATTGAGCTCTTCTCCTCCGCCATCGGGAAAGCGGGCGGATCGCCGGTACCAGTTTGGGTCCCGCCCATGGTGGAACCGAAGCCTGGCGAGTTCCGGCTGTTGCATGGACACGTGGCCATGCATACCCAAACCTCGACCGAAAACAACCGCTATCTGCACGCTCTGATGTCGGAAAACACGCTGTGGATCAACCCGGCGGCCGCCCAGAGGCTGGGGATCGCCGACGGTGACCTGGTGGAAGTGAAATCGAAGCTGGGCCAGGTGCAGATCAAGGCCCGCGTCACCCAGGCCATCCGTCCCGACTCGGTCTTCATGGCGCACGGCTTCGGAGGGCTGTCCCCTTACAAGCGGCTGGCTTACCAAAAGGGCGCCAACCACAGCGAACTGGTGCCGATCTTGAAGGCTGAACTCTCCGGCGCCGCCGCCCAGTGCGAGGTCGCGGTGACCGTCCGGAAGGCAGGGTGAGGGAAATGGCCAAGTACGCAATGCTGATCGATTTGGTTAAGTGCGTGGGCTGCGAGGCCTGTACCGTGTCCTGCCAGATGGAGTACGGTCTCGATGCCGAGCACCGCTTCACCAGGGTTCATCGTTACGAGTTCGGTACCTATCCCCGCGTGGGGGGAGCCGTGGTCACGACTCAGTGCATGCACTGCGACGATCCTCCCTGCGTCCGCGTCTGCCCGAGCGGCGCGTCGGCAAAGCTTGACAGCGGCTTTGTCGTGGTCGATGAGGAGAAGTGCATCGGCTGCCAGTACTGCCTTAACGCCTGCCCGTACGACGCCCGGGTGTTTGACGAAACGCGCAAAGTCGCGCAGAAGTGCTCCTTTTGCTACGAGAGGGTCCAGCAGGGGCAGTCTCCGGCCTGTGTCCAAACCTGCATGGCTCTGGCACGGCTCTTCGGGGACACCGAGAATCCCGACAGCGAGATCGCCAGGGCCCTCGCCCGCCGGACAGCCCACCGCGTACCGGGGACCTCAATCCTCTACGTGGCCCCCAAGAACCTCCAGCCGGACTATCTGCCCGCGGCCGCTTCCATTCCGGGCTACGTTTCGACCTGGAAGAACTTTGTGCAGCCAGCCGGCAAGTCGCTCATGGGAGCGGTCACCGGCGCGGTCATCCTCAGCTTTCTCATGAACCTGGGACGGCGCCCCGCCGGCCATGCCGAAACCGACAACAGGGGTGACAGCAATGAAAGAAGCTAACCGCGTTCTCCGCTTTACCCTGGGCGAGCGACTGGCCCACTGGAGCCACACCGTTGCCTTTGTTACCCTACTCCTTACCGGTCTGCTGCTGGTCTTTCGCAACGCCGGCCATCTCCTCGGCCCTCCGGGACTGCGTCTTGCCGGCCAATTGCACCATTGGACGGCCTGGCCCTTCACCTTCCTCACCCCCGCCATCCTGGTGCTTGCCGCCCCGAAGCAGACCGGGGAATGGCTCCGCTCCATCGCGACCTGGACGAAGGACGACCTGGCCTTTCTGGCGGCCTTCCCCAGGGAATTCTTCGGCTTGAAGGCCGAGTTGCCCAAGCAGGGGAAGTTCAACGCCGGGGAAAAGGTGAATTCCTTGCTCACCCTCTTCGGTTCGCTGCTGCTGATCGCCACCGGCTGGATCATGCTCTACCGCGACCATTTCTCCAAGGCGACCCTGGCCTGGGTGTATCCGTTGCACGATCTCGGAGCCCTGCTGCTTGGCTCGGTGATCATCGGCCACGCCTACCTGGCGCTGCTACACCCCAATTCCCGCGAATCGATCCGGGGAATGGTGGGCGGTACCGTCTCCCGGCGGTTCGCTCGCGAGCACCACGCCCTTTGGTATGAACGGCTCAACAGCCGGTAGGGCCCGGGCCACCCTGTATCGCCTGTTGGCAGAGTTCCTCGCCGAACCGACCGAGGACCTTTTCAGGCGCCTTGCAAGGGGTGAGGCGCAGGCGGAACTCCACCAGGTCCTGACCGCGCTGGACCTCCCGCAGCGGCCCCAGATGCAGGTAATGGCTGAGGTGCCCGACACCCCCCACGCCCTGTGGCAAGCCCACTGGGACGCCTTCTCCCGGCCGGTCGGTCCGCGGGTGGTCCCGGTCGAATCGACCTACCGCCGATGGTCAGACGAACCCGGGGGCAACGCCCCCATCGCCGGTAGCAAGGGCTACCTCATGAGCGACCACGCCCTGCATGTGCAGGAACTCTACCGCCTCTGCGGACTGCAAGTGCCGGCCGGCTACGAGGCCATGCCCGACCACCTGACCCTGGAACTGGAGTTCATGGCCCTCCTGTGCGAAAAGGGAAGTCCAGCCGACCAGTTGCGATTCCTGCAGGACCATCTGGATTGGCTGGACGGACTGGCCGCCGACGCCCGCGCCCATGGCATCCCCCTCTTCTACCGGGCGATCATCGACCTGGCCGCGGCGGTCGTGCGCCGGGACGCCGACCGGCTGGCCGCCGAAGGATGATCTCCTTGTCGCTATGGCGTCTGCTGGAAAAGCTGAACGAGGCCCCGGCCCTGCGCTTTGATCCCCGGCGCTGCCTGCGCACCAACCGCAAGGGGGCCACCTGCCGCCGTTGCGCAGACAACTGCCCGGCGGGAATCATCACCCTTTCGCCCCCCTCCCCGGCAAGCCCCGTCTCCGTCGATCCGGAAAAGTGCTCCGGCTGCGGTATTTGCGCCGGAATCTGCCCCACGGAAGCCTTCGCCCTTGCTGGATACTCCCCCGGGCGCCTGCTGGGTGCCTTGCAGGCCGGGCAAAAGGCGCGCTTTGTCTGCCGCAAGGACTCCACCGCCGGCGGCCGAGCGTTGGCTGGTTCCGCGGCCAGTACCGAAGCAACACGGCTGCCGAGCCTGGGTTGCCTGGACGAGACGGTGCTGGTCGGTGCCGCCGTACTGCAAGGCCGGGTGGATTTGGTCGTCAGCGATGATCGATGCGCCACTACTTGCGAGTTTGCGCCGCACTGCCGCCGGGCTCTGGAACTGGCGCGGAGCAGGGCTCAAGCGATCCTGGACTTCCTGGGGGTGAAGGCACAGATAGCCCTCGCACCGGCCGACGACCCCCCGACCTCCCCCAAGCGGTCGGGGGGCTCCTCCCGCAAGGAGTTCCTGGCCTTGCTCGGACGCAACGCCCTGCAAGCGGGAGCCCAACTACTCCCGCCCCTGCTCGTCCCCGGACCTTCCCGATCCGAAGAGGCCCCTGCGCCCGCGGTTCCAGTCAAGCGAAGGGTTTTGCTGGAGATTGTTGGCCCGTTCCTGGCCGCTCACAACCGCTCCTGGGAGCCCTGGCAACAGGAAGGTGCAACGTCCGATTTCTTCGGCCAGGTGGATCTCTCCGGCCAATGCGACGCCTGCGGGGTCTGCGCCCTGGTCTGTCCCACCGGCGCCCTGAGCAAGCTCGAAGCAGAAAATGGTTCGCTGAACCTGTGGCACCGCCCTGGCTACTGCCTCAACTGCGGCACCTGTGCCCGGGCTTGTCCCCGGCGCGCGATTGCTGTCAGGCCGGCACGGAACCTTCCGCCGACGGCGGATGCTCCGGTGCTGGCGGCCGGCTTCGAACCCGGTCGGTGCGGCGCATGCGGCGGACCGCTCTGGCAAAGGAGGCTTTCCCCCCCACGCAGCTTGTGCGCCCAGTGTCAGACCAGGATCGATTTGATCAACCATCTGTGGCCGCAAGGGCAGAAATAAAAGCAATTGGGGGTCCTCGCCGGCGAGGACCCCCTGCCGCTAATGGCCTGCCGCCAATGGACCCGCCACCTTCACCAGGCGCACCCGGGTGCCGGAAAACGCGGCGTCGCCGGCGATCGGGTCGGTCATGGCGATGTCCTTCAGATAGTGATCGACGGTCATCGCCGGGTTGGGGCAGAGGCCCTGGCCTCGCTTGGCCTCACCCTTGATCACCTGCCCATCGATTGTCACGTCCCGCGAACCATAGGCCCAGTGGCCATAGCTGATTGAGATCGCCACGCTCCCCGGGCGGATACCGCTCAGGGACTTAACCTTGCCCTGGACGAAGACCTTCTGCCCGTTGCCCAGGTCGAAGCTGCCGTCAAAGCCGGGAGAGGTGACCAGCACCACGTTCCCTTCCCGCAGGCCCAGCCGCGAAACGTCCTGCTTGCTCATCAGGACGAAGTTCTCGGGCAGCAGCGCCAACTGCGACGCGTAGTTGGAAACGGTCCGGGATTGGGTGCCGAAGACCTCCTTGAAGCTAAAGAGGTCCAGGTCGTAGGTGCCGCCGTCCACCGGAGAGCCATCCAGGTAGCGGAGGGTCTCGAAATGAGCGACCCCCGAGAGGCGCTGCCCGGTGATGGAGTGGTTGGCGGTGCCCACCGGCTCCACGTAGAGGTTCAACTGCTTGCCCCAGGGGTGACCCATGAACTGGCCGTGGTAGGCGGCGTTCGGGTCTTCAAAGCGCCCGCCGCGGTTGAGCACGTAAACCACCTTGCGCCACCACGGCCCTACCGCCCGCTGCCATCCGGCTTCGTCGAAGACCGCCGGAGGCAGGTGCCGCCGGGCCTGCCGGAAAGTGGTGAGTTCCGCCTCGTCGGCATCGGGCACCGCCTCGCCCTCCTTGTCGCCGAAGGCCAGGTTGGCCGCGGCCTTCAAGTAATAGTCCTCCGGACGAGAGAGGTCCCTGCCGGGGCCGAAGCCGTCCTTGCCGAAGCCGGAGAGGCGTAACTGGCGGGCGATGGCAATCATGATCGCCTCCATCGAGAGGGGCATTGGCTCGCCCTGCACGTCGACGATCTCGGGAACGGGGGCGGCCGCCGGCTGGCGGAACTTCATCGTCTTGACGTAGGTCACGGGCGTGGCCCCCAGGAAGGCCCAGCGCTCCAGGTAGGTGAGGTCAGGGAACAGGTAGTCGGCATACATGGAGGTCTCACCCACCACGATGTCATCGGCGATGAACAGCGGGATCCTGGCGGTATCCTGCAGCATCTTGATCTGCAGGTGGCCCGCCGGAGTGGTCATTACCGGGGCGCCTTTATGCAGCCACAGGATCTTGATGGGGTAGGGATACTGGGCGTTGGCGGCGGGGATGATCTCCTGGAACACGTCATCGGTGAAGGGGAACCAGGGGCGCTTGGCGGGGTAGCCCCGGAACAGGGTGGAGGTTTCGTAGGCTCCGCTGGACTCCCGGGTGAGTTTCACCCCGAAGGCCACAAGTTTTCCGGGATGCATCGCGCCCAGGTTGAAGGGTTGACCAGGCTTGCCGCCCAAGGCGTCGTAGGCACCCCCGCCGGGGCTAAGGCCGCCTTTCCAGTCGGCGTTGCCGATCAGGGTATTCAAGGTGACGATCGCCTGGCCGGTGTAGTAGCCGTTGGTGTGTTTGATCGGTCCGCGGTAGAAATCGATCGCCGCCCGCTTGCCGTGGCTGGTGAACTCGCGGGCCAGCGCGGCCATGGTTTCTTCCTCCAGGCCGGCGGTCCTGGCATAGAAGTCAAGCCCATGGCGCAGGGCCTCCTCCTTGAGGATCCGGAAGCTGCTCTTGGCCGCGACCGCGCCGGGCTTGCCCGCCACGCCCGGCTTGGGCTCCACGCCCAGTTTGATCTCCACGTCCAGGTCGCCGACCACTGGCGTCTTATCGTTGTTTGGATCCACCGCCACGGGCTTGCCGGCCACCAGGGCCACAAACTGCTCCTTGGAGCCCACGCCGACCTCGGCGGCACGCAGGAAGGCTCCGGTGTCCGCGTTCACCAGCCAACTCGCGCTGGTCCAGGATTGCTCGCCCGCCGCCTTGGCCGCCGCCTTGTTGGCGATGGACAGGAACTTGGCGTCGTAACGCTTGTTCTCGATGATCCAGCGGATCATGGCCATGGCCAGGGCGTTGTCGCCGCCGCCGCCCGGCCGCACCGGGATCCACCAGCCCTTGGCCGCCGTCTTGGAGAAGCGCGGATCGATGACCGCGAGCTTCATCCCCCGGTCGACGAGGGCCTGCGCCACCTGGGGACCCATGGGGGTGGGGCCAAAGTTGGCCTCAAAGGCCCCGGTGCCCCAGAAGATCACAAACTCGGCGTTCCCGAAGTCCGGCTTCATGTGCGCCGTGCCGGTCGCCCAACCCTTCCCGGTCCACTGGGCCGTAGAGTACTTGAAAGCGACGTGGTGGGCCTGCTCGCAGATAGTAGTGTGGGCGTACCAGTTGACCGACCCCAGGGCGCTGTTCACGAACCGCTTGGAGAAATCGCTCCGCCCGGGTTCGATGCGCCCGGCCTGAAAGACAAACTGGTTGTTCTTGGAACCGATGTCGGGATGATCTGGATCGATCAGCACGTCGAGGTGAACGGCGTGCCGGGATTTGAACTCGGCCACGGTCATCCGCTTGGCCCGGACGGCCTTGACGTCGGCGTCCAGGTCCTTGGCCAGCTTGGCGTCGCGCAGGACGAAGACGTCTTCGAAACCGGGCACCACGCGGTCTTCGCCGAGATCGGCGAAGAGCTTGCCCCCCTGGGTAATCTCGGTGATCGCCTGGGCGAAGGGGATCACCTTCCATTTGCCGCTCCCGCGCGGACCGGCGCGTTTCAGGACCTTGCGGATGCGGTAGGGGTCGTACTGCGTCTGTACCCCGCCCTGTCCCTTGGGACAAATGTGTCCGTCGATCCGGGCGGCGTCCGCCAGGCCCAGGGCGTAGCTCACCTGGGGCTGCATATTTACCGGGCTGTACGGGTTGCCGTCGATTTTCGCCAGGATGCCGTCCTGGATCTTGGTCTTGATCGTGCACTGGGTGTTACACTGCAAACAGCTCGAGTAGATTACGCTCTCCGGCTGGGACAGGGTGTAGGCGTTCTTGGCCAGCGCCACGTTGTCGCCCGCCTGCGCGACCCAACTCAGGACCCTTTCCCCCTCGGCGCCCAACAGCGCTGCCGCACCGCCCAGAACACCCCCCTTGACAAACCCGCGTCGAGTTATCTTCTTCATGGCCATCGTCCCTTCCTTACTCCCCACCCGCGTCGAGGGAGTGGCTGATTGCGTCGGGGTGCCTGACCGGACGGCCCAGTTCGCTTTCTGCCGGCCCGGCAGTCAGCGGCAGATGGCGGTACCCGAGATAGAACACGCCGATCCCCAGTACCACTACGAAAAGCAGGACCTGCCATTCAAACACGGTCGGCGTGTACTGGTAGCTCAGCCGGTGGCTCTGATAGGCGGTCTGCAGCCCCTGCAGTTGCGGGGTGATCAGGCCCGGGATCACGAGGTTCAAACGCACGGCGAAGAAGGTGACCGCCGCCAGCGCCGCCGCCGCTCCCACGGCCAGCGGCCGGCGCGGGGCTGTAATCAACAAGGCCACCGGCACCGCCACGCCCAGCAGCCCGTGGACGATCCAAAAGACGTACCAGTGGGAGCCAAACAGCACGTTCTTCATCAGTACGTACTCCGATCCGACTCGGTACCACATCGGGATCGAGAATTCGGCCCACTCCAGCAGCACATCCAACATCAGCAGACCCAGGGTCACCCGCCCCAGCAACTGCACCAGGTCCGCCCAGGCAGGGTTGCGGCGGGGCCAGAAGAAAGCCACCAATGCGGTCATCAGCGCTCCGCCGGACATGAGCGCACCGGTCAAGAACAGGATCGGGTAGATGGCGCTGTGCCAATATTCCCGGGCGATCAGGGTGGCAAACAGCGCCCCGACCCCCCCGTGGAAGGCGATCGCCAGGGGGATGCCGATGATCCCCAGCACCTTCAGGGGCCCACGGTCGCCGCGCAGGGCGTAGTAGGTCTCCACCAGCAGCAGGAGGAAGTAGGCCGTGTAGAGCCACACCATCCACGCCATCATCGACTTGAAGTTGGGCCGGGTGAAGACGGAGTAAAAGCGCTCCAGGTGCCCCAGGTCGAACCAGATGCTCAGCAGGGCCATGAACAGGGTGGTAATCGCGGTGAAGAGCGCCAGTTTGCCGATTTGCTCCAACCGGCGCAGGTCAAAGACGTAGATCAGACTGGAAAGGAAGAACGCTCCGGCCCAGAGCCCGATGAAGTAGATGTAGGCCGCCACCCAGATTCCCCAGGGCACGTAGCTGGTGTAGCCCGCCAGGCGGTGGCCGTCCAGCAACCGCTCCGCGACGCCTACCACGCCCAAGACCAGGCCGGCCAGCCAGATCAATCCGAACAACCAGCGACTGGATTTCATGTCAAGCCTCCTTCGCGCGCCTTGAGCGCTAGACCAGGTAGTAGACCTTTGGTTGGGTGCCCAATTCTTCTTTCAGACGCATCTCGTTGTTGCGGGTCAGTAACTCGGAGACCCGGCTCTTGGGGTCGTTGAGGTCGCCAAAAAAGGTAGCCCGCCCCAGGCAGGTACTCGCGCACATCGGGAGCATCCCCTGGTCCACCCGGTGCAAGCAAAACTGGCACTTGCGGGCGTTGCCGACGGGGCTCCGCTCCCCCTTGCGTACCCAGTGCTTGCCGTACTCGAAGCTGGCCAGGTGGTCCACCGGGCTCTGACTGGGGGCCGTATCGGTCCAGTACTCGCCGAAATCAAAGGTCCGGGCCTGGTACGGGCAGGCGCTCAGGCAATAACGGCAACCGATGCAGGCTTCGTAGTCAATGACCACAATCCCGTCTCCCCGCGCGTAGGTCGCCCCCACCGGGCAGGCCTCGGTGCAGGGCGGCTTGGCACACTGCATGCAAGGGCGAGGCAAGAACTTGCGGCCCACGTTGGGGTACTCGCCGGTCTCCTGGTCGATCACAGGGCGATACACCACTCCCGGGGGCAGCTTGTTCTCCATGACGCATCCCACGGTGCAGGACGAGCAGCCGACGCACTTGCGAGTGTCGATCACCATCCCCCAGCGCCGCTGTTCCAGTGGTTTTTGCAGCGCCCGCTGGAGATCTCGCTGCATGCGCAAGAGCACGTCCTCTTCAGCGGCGGCCGGAACGCCAAAAGGAATCGGGGGGCTCGGGATGACCGTCGACGGCGAAGCGCCGCTCTGGGCGGACACCCTGACCCCCCCCAACACCAGTCCGGCAAAGACGGCCGACGCCGCCTTGGCCAGGAACTGCCGCCGGTCCGTGCCACCAGGTGCACTCGGCAGGCTCTCTTCGGGGCTCTCCTTGACGTTTTTCATCGGGCTCCTCCCCGTGCAGCTAAATGAAATCCTGGTTTCATAGTGCCACGGGCGCCTGCGGGTGAATATCGGGAATACACCCGGAATTCTTGCCCGAGTTTTGTAGGGGATTTTCCTGAAGGGTCTTGAGGGTTTTCCCTTAACCCATGGCACACAAAAAGACCCTGGCGGCTCTGCGCCAGGGGAAAAAACTTCGAGGGCGGCTCGCCGCCCTTGACTATGCTAACTGTCCGGATCCTTGCCGATCGTCACCAACCCTTCGCGGATAGCGTAGCGCACCAGTTCCGAACGGCTCCGCAGGAGGAGCTTGTCCATGATCCGGGCCTTGTGGGTTTCCACCGTCTTGACGCTCAAGACCAGGAGTTCCGCGATCTCCTGGTTGGTATGTCCCATCGCCACCAGGCGCAAGACCTCGGTCTCGCGCGGACTCAGGCCATCGGCCTGGCGGCCGGGCGGGCGGGCGGGAGGCCGGACCAGGCTGTCGACCAAAGTCTTGGTCAGGGCCGGCGGCAAGAAGACCTCGCCGCGGTAAACCGCGCGCAGGGCTGAGAGCAGTTCACTGTCGGCGGCCTGTTTCAGGATATAGCCGGAAGCGCCGGCAGCCAGCGACTGGCGCAGGTAAGCCTCGTCGTCATGCATGGTCAGCACCAGAACCCGGCAGGCGGGCATCAGCTTCTTGATCTCGGCGATCGCCTGCAGGCCGTTCATCCCCGGCATAGTCAGATCCATCAGCACGATGTCGGGACATAACTGCGTGGCGCGCTCCACCGCCTCTTCGCCACGCGAGGCCTCGCCGACCACCTGGATGTCGGGCTGGGCGTCCAGCAGCAGCTTCAGCCCCGAACGCAGCACGGTATGGTCGTCGGCCAGCACCGCCCGGATCTTAGCCTTTGGCTTCAGCGTCATGCCATCGCCACTCCCTCCTCGGCCTTCACCGGCACCTCGATGTAGACCGTCGTCCCCGCGCCGGGACTTGACTCAACCACGATCTTGCCCTCCACCAACGAAGCGCGCTCTTGCATCCCGAACAGGCCCAACTGTCCTTCCCGCGGCCGGGAGCCGGGCTGCTCACCGACCTCGAAACCGCGCCCGTCGTCCTCCACGATGGCCACCACCCTGGAGCCCCGGTGCTCCATGACCACGCTCACGTTGCTGGCTTGAGCATGCTTGGCTACGTTGGTGAGGGCTTCCTGAATGATGCGGTAAACAGTGGATTCCACCTCGGGCGGCAATCGCTGACCCTCGAACCCGTTGATTTCGCAGTCCACCGTGATGCCATGCTGGGCGCTGTATTCCTTCACGTACCGCCTGATTGCCGCCACCAGGCCGAGGTCGTCCAGGGCACTCGGGCGAAGCTCCAGGGCCAGGTGATGGACCTCCTCGAGGGTCCGCGCCGCGAGGGTGCGAAGTTGCGACAAGCTGCGGCGGGCATCTTCCAGAGTGTCAGCCCCCTCGGCCACTTTCAACCCCACCATCAGGGAGGTCAAGGACTGCCCTGTTTCGTCGTGCAGTTCGCGGGAAATGCGCTTGCGCTCATCCTCCTGGGCCGAAATGACCCTGGCCAGCAGCCGCTGGCGTTCCTCGTTCTGCGCGATCAAGCGGCGGCTAAAGGCGGCCACCTCGTGGCGAGACCGCTCCAGGGCGGTGGTCATTTCATTGAATGAGACCACCAACTGCCCGATTTCGTCCTGGGAGGAGGACCGGGCCTTGCGGCTCAGGTCCCCTCGTCCTACCGCGCGGCTCACCTGCACCAGGTCGAGGATGGGGCGGGTCAGAATGGCCGTCAATCCATAGGCGGCGAGTACGCCGACCAGGGAAACGATGGCCACCGCTTCCGCCATCCGGCGGGTAGTGGCCTGCAGGGCGCGTTGCAGTTGGAGTTGCGTCAGCCCGACCCGGACCGTGCCCGCCCGCCCATCGAAAATGGGCACCCCCACGTCCCAGATCAGGCCCTCCTCGGTCTGCAGGATTTCAACGTGGTCGCGCTCCCCCGCTCCCACCGCGTTGGCGCGGAGCAGGTCGCGGGGGAAGCCCGCGGCAAAGGAGTGCGCCACGACCTGGCCCTTGGTGTCCAGGATCAAGACATAGCGGACGTCCTCGTTGTGTTGCAGGGCGTCCACCACCACCTTGTGCAGGGCAAAATCGTTATTGGTGAGAAGGTAGTCCGTACTGCGGGCAGCCACGTCCCGGGCGATCGAAATCCCCCGCTTCTGCAGCTCATCGCGCATCGTGAGCGAGAGCTGCGCACGCATTTGCAGCGTCACCCCCAGCCCAAGCAACACTACGAGGCCCAGGACGATGCCCATGATCTTGTGGCGAAGGCTCACGCGGTCGGAAACCGCCCAGAAGAACTCCCGCGGGCGCCTCACGGTAGGCTCACCTCTTGGGCCATCCGGCGAATCGAGTCGTAGGCGTGATCATCGGGGGCAACGAAGGCGTCGATCATCAAGGGAGTCAGGATTTTTCGCCCCTGCGGGTCCTGGCTCATCTCCAGGAGCACCTCCGTCAACCTCTGCTTCTCCGCCGGGTCCAGACGCGGGTTGACCACCGCCGGCGGCGTCCCGAAGGGCTCGGAGCGGTCGATCACGTGGGTGGCGGCCTTCAACCGGGGATCGTCCTTGACCGCAAAATTATAGACCAGGCTGTCGACCGCCGCCGCGTCGATCAGGTGATCGGCCACCGCTTGAATGGAGCGGTCGTGGCTATAGGTGAACACGTATTTCTTAAAAAAGGAATCAGGGCTTTCCCCCAGCCTCATCAACAGCGTTTCCGGTACCAGACGCCCGGTGTTGGACAGGGGATCGGTAAAGGCAAAGGTCCTCCCACGCAGGTCGGCCAGGGAGCGAACGGGACTATCGCCGGGGACGATAATGTATGAGTAGTATACATCCTGCCCATTTACCCGCGGGGCGGCGATGGCCTCCATCCCGAACTGTTTCTGCCCCTCGACGTAGGCGTAGGTGCACACGAAGGCCAGGTCGACGTAACCCGACCGGACCAGGTCGTTGACCTCGGCGTAGGTGGAGCGCTGGACCATCTCCGCGGGGCGCCCCAGCTTTTGCCCCAGGTAGTCGACGAGCGGCTGGTAGTTCTTGACGTTCGCCTTGGGGGAGTAAACGTTGGCGATAGCGACCCGCAAGGGGGGGCTTTGACCTTTGCCCTGGGCCGGGGCGTCTTCACCCCCAGGTGGGCCCGCTTCCAGCCGGGCATGAAGGCTCACCTGCCTGAACCCGGCCGCCCGCGCACAGCCGGACAGCAACAAGGCAGCGAGCAGCAAGACCGCGGGGGCCAGCCCCAACCGGAGCCGCACAACCGGATTTTTCTCGCGCCGGGCCCCCTCCGCATTCACGTCAATTGCCCGTGCCGGAAACAGGACACCAGGTGGTCGTTCACCATTCCAACGGCCTGCAAGTGAGCATAGATAATGGTCGGCCCGACGAACTTGAAACCCCTTTTGATCAAGTCCTCACTGATGGCCTCCGAGAGGCCCGTTCTCGCCGGTACTTCTGCAATGCTCGCCCAGGAGTTGATCACCGGCCGGTGATTGACGTATCTCCAGATGTACTCATCAAAGCTGCCGAATTCCTGCTGAATTTGCAGGAACCGCCGGGCGTTGTTGATGGACGCCTCGATCTTCTTTCTGTTTCTCACGATCCCCGGATTGTGCAGGAGTTCGCCCAGCTTTACTTCCGTGAACCCGGATACTCCGGTGGGGTCGAAACCCTCATAGGCTGCCCGGTAGTTCTCCCGCTTTCTCAATATCGTGATCCAGTTCAACCCGGCCTGAGCGGACTCCAGCACCAGAAACTCGAAATGCCTTTCATCATCATGAACGGGAACTCCCCATTCCTCGTCGTGATATCTCATGTACAATTCGTCGTCGCCACACCACGGGCATCTCAACCCATGAACCTCCCTTTCACCCGCCGTTGTATGCTTGCGCACCTTACAACAGTGGGTGCTCGTGCCTGGCCTTGAGCCTCGCCCAGCGCCGTTCCACCTCGGCCTCAAAGGCCTTTAACTCCTCGGCGTACTCGGGTTTGAGCAGGTGCCGGGTCTTGCCC
Source organism: Bacillota bacterium (assembly GCA_021786825.1). Lineage (GTDB taxonomy): Bacteria > Bacillota > Sulfobacillia > JAMDAP01 > JAJYMS01 > JAJYMS01. The sequence goes on along the minus strand of JAJYMS010000178.1, from coordinate 16,086 downwards.
ATCAGCTTGAGCCACTCGCTCGCGGGCACGCGCTTGCCCCTCTCCTCCGGGTTGTGGGTGATTTTGGTCTTGCCGCCTGCCACCTCGTACAGCGGGAAGAAGCAACTGTTCACCGCCGCCTCCACGACCCGGGTTCCCAGCCGTTCCTCGCTCCGCCAGTTCAGCGGGCAGGTGATCAGCAGCTTGCCGTAGACGAGCCCTTCGTGCTTGGCGTACCACTGCGCCTTGGCGGCCTTGCGCACCAGGTCGTTGGTGAATGCCTCGACCCCGGTGAAGACGTAGGGGATGTTGGTGGCCGCCATGATCTGCGCCGTGTCCTTGTGGTGGAAGGTCTTGCCCGAGGCCGCCGGACCGACGTGGCTGGTGCTGGTGGCGTGCCCCAGCGGAGTGGAGTAGCTGAGCTGGCTGCCGGTGTTCATGTAGCCTTCGTTGTCGTACTCCACGATGATCAGCCGGTGGTTGCGCAAGGCGGTGCCGATGGCCGGCCCCATGCCGATGTCCATGCCACCGTCGCCGGTGACCATCACGAAGGTGATGTCCTCGTCCGCGGGCAACTCGCCCCGGCGCTGCCGCTCGTGAAACATCTCCACCAGGCCCGAGAGGGTCGCGGCGCCGTTCTGGAAAAGGTTATGAAGATAGGTCACGCGGTGAGCCGTGTAGGGATAGCCGGTGGTGACCACCATGGCGCAGCCGGTCTGGTAAAGCACCACGACGTCTCCCTCAAGGCCCTTGAAGAACTGGTCCAGAGCCCCGAAGATGCCGCAACCAGGGCAGGCGCCGTGACCGGGGGCGAGGCGTTTCGGACGGGCCATGAGCTCGCGGGGAGGCGGCACCTTGACCTTGATTTCCCCGGTGACGGGATCCTGCTCCGCCTTGACCAGGCCGGACGTTTCTTCCCGCGACAAAGGGGCCATCACCGGGGGCGGCGCCCGGCCGGGGTCGCCGGGGGTGACGCCGTGGTAATCGTAGGCCGCGACGACGGTGCCGGTTGCGGCGGCCTGTAGCGCCTCGGCGAAAAAGGCCTCGGCGTCGCTCGCCAGGAAGTCCTTGCCGCCCAGCCCGTAGATGCGGGTCAGGCAGAGGGTGCGGTTCTCGGGATCGTCCTTCAGGGCGGCCTTGACCTCGTGGCTCAGGTTGCCGCCATGGCCGCCGTAGGAGTCGGCGCGTTCGCCGATCAGCACCGCCTTCACCCCGCGCAGGGCCCGGCGGATTTCGTCGGCGGGGAAGGGACGCAAGACGTTGGGGCTGACGATCCCCACCCGCACACCCTGGGCCCGCAGGCGGTCCGCCACGTCCTTGGCCGTCTCGGCGGCCGAGTTCAGGAGCACGATGGCCGCCTCGGCGTCCTCCATCCGGTACAGGTCCACCAGCGGGTAGTAGCGGCCGGAAAGCCTGGCGTAGGCGGCAAAGACCTCCGGGATCACGCGGTAAGCCGCGTCCATGGCGAGTTTCAACTGGTACTTGTTGTTGATCAGGTCCGGGTCGTTCATGTAGGGCCCGATGGTGACGGGGTGGCGGGGATCAAGGGCGTGCGGGCCCGCGGGCACCGGTCCCAGGAAGTCCCGCACGGCCTGGGCCGCCTCGAAGTAGCGCACCCGCCGCTTCTGGTGGCTGGTGAAGAACCCGTCGTAGGCCACGATCACCGGCAGGCGAACATCCGGGTGCTCGCCGATCCGCAGGGCCATCACGTTCAAGTCGTAAACGGCCTGCGGGTCGCGCGCGAGCAGGATTACCCAGCCGGTGTTGAGCGTAAAGTAAAGGTCCGAGTGGTCCCCGCGGATGTCCAGCGGGCCGCTCACCGAGCGGGTGACCAGGTTCAGGACCATCGGCAAGCGGGTCCCCGACTGTACGGGAAGCTGCTCGATGGAGTACAGCAGGCCGTTGGCGCTGGTCGCGTTGGTGACGCGACCCCCGCCCGCCGCCGCGCCGTAGCAGATGCCCGCGGCGCCGTGTTCACCGTCCGCCGGGATCATCCGGACGGTGTGCTCCCCCTCCGCTCCCATCTCGTCCAGGAACTCGGCCACCTCGGTCGACGGGGTGATGGGATAGTAGCCCATCACGTGGTAATTGATCTGGGCCACCGCCAGGGCGGCCATCTCGTTGCCGGTCATCAGGTCAACCTTCTGATTGGCCATCGTCCTTCACCCCTCTTTCGCCGAAAACCGATGGGGCACCCGGTGGGCCGCGGCGTACCCCTCCGCCTCCCGCAGGTCCGCGAGAGCGTCGGTGGGGCAGGCCTCCACGCACTTCAAGCACCCCTTGCAATACTGGTAGTCGATCCCCTCCAGGACCATCGCGGGGCGCCCTTTCTTGTCCCGCCCTTCGGTCCACACAAAGCAAAAGTCGGGGCAGACCAGGTCGCACTGGCCGCAATCGATGCACTTCTCCCGGATGAACTCGGGCAAGAAGCCTTGCCGCGAAGCGCTCAGGTCCTTGCGCGCGGTGCTGCCGAGGTCCGACAACGCGCCACCGGAGGCCTGGGTCGCGTACCCGTAAAGCGGTCCTCCCCCGGTCCGGGCGTCGCCACCGGCCCCGGCCGGGCCGCCCGCGGCCCCCTGGCGGTCCGGGAAGGTCTCCAGCCGCACCTCCTGGTAGCCCCGGTCAAAGGTGCGCAGGTTGGCCTGCACCAACTGCGGGTACTTGTGCTCAAAGGTCTTCCGGATCGAGTCCCGCAGGATTTCCGTCGAGAGAAAGCCGCACACCCGGGCGATGGCCCCCAGCATCGCCGTGTTGACCCGCGTCTTCTCCTCCACCGCGATGCCCAGGGCGTCCACGACCCCCACGGTCACGCCATCGACGCCGAGGCGCTCGCGCGTCGCCGCCGGGGAAAGCGGCGTGTTGACCAGGATCGTCCCGCCCTCCCGCAGCCCGCGCGTCACGTCCTCGGTGCGGATCAGGGCCGCGTGAAAGACGGCCACCACGTGGGGCCGGAGCACCGGGCTGGCGCTCCGGACCTCCCGGTCCGGGTCGGCGAGGCGGACGAAGGACTTTACCGGCGTCCCCTTCTTCTCCGAGCCGTACGAGGAAAAGTGAGCGCCGTTGAGCCCCTGCCCCAGCACCCCCGCCTCGGCCAGGATCTTGCCGGCCAGGTGCGCGCCCAGCCCGCCGATGGACTCCAGACGCAGTTCGAAGAACCCCAACTCGTCCTGCACCGGAAGGATCTTGCCACTCATGTGCTTCACCGACTTTCTGGCCAGATTCCGCGATGTGCCAGCGATGCGCCGCTACGCGCGCAGCAGGTTGCGCAACACGAAAAGGATATTGGCCGGCCGCTCCGCCAGGCGCCGCATGAAGTAGGGGTACCACTGCCGGCCGTAGGGAACGTACACCCTGACCTTGAAGCCGCGCTCGGCCAGGCTCCGCTGCAGCCCCTTGCGGATCCCGAACAGCATCTGGAACTCGAAGCGGTCCAGGGGGATCCGGGCCTCCTCGGCGAACCGGATCGCCTCGCCGATCAGCTTCTCATCGTGGGTAGCCACCGCCGTGTAGTTCCCGGCCCGCAGGTGGGCCTTGACCAGCCGCAGGTAGTTGGCGTCGACGTCCGCCTTGCCGGGGTAGGCGACCTCCTTCGGCTCCCGGTAGGCGCCCTTCACGACCCGGAGATTGGCCTTCAGGGCGGCCAGTTCCCGCTGGTCGGCTTCGCTGCGGTACAGGTACGACTGCAGCACTAGGCCGACGTTGGAGTACTCGGCCCGGAGCCGCTTGAAGATTTCAATCGTTGCCGGTACGCGGGAGGAGTCTTCCATGTCGATGCGCACGAAGTTGTGCAGTTCGGCGGCGCGGCTCACCACGCGCCGGAGATTGCGCCAGCACAGTTCAGGGTCGATGTCCAACCCCAACTGGGTCAACTTCAAGGATAGGTTGGAATCGACCCCGGATTGAGCGATGGCGTCCAGGACCGCCACGCCCTCGGTGGCGGCGTTAACGGCTTCCTCCGGCTCAGCGACAAGTTCGCCCAGGTGGTCGAGGGTCACCGCAATCCCGGCCCGGTTCAGCTCCCCGGCCGCCGCGATGGCGTCGGCAAGGCTGTCTCCGGCCACGAAGCGCCGCGCCCCGAGCTTGAACCCGTAACGGGAAACCAGGTTCGAAACGGCGCGGTTGCCGGCGAGGGATAAGACGATGGTTCGGCCGAGGTTGGCGGTCGTCAAAGTACGGGGGCGCTCCTTCCGAAGACTTTCAGTGACATAATCGGTACCAAAGCTCATTATACCGCTCATCAGCGGCCGCATAAAGGCGCCGGTCTGATTTGAGCGCCGCAGCACAACGCACTCGCCCCTCAGAGCTAGAAAGGATTCTTGCCGGCAGAGCCGACCAATCGCACGCCGAGAGGGCCCTGCCGGCGGTGGCCGAGGGCCGGGAGAATCTCCGGTAAACTATGGCCCCGCCCGGGTCTACACCGGCTCAAAGCGGGCGGTGAAGTGCCGCAGCACCGGCGGTTCGAAGGTGAAGCGGAAGCCCTTGATGCGGTCGCGCTGCCCGTAGAGGCGGATGATGGCCCGGGCCACCAGCTCCAGGTGGGTCTGGGTGTAAACCCGCCGCGGAATCGCCAGGCGCAGCAACTCCAGCCTGGGATAGTCGTGGTCGCCGGTGGCCGGGTCGCGGCCCGCGAGCACCGTCCCCACCTCCACGCTGCGGACCCCGGCTTCCACGTACAGGGCGACTGACAGCGCCCAGGCGGGGAACTGGCCCTGCGGCAGGTGGGGCAGGAAGCGCCGCACGTCGACGTAGACGGCGTGACCGCCGGGAGGCTCCACGATGGGCACCCCCGCCTGCAACAGTCGCCTGGCCAGGTACTCCACCTGCCCGATCCGGTGGGCCAGGTAGCTCTCATCGAGCACCTCTTCCAGGCCCCTCGCCATGGCCTCGAGGTCGCGCCCAGCCAGGCCGCCGTAAGTGGGAAAGCCCTCGAACAGCACCGCCCAGACCGAGGCTTCCCGGTAGAGCTGCTCGTCGCGCAGGGCCAAGAAACCGCCGATGTTCACCAGCGCGTCCTTCTTGGCGCTCATGGTGCATCCGTCGGCGTAGCTGAACATCTCCCGCGCGATCTCACCCAGGCTGCGACCGGCCTGGCCGGGCTCGCGCTGCTTTATGAAGTAGGCGTTCTCGGCGAAGCGGCAGGCGTCGATGAAGACGGGGATGCCGTACCGGGAGGCAACCTCCTTGACCCCGCGCAAGTTGGCGAGGGAAACCGGCTGGCCCCCGCCGGAGTTGCAGGTGGCGGTGACCATCAGAAAGGGGATCTTGGCGGGTCCCTCGGTTCGAATCAGCTCCTCCAGCTTGCCGAGGTCCACGTTCCCCTTGAAGGGCTCCGGCTGGGTGGGATCGTAGGCCGCCGTCACCGGACAGTCCACCGGCCGGCCCCCCTTGTGCAACACGTGGGCCTTGGTGGTGTCGAAGTGCATGTTGTTCGGCACCACCTGGCCCTCCTTTAGCAGCGTGGTGAACAGGACATTCTCGGCCGCGCGCCCCTGGTGGGTGGGAATCACGTGGGGAAAGCCGAAAATGCGCTCGACGGTCGCCTGCAGGTGGTAGAAGTTGCGGCTGCCGGCGTAGGACTCGTCGCCGATCATCAGGCCCGCCCACTGCCGGTCGCTCATCGCCGAGGTCCCGCTGTCGGTCAGAAGGTCGATGTAGACCGCCTCGGCCGGCAACCGGAACGGGTTGTAACCGGCGCGCCGGATCAACTCCTCTCGTTCCTGGCGGGTGGTCCGCCGAACCGGTTCGATGACCTTGATGCGGTAGGGCTCGGCCAGAAGTTCTTCTTCCCACGCGTCCGACAAGTCGTCGCCTCCCGTCTGCGCCAGCCTGTCCCATCACACGTTACCTTGCCTCGGCTTGGCTGCGGCAGGGGTCCGGCCGGCGTGAACTCACCGCCCACACTATACCCCAGTCGCTGCGACGGTGTAAACCAGGGGCGCGGCGGGTCAGTTCAGCCACATGGCTCACCAGTGCAGGTGCCGATCGATGATGCTCCTGGCGATGATGTTGCGCTGGATCTGGTTGATCCCTTCCACGATTTGCAGTTGCTTGGCGTCCCGGTAAAAACGCTCCATCGGATACTCTTTCATGTATCCGTTTCCGCCCAGCAGCTGCAGGGCGTCGGTGGCCACCCGCACCGCCGTGTCGGTGGCCATCGTCTTGGCCATCGAAAGAAAGTGGGCATACTCGCGGGTGTACTTCCCCTCGTCCACGAACTGCGCCGCCCTGTAGGTCAAGAGGCGCGAAGCCTCGATGGCGATGGCCAGGTCGGCGATCATCCACTGCAACCCTTGAAACTCGATGACCGGTTGTCCGAAGGCCTTCCGCTCCCGGGCATAATCGATCCCATACTGCAAGGCCCCCTCGGCCAGACCGATCCCCCGCGAGGCCACCACCGGCCGCAGCGAGTTAAGGGTATGCATCACCGTCTTAAAGCCCTGGTTCTCCTGCCCGAGCAGGTTTTCGGCCGGCACGCGACAATCTTCCATGATGATCTCGGTGACCGGGACGCCGCGCACCCCCATCTTGTTCTCCTGCTTGCCCAGCGACAGCCCGGTGGTGCCCTTTTCGACCACCAGGAGACTCAGCCCGCGGGAGCCGGCGGCCGGGTCGGTCTTGGCCGCGATGGTGAAGAAGTCGGCGACGGTGGTGCCTGAGATGAAGCGCTTGGTGCCGTTCAGCACGTAGTGATCGCCCCGGCGCACGGCGGTGGTGCGAATCGCCGCCGCATCGGAGCCGCAGTCCGGCTCGGTGAGCCCGAAGGCCCCCCTCACCCGCCCCTCGGCGATGCCACGAGCGTATTTCTGTTTCTGCTCCTCCGTGCCCGCCAACATGATCGGTGCCAAGGGAAGGCGGGTGAGCAGCAGGATCAGCCCCGAGGCGCAGCAGTACTTGGCCACCTCCTCGACGGCGAGCACAAGCCCCAGGGTGCCCATCCCCATCCCGCCGTACTCTTCCGGCACCGCCAGGCCCAGGAGCCCGGCCTCTTTGAATAACTGGAAGATGTCCTCGGGATATACCCCTTCCTCGTCGATGGCCGCCGCCCGTGGGGCGACCCTGGCGCGGGCCACCCGCCGGGCCAGATCGACGACCATCTGTTGGTCGTCTGTCAGATGGAAGTCCACCCTTTCCTCCCCTTTCCGACCGCGTTCTCCTGCCTGGATCCGCTGCTCGTCAGGTTCGACGCCCCGGGCAAGACTCCTCCCGGGCAGGGCAAGAAACTTACCCACCACCATGAACCAGGCGGTACCCTGCGGTACCGCCTGACCTGTCGTGCCCCCTAAACACCGCTACGGTCCGCAACGGTAACCGGGCATTGCCCGGCCATAAGCACGCATCGCTCCGCCATAGGCCGGGGCCCCTCCCCCAAACCAAGGAATTCCCCACCCGGGAACGCCCGACCCAGCGACCGGCATCCCCCCGCCATAAAGGGGTGCCCCCCCGCCGTAGGCCGGCATCCCGCCGTAGCCGGGTGTCCAGCCGACGGTTGGCGGGCCGGCGGTGTAAATCGGGGGTCCGAAGGGCCGTTCGACTCGCTGGGCTCCATCCGGTTGCAACTGCCCAACACCAGGAAAACCAGCGCCACTCCACTGCGCCACAGGCGGTGCCGCGAGCGGCGGCATGTACGGATAAGGCGTGTTCGTCATCAATGCTACCTCCCTTCGCGCCTCTTGCTCAGGGCATTATACGTAACCTTCAGGTTTCTGGTTCGCGGGCGCGTCAAGGCTCCAGCAACATAAGATGACTACGAGCCGCACCGACGCAAGCCGGAAGTACTGGTGGGATTAACGTGCGCAACCGGTCGACGGCACCCACAACCGGCGGTGGCTTTTCCGCCCCCGGCTACGACTTCTCGGCGCCCGTCTACGACGCCACCGTGGAGGTGCCGTATACGCTGGAAGCCGACCGCCTGCTGCAACGGCTGGTTCTTCCGCCCTGCCCGGCCATCCTGGATGTGGCCACCGGGACCGGCATCGCCCTCTTCCGGGCGGTCGAGCGCTTTGGCCCCGTCCGCCTGGCGGTGGGCGTCGACCAGTCGATCGGGATGGTGGTCGCCGCGCAGGCCAAAGCAACCCAAAGAGGCCTGCCGGCACACTTCGTGCCTGCGCAAGCCGAACACCTCCCGCTGCCACCCGGTCTTTTTGATCTGGTCGTTTGCGCCAACGCGTTGCAATGGTTTTCCGACCGGGCGGCCGCGCTGGCGGAGATGTTCCGGGTGCTGCGACCGGGCGGCCTGCTGGCCCTCAGTTGCGCCGTGGAACCATGCTGCCGGGAGTGGTGGGCGCTCCTTCAGCGGGTGCTGGTCCTGCTCGGACTGGGCGGAAAGTGGGTCCCGCCCCGGCTGCCCGGCTTGGACGAACCGGCTCACTTCGCCCTCCGGTGCGGTTTCAGGATCAGCGAACTGCGCCCGGTGGCCTGGCGCAGCGTGATCAGGGACCACCAAGCCTTTGCCCGAGCTATGGCGGTCGTCGCTCCGCCCTGGAGCCACGGACTGACCCCGGCGGATCTTGACCTGGTAGGCGCCGCCATGCACCGACTGGCCTCCCTGGGAGGCGCCGGAAACGGCTTTCCGGTCACCTGGGCCGGCGCCGAGCTAATCGCCCGCAAGCCTTGAGAGCGATTCCCGGGTGGCCGCCTGGATGTACAGGGCGCACTCGATCCGCTTCTTTTGCACCGCGCACCCGATGGCGTAGGGCAGGCGGAGATCGCCGTTGGACAAGTGGGCGTTGGCGTGGCAGCCACCGCCGCAGTAGAAGCGCGCCCAGCAGTCCCCGCAGAGCGGTTTTTGATGGATGGTGGTCTCGCGGAAGAGCCGCGCCAGGTCCGGCCGGGTGACCCCCTCGTCCGCGTTGCCCATCATGAACTCGCGCCGCCCCACGAACTGATGGCAGGGGTACAACTCGCCCTCCGGGGTGACCGCCAAGTATTCGGTACCGGCGCCGCAGCCGGTCACCCGCCTGGCCAGACAGGGTCCCTGCTCCACGTCAATGTTGAAGTGGAAGAAGGAGAAGGGGCGCCCGTCCTGCCAGCGCTGGACGTAAGTACGGGCCAGCCGTTCATACTCAGCCATAACCGCGGGCAGGTCGGTCTGTCGCAGGGCGTACCCGTCGGACGGAGTGCCAACCACCGGTTCCACCGAAACCTCCTGGAATCCCTGGTCGACCAGGTGCAGCACGTCCGTGGCAAAGTCCAGGTTGTGCCTGGTATAGGTCCCCCTGACGTAGTAGTCCCTTCCGCCGCGCGACTCCACCGCCCGCCTGATGCGGGGGAGGACCCGGTCGTAACTGCCCCGCCCCCCCGGGCCCGGCCGCATCCGGTCGTTGACCTCGGGCCGCCCGTCGAGGCTCAGCACCAGGCTGACCCGCTTTTGGTTGAGGTACTCGAGGGTCTCGTCGTCCAGCAGGGTGGCGTTGGTGGTCAGGGTGAAGCGAAAGGCCTTGCCCGCCTCCCGGCCGCGCGCCTCGGCGTACTCGATGGTCTCCCTCAGGGCGCGCTGGTTGAGAAGCGGTTCCCCGCCGAAAAAATCGACCTCCACTTGCCGGCGACGGCCGGAGGAGCGAAGCAGGAAATCGATGGCCCGCCGCGCCACCTCCGGGCTCATCAGGCCGCGGCCGCCGCCGAAAGCGCCCTGGCCCGCAAAGCAGTAACCGCAGCGCAGGTTGCAGTCATGCGCCAGATTCAGGCACAGCGAGTGCAGGACCGCCGGGATGCCCCCGGCGGCCTCCACCGGCTCGGGAGCGCCTGAGCCCGACCGGAGCACTGCCGGCGGGGCAGAAAAAAAGAGGCCCTCGGCCTCACACCGCGCCAGCTCGTCCCAGGCTCGCGCTGCCTCCGCTTCGCCGAACCGGGGGGATAGCCGCCTTACGGCCTCCTCCCGGTCCACCTCCCCATAGAGGTCGAGAGCCTCCCACGCCACCGCGTCAAGCTCCACCAGACTGCCGCTGGGGACGTCCAGCGCCAGCCGGCAGTCATTGACCGTGAAACGGTGCAAGTTCCTGGGGTCCTTCATCTACCGCGGGCAGACCTGGTTGCCGACGGTGCAGGACGTCTTGCAGGCCGACTGGCACGAACTCTGGCAAAGATCGCACCGCTCGTCCACAACCACCTGCTTCACCGGGGTACGCAGGATCAACCGGATATGCCGGAACTCGTCTTTGGGGGTCGCCGCCGTGCACGCTTCCTTCATCGGTTGCCTCCTGAGGTCGATATCGGCAGTATTATACCTTAGCCCGACTGGAAATAGAAGAGGATACGCCGGCGGGCGATGTGTCTAACCCACGATATCCTCCCCCCCGTCGACGCCGATCACGTTGCCGGTAATCCAGGCGGTACGCGGGTCACAGAGGGCAGCGATGGCTCTCGCGACGTCTTCCGGGGTGGTCAGGCGCCCGCTGGGGTTGTGCAGGCGGGCTCCCTCAATCAGTTGCTGATGTCCCGGGATCTTTTGCAAAGCCGGGGTCTCCGTCACGCCCGCCCGGACGGCGTTCACCGCAATCCGCCGGGGCGCCAACTCGAAGGCCAGTTGCCGGCAGTGGGACTCCAGCGCCGCTTTGGCCGCCGACACGGCACCGTAAGCGGGGATCACCCGGTGTCCGCCCGAACTGGTCATGGCGAACACCCGCGCCCCGGGGCCCAGCAGGCCGGCGGCCACCAGGTCCTGGGTCCAGTAAACGAGGCTGTGGGCCATTACAGCCAGAGTCATCTCCATCTGGGCCTCGGTGACCCTGTCGCTCTCGGAACCGATGAAAGGACGGAGCGTGCCGAAAGCCAGGGAGTGAACCAGCACTCCCACTCCCCCCGACCCGGCCCCGACGGCGCTGTGCAAGCCTTCCACGACCTTGGCACGTTGCTCGGCGTTGGCGGCGTTGACGTTATGGAACAGGGCGCGGCGACCGGTAGCCTCAATTTGGGAGATCAAGGCCTGCACCCCCGCCAGGGCGCTCTTGCGGTCAAGGTGCACGCCGCAGATGTTCCAACCCGACCGGGCCAGTTCCCGGGAGATCTCCGCGCCGAAACCGCTGGAGGCCCCCAAGACGACCGCCCATTTCCCCATATCAACCGTCTGCTGCAATTGCTTCACCTCTCTCGCAGCCAATTCTCGATCACCGGCGCCGCTTCCTGCACGAACACCCAGGCCGGCGGGGACCAAGACCAGGCCTGTCCACATTCCCGCGGACTTGCTGTTAACCCACCCTGCGGGCGGGCGGGTTATGTAACGTTATTCCGTCTGGTCGCATAGTTTGAGGGTGGGGTCCGACCCCCCAAAAACTCAACAGGAGGTGATGCAGCTAGTGGCTTGCACGTTAGGCGCAAACCCGTTCCTTTCATCCCTGGGCGTTTCCCCGCTGGGAATTAGCCCGCTATCTGCAGCCGCCCTCGGCGTGAGCCCCTTCGGCGTGAGCCCCTTCGGCGTGAGTCCCTTCGGCGTGAGTCCCTTCGGCGTGAGTCCCTTCGGCGTGAGTCCCTTCGGCGTGAGTCCCTTCGCGGCGGCACCCTCGGCGGTCTCCCCCACGACCGCCCTGCTCCCGCTGGCCGTGTCGGCGGCCTCACTGGTACCCTTCTCCAACCGCATCGAAGAGGCCTTTATCAACAATTTAGTTAACTTCCTCATCGCCGTGAATCCGGGAGTAGCGCTATCGTCGCCATTGGTGAACCCGTTGGCGGCGAGTCCCCTGGCCGCGGGGGTCAGCCCCTTCGGTGCGGGGGTCAGTCCCTTCGGTGCGGGGGTCAGCCCCTTCGGTGCGGGGGTCAGTCCCTTCGGTGCCGGGGTCAGCCCCTTTGCCTTCTCGCCGACCACGGTAGCCAACCCGTTCGTCGCCAACCCGCTCGTGACCGGGCTGGCCGGGGTAACCCCGTCGGCGTTCGCGCCCACCGCCGCAAGCCCGTTCGTCAGCCCCATGATCAGCCCCCTGGCCGGCGTGAACCCACTGATGCAGGTGGGCCTTAGCCTGCTCGGTGCCCAGTTGGCGCTCTCCTCGCTGGCCAGCACCGCCGCTGCGATCACACCTACCGCCCACGCACTCTCCGAGTCGCTGATCGCGGCGTGGCTCGGCTCGACGGCCGCGGCCGGCATCCCCGGCATCAGCGCGGTTCCGTCGATTGCGGCCCCCCTGCGGATCTGCTGATCGAACCCTCCGTCTTCCCGCTCCCGGGAGCAAAAGGGCGGCGCGCCAGCCGCCCTTTCCGGTGGACTCCTAACGGTGCTCGGCCCCTTCCCGGGACAGCGCCTGTTCAATCGCCCGCCAGGTCACGCTTACGCCGGGAAGCAGGCGGCCATTGACCGCCAGTAGCGGAAGCTGATAACCTTTGATGCCCTTGAGTTCCGGTATGTCCCGCGGCGGCACCCGGTCGGTGTCGACGAAACCGACGTTTACCGGGGTTGCAAAATCTTCCCGGACCCATGCTCGGTAAATCGCGACCATCTCTTCCAGAGATGGACTTGGGCCTCAGCCGGAGCAGTGCAAGGCTCCCAGCCGGTTCGAGCCGATAATGGTTATCCTCATCCCCTCGGTCACGTCTCTCACCCCTCACGGTGGAATCAGCGTCACGCCCGTATTATACCACCGACGTACCCCATGGGGTATACCTGGCGACCGCCCGCCGGAGCCGTCATCCGCCGTCCCGTGGCAGGGTTAGTCGCAGGCCGGACGTCTGCAGCCTCTCGCGCACCGACCGGACATCCTGCGGGTCGAAGCGTCCGCCATCGGCGACCATGCCGACGACGTCCTGCAAGATCGCCACCTGGCGAGGGGTGACCGATTCCCACGGGGTGCAGGCGAGCGCGTCCGCGCAGAGGCCGAAGGCCTGCTGCACCCCACGGTCACCGCGCTTGCGAGCCCTGCTCGTGGCCCGCTCAAGGGCGCCCGCGGCCAGCCTGAGGGACCCGCTCCCGGCCGGTCCCTCCGTGCCCGTTCGAGCCCGTTCGAGGAGACGGTGGATTTGATAGGCCAAGTCACGTACGTAGTCGGACACCCAGTCCCTCCTAGCCAAATAGGCAGTGGTTCCCGGCGCGCAGCCCGGCGCAGCCCGCCGTGAATCCCCGCGGCGTCTAATTGTTCCAAGAACGCGGGAGTGTATTCGTCCCGGTGCTGACGAGTTCAGACAGATAAACGAGTTCGATGCCCGACCTCGCCAATTCTCGGGTCATTTCCTTCAGGATCGTCGCAAGAACCCGTCCCCCCGCACCCACGTGTCCGACGGCCACCGCTTGCCCGTCGCGCAGGGCCCGCTCCCGCAATTGGCGAAACGCCTGCCGAATGGCCAATGGAGACTTGACATTATCCAGGAAGACCTGACGCCGAGCGGCCGGAACGCCCTCCTCCCGCGCCGCCAGTTCGAGCACGGTTTCGGCGGTGGTCCGACTGTCGAACATGTAGAGCCTGGCCTCCCGCGCCGCCCGGGCCAAGTATCGCATCACCCGCAAGTCGGCGGAGGCCCGCGAACCCAGGTGGTTGTTCAAGCCCACCGCCTGAGGCACCGTGGCCAGGGCCTGCGCCACGATGCGGCGCACTTCCTCTTCGGTAGACTGAATCATGATCGGATCGGGACCGTACCAGGACGGCCGGCCGCTCTGCATCTCCATGGGGAGGTGCAAGATGACCTCGAACCCAGCGAGCTGCGCTGCCTCGGCGTCCGCCGTCGAGAACCGCAGCCCCGGAATCACCGCCACGGTGAGCGGACACCGAATCGTAAGCAGCTCGGCCACACCCTCACGATCGCCGCCGAAGTCATCGATCACGATGGCCACCTTCGGGTTGGCGCTCCGGGACGGATCACGCCCCTCACCACGGCGAAAACGCTCCAGCGCCCGGAATAGCGCGTCGGCGACGGCCCTTTGCCCTTCCAGCCTCGCCGATCGGCTTGGAGGCGTCAGTGGCGCCGCCTCCGACGTCGCTTTCGGCCAGTTAAAATCCAACACCGTCGCGGGCTCGGGTCGGTCGCCCAGCCACTTGACCCGCGAGGCGCGCGGCGGCAGGCATGCCACACCGGCCGCCCAGAACTCGTCCTGCACGGTTTCGGCCAACAACCGGCTCGCAGACACGAAAGCGTCGAAATAGGTGACTTCCCCTTCCCACCTTCCGGCGGCCTGCCGGGCAGTAAAACCGAGTCGGGCCAGGACCGCGCCATCCGCTTGGGGAGCCGAAACCACCTGCACCCCTGATCGCCGCAAGGTCAGTTCGAGTTCGCGCATCAGGGCCGTGATCAGTTCCCCCGAACGGTCGAGCGGAGACTGGAGCGCTGGAACAACCTCCAGCAAAACCGCTTCGCCCGGTCTGGGCGTCTCCGCACCTGTAAACCAGGCCAAGAGGGAAACCGTCACCGGCACCAGTACCCCCGCCAGCCAGACCGCCCGCCCAGGGGAAAGAAGCCGCTTGCGCAGGCCGGCCAACATAGCCCTTCCCACCGGCGTTGCCCCCTTGCCTGGAGCAGTCTATGGGAGGGAGGGAAAGATCAGTACGGCGTTTACTTTACCACGCGGGCGCAAAAGACCTGCCACGGCAACCCGGCCCGGGTCCAGCAGGACCGGTGGCGGGCGGCGGCGAATCGGAAGACTATTCCACCTCGGCTTCGCGGTGAATGGGAGCGTCTAAAACCTTGAGCCACCAGACTGTGCCCGACCCCAGTGACCGTTCCACCACCGGCTACCGCTGGATCATCCTGATCCTGACCACGCTGTCGCAGACCTCCATATCGGTAATTAGTCAGGGAGTGCCTACCCTGGCCCCCTTCTTTCGCAGCGCCTTCGACTTGACCACCGCTCAGGTCGGCTTGCTGTCGTCGTCCATGAACGTGGGAAGCATTCTGACCGTGATGCCCTCCGGGCGCGCGGTCGACATCCTGGGCGAACGCCGCGTCATCGGAATGGGCGGCTTGCTCGCCGGGCTGTCGGTGATCGGCGCGGCGCTGGCCCCCAGTTTTGCCACTACCCTGGCCTGTCTCAGCTTCAGCGGCCTGTGGTTGGCCACCTCCACGCCCGCCGGCTCCAAGGCCGTGATGACCTGGTTTGACTCGCGCAACCGGGCGCTGGCGATGGGCATCCGCCAAACCGGCATCCCCCTGGGGGGTACCATCGCGGCCCTCGCCTTGCCGGCCATCGCCTACTGGTACAGTTGGCGCGCGGCGCTGCTGACGACCGGATTCATTGCCATTCTCGGTTCGGGTTCGTGCTACCTCGGCTACCGCGAACCCGGTGCCCGTGCCGGTCACAGCCTCGCCGGGCGGCCGGCCCCGCTGGTCCAGCTTCTGCGCAACCGGAGTATCGTGGCCACGAGTCTGGTGGCGTTCGTGCTGGTGTCGGGGCAGTACATCCTGGTCACCTACCTCATCCTGTACCTCAAGGAGACCCTGGCCACCCCACTCGGCGTGGCAAGCGGCATCCTGGCGCTGGCCCAGGCGGCGGCGGTGGCGGGCCGGGTCTCCTGGGGAAGGACCAGCGACCGGGCCTTCGGCGGCAGCCGTAAGACCGTCATCGTACTGGTCGCCCTGCTGGCCTCCGGAGCCTCCCTCGCCCTGGCCGCCCTGACCCCGCGCACCCCCGTCTGGCTGGTTGCCCTGGTGGCGGCCCTCTTCGGCTTTACCATCATCGGCTGGAACGGACTTTACGTGACCCTGATATCCGAGTTGGCGGGTCCGGACAGCGCCGGCACGGCCCTGGGCTTCAGCCTCACCGCGGTCCAGATGGGCATCGTGGTAGCACCGCCGCTGTTCGGACACCTGGTGGACGTAACCGGATCTTACCGCCCGGCGTGGGTCTTGCTGGCGGCGGCGCTGGCCGCCAGCACCCTTCTGCTCTACTTCGTGAGGGAACAGCCCAGAGCGGATTGATCGCACCTGACCGGATGCGCCGGGGGCCGGGCGGTCTTACGCCCGGCCCTTCCTCTTCCCCATTTTCCCCATGGGGACAACGGGACTCACGGCCGGGGTGTCGCGGACATAAGGTGGGAGAAAGGAGTCCGGAGGGAGATGCGGTGGGCGAACCGGCGTTGAGTTTGTGCATGATCGTCAAGAACGAGGAGGCCAACCTCGCCCGCTGCCTTCGAGGCGTGCAGGGCATTGCGGACGAAATCGTGATTGTCGATACCGGTTCCCGCGACCGGACGGTCAGAT
>JAJYMS010000231.1 GCA_021786825.1 Bacillota bacterium | reverse complement strand
CCAATAGACGCTCTGGTCGTTCCACTTCCAGTTGGGGAAGGAGGTGTCGTTGGGGTTCCAGACCCAGATGGCGTTCTCCGCGCCCTCCTGGTGAAAGATATTCCAAACGTGGCGCCAGGCCAGGCGGTACAGCTCCGAGTCTTTGCCGTACTGGAAAGCGCCCCACGGCACCCAGTCGGCGTTCATCTCGTTGTCCAGGCGGAAGAAGAAGGGGCGGCCCCACTCCCGCGCCGCCTGGGCGTAAGCCCGCAGGTACTCGTCGAAGTCGCCCTGGAGGATCCGGAGGGTTAAGCTGAGGGGCTCGCTGTAAACGCGCTCAGCCTCCACCGGCTTCCATGACTGGAGGGTCACCATCACCAGGCGGCCGTCGCGGGCGGCTATCTCCAGTTCGCGGGCCGGGAAGGGTCGGCCGAAGGACTGGTACGTCATAAGCACGCCGAAACGGACCCCAAGCTCCTGTTCGTACTTCAAAAACGACGGGTAGTTCGGGGCCGGGCCGGTGGTCAGCCGGGGGTCATAGATGCCCCAGATGAGGCCATTGGACGGGACGCTCCAACGGAGGGGCGTCTTGGTCTCCCAGCGGGCCCAGTCCCGGTCCACCGGGGGGTCTGTCCGCTGGGCGCGGGGCGGCGCGGAGTCGGGCTCCAGGGAGCGGGCCACCTCCATCTGCGCCAGCCGGGCCACGGGGTAGGCATCGGCGGTGGCTTTCAGGAGGATGGTCACCACCAGGCGGTAATTCTGGACGACGTCAATCTCCCGGTAGTAGTTGCGGTCTCCGGGAACGCGGGCCAGGGCGGGGCGGCGCCAGGAGACCACCCGGGCTTGCCGGGACCCAACCTTGATGGTCTGGTCGCCCACGAGGGTCAAGCCGTTCCACTGGTTGAGCACCGAGCGGAGGCCGTACTGGATGTAAGTCTGGGCGTCGGCCAGGTCGCCGCGAAGGTCCTGGACGTAGATTTCCATGACTGCTCCGGGGGTCCTCAGAGCGGTCATCACGGCCGGGGCGGAGTCGTCAAATTCCCAGCCCGGCGGGACCCGAAACTGGAAGGAAGAGGGCGGTTGCCGCCCGAAGGGGCTGACCATCGCCAGGCGGCTGCCGGCGAGGCTGGCGAGGAGAAGAAAGGCGGCAACCGCGGCGGCCCCGGCTCGAACCGGGGCGTTTCGACGACGCAGTTTACATCACCTCGGCGGTCATCAACGCTGATTGTATTCTATGGAAGCGAAGGCTTTTCCTCTTCCCCAGTCGTCCCCACTGAAGGGGTCAGTTTTCATTGACAGGACCAGGCAGTTAATATACACTCCAATATAGAAACGGTCTATATTTTTTCGGCCGGCTTGTGACACAGCTCACATGGCGGTGGGTGATATCGCTCATATGTCCCCGGGCACTGGTAAGCTTTACTACTGGTTGGGAGCGAGCCGCCGGGCGGGCGCTCACTAAACGCGAGAAGGGTCAGGATGCCATATGCACGCGGTAGTTTGCATCAAACAGGTGCCGGATACGACCGAGGTCCGGATCGATCCAAAGACGAACACCTTGCAGCGGCAGGGTGTGCCGAGTATCATCAACCCCTATGACCAGCATGCCCTGGAGGAGGCGTTGCGCCTCAAGGACCGTCACGGCGGGCGGGTGACCGTGATCAGCATGGGGCCGCCCCAGGTGCAAGGCGACCTGAAGCGCTGCATCGGGCAGGGAGCCGACGAGGCGATATTGATCAGCGACAGGCTCTTCGGCGGCGCCGACACCCTGGCCACCAGCTACGTCCTGTCCCTGGCCATCCGCAAGCTGGCGCAGGAGCACCCGGTGGACGTGGTGTTTTGCGGCAAGCAAGCCATCGACGGGGATACCGCCCAGGTCGGCCCCGGGGTCGCCCAGCGGCTGGGGATGCAACAGCTCACCTACGTGATCAACGTGGAGTCCGTGGACCCCGAGAAGGGGTTGATCCGGGTGCACCGGCACGTGGAGGGCGGCACCGCGGTGGTGGAGGCCGCGCTGCCGGCCCTGCTGACCGTCGTCAAGGAGATCAACGTGATCCGCTATTCGAGCCTGGAAGACATGATCCGGGCCGCCACCTACCGGGTGCCGGTGTGGGGCGTGGACGCCCTGCAGGCGGACCCCGGCCGGATCGGCCTCAAGGGGTCGCCCACCCTGGTGCGGCGGGTCTTCGCGCCCCCCGCCCGGCAGGGCGGCGAGGTGATGGAGGGGGCCGGCGCCGATCCGGCGGCCGCCGCCTCCCGGGTGATCGACTTCCTCTTCGCGCGGGGTCTGCGCGAGAAGGTGCCCCACCTGGCGAAGGGGGGTGCCAAGGGTGGCTAACGGACCGAAGGTAGCCATCCTCGCTCCCCAGTGCATCGGTTGCGAGGCCTGCATCGCGGAATGCCCCCAGGGGGCGCTGTCGATGCGCGACGGCATCTCCGTGGTGGACGCGGAGAAGTGCACCGGCTGCTGGGATTGCTTGAAGAGTTGCCCGACCGAGGCCATCATCAAGGACCCGGCCACGCTGGAGGCCGAGCCGGCAGCCCAGGTCGGCACCGCGGCGGAACGTGCGGAAGAACCCGCCGAGCCGGCCCAAGCGGCGCCGCGGGCCGCGGCGGAACCGGAGCAGGCGGGCCGGACGGAGGCGCCGGCGGCGCAGGTTGCGCCGCCGCTGGACGGCTACGAGGGCGTGATGGTCTTCGTGGAGCAGCAGGACGGCGTGGCGGCCCGCGTCGCGTGGGAGCTGATGGGTGCCGGGCGCCGCCTGGCCGACCAGCTGGGCGTGCGGGTCTACGCCGCCCTGGTCGGCGACAAGCTCGGCCGGGTCGCCCAGGATGCGATCGCCTACGGGGCCGACGCGGCCCACGTGGTGGAGAGCCCGGTGCTGGCCACCTACCGCACCCAGCCCTACACCGAAGCCGTGGTGAAGTTGATCGAGGGGCTGAAGCCGGAGATCGTCCTGATGGCGTCCAGCACCCTGGGGCGGGACCTGGCCGGCGCGGTGGCGACGAAGCTGGGCACCGGCCTGACGGCCGACTGCACCGGCCTGGACGTCGACCTGGCGGAGCGCCTGCTCCTGGCCAGCCGGCCGGCCTTTGGCGGCAACATCATGGCCACCATCCTCTGCCCGCGTCACCGGCCGCAGATGGCGACGGTGCGCCCGCGGGTGTTGAGCCTGCCGGAGCCCGACGCCACCCGCCGGGGGGAGGTCGTCCATCACGCCTGCAACCTGCGGGAGGAGGACGTCCTGGTGAAGGTCGTGAACTTCATCGCCGAGGCGCGCCAGACCACCAACCTGGCCGACGCGGAGATCATCGTATCCGGCGGCCGGGGAGTGGGCGGTCCGGAGGGCTTCGCCTCCCTGGAGGAACTGGCGGGGGTCCTGGGCGGGGTGGTGGGAGCCTCGCGCGCGGCGGTGGACTCGGGCTGGATCGACTATGATCACCAGGTGGGGCAGACGGGCAAGACGGTTTCCCCCAAGCTGTACATCGCCTGCGGCATCTCGGGGGCGGTCCAGCACCTGGTGGGGATGCAGAGTTCCGACATCATCGTGGCGATCAACAGCGATCCCGGGGCGCCGATCTTCAAGGTCGCCGACCTGGGGCTGGTGGGCGACCTGCACGTGCTCGTTCCGGCCCTGGTGGAGGCGTTCCGCCGGGTGCTGGGTCGCCCGGACGCGGTCCCGGCGCTGGCGGGCAGCGCCGCCGGGGCTTGAAAGGAGGTGCGCGCATGCAGAAATTTGACGTGATCGTGATCGGGGCGGGGCCGTCGGGAACGGCGGCAGCGTACCTTCTGGCCAGGTCGGGCCTGCGCGTGCTGGTGCTCGAGCGCGGCGAGAAGCCCGGGGCCAAGAACGTGATGGGCGGGGTGCTGTACCGGCGGATGATGGACGACATCATCCCCGGTTTTGACCGGGAGGCGCCGCTGGAGCGGGCGATCATCTCCCAGTCCCTGTGGGTGGTCGGCGCGGACGCGGTGACCTCGATTGGGCATCAGAACGAGCGCTTCGCGCGGCCACCGTACAACAACTTCACCGTTCTGCGGGCGAAGTTCGACCCCTGGTTCGCCCAGCGGGCGGTGGAGCAGGGGGCCGTACTGGTGTGCGAGACGGTGGTCACCGACCTGCTGAAGGAAGGCAACCAGGTGGTCGGAGTCAGGACCGACCGGCCCGGCGGCGAGGTCCTGGCGGACGTGGTGATCATCGCCGAGGGAGCCAACGCCCTGGTCAGCGAGGCCGCCGGCCTGCGCCAGCCGATCCGGGCGGCCGACTACTCCCTGGCCGTCAAGGAGATCATCGCCCTGCCCCGGGAGAAGATCGAGGACCGCTTCCACCTGGAGGGCAACGAGGGCGCCACCATCGAACTGGTGGGGGAAATCGGGCGCGGGATGGTGAGCATGGGCTTCATCTACACCAACCGTGACAGCCTGTCGGTGGGCATCGGCGCGCTGATCTCCGACCTGCGGCGGGCCGGCGTCCATCCCTACGAACTGCTGGACCGGATGAAAGAGCACCCGGTGGTCCGGCGCCTCATCGCCGGCGGGGAGACCAAGGAGTACCTGGCTCATCTGATTCCCGAAGGCGGCTACGACGCGGTTCCGCACCTTTACGGCGACGGCTACCTGGTGGTCGGCGACGCCGGCGGCCTGGTCAACGCCGTCCACCGCGAGGGCTCCAACCTGGCCATGACCTCCGGCCGCTTCGCCGCCGAGACGGTGGTGCGCGCCAAACAGGCGGGGGCCTACAGCGCGAGCGCCCTTTCCGGGTACGCCGAGAAGCTGCGGTCCAGTTTCGTCCTGCAGGACCTCAAGCAGTACCGCCGCCTGCCGGCTTTCCTGGCCCGCACGCCGGAGCTGTTCAACCAGTTCCCCGGGTTGCTCAACGACGCCGCTTACCAGATCGCGCTGGTGGACGGCGTGAGCAAGCGGGAGAAGTTCGCCGCGGCCCTGCGGGCGGCCCGCCGCCAGGTGGGAACCTCCCGCCTGGTCCGGATCGGCTACGAGGGATGGAGGGCGCTACGATGAAGATCGAGGATCGCCTTTACACCCTGCGCTGGAAGAAAGACGAAGCATCCCATCTGGTAATCGTGGACGAGGAAGTGTGCCGCCGCTGCGAGGGCAAGCCGTGCACCAGCTTTTGTCCGGCCCAGGTCTACGACTGGGAGGGGGACCACCTCAACGTCGCCTACGAGGGTTGCCTGGAGTGCGGCACCTGCCGCATCGGTTGTCCCTACAGGAACATTGCCTGGCGCTACCCGAGGGGTGGCTACGGCTTGGCATATCGCTTCGGCTGATACCGTCCCCTGTACCCGGTCTGGTTGCGGCAGGCCGGGGCGTGGGACCTAGAAAGTAAAGGTGGGGGGGTGTCCCGTCAGTGATGACGTCCCAGAGCGAGCTGTACCATCAGTTGAAGGACCGCGGTATCCGTCTCACACCCCAGCGAATGGCTATCCTGCAGTACCTGCGTGAAACTCAGAGCCATCCCCGCGCCGACGAGGTCCACGACCAGATCCGCAAGCGGTTTCCGGGCGTTAGCCTGGCGACCGTCTACAACAACCTGAAGGTGCTGAAGGACAAGGGCCTGGTCTCAGAGCTGTCCTACGGGGACCTGGCCAGCCGTTTCGACGGCAACACCGAGACGCACTACCACGTGACCTGCCGCGTCTGCGGCCAGGCGGCGGACTTCTTCAGC
>JAJYMS010000084.1 GCA_021786825.1 Bacillota bacterium | reverse complement strand
ATTAAGCTGCTGAAGCGCCTTAGCTTTGGTTTCCGGAATCTGCAGGTTTATGTCAGGAAGATGCTCCTTGCTTTCCTGCCGCCACTTTCAGCGGATCCATCACCACACTTATTGACTTAGAGCCGGAGAGCGTCAGAGAAGGACAAGAGGTTCGACCTGCTTAACATTGCTTGGATTTGGCACGTGCACCTTTGTTGAAGTGGTACGAGGCCAAACAGTTGTGTGACCGGGGGTTTGAGGTAGGTGTGGGGTATCTGCAGTTTAGGCGCCGGCAGGACTGGCTCTACTTGCTGGACGAGGCTTTGGCCCAACAGATGGCGCGACCGCAGGGCGAAAAGGAAAGGCGCTACGCCAGGCTGGTTATCGTAGAAGTGGACAGGTTCTGGCCGGGGATGCAGAAACGGCGCAAGCGTGAAGTTCGGGTGGCGGTAACGTACGAGGGATGGGAGCAGCGAAGCCCTGGTAGCTCGGCGCTGACTGTGGTCCACCGCCAAGACATGGTGATCCCGTGGGGACTACTTTCCGCGGGCGCTTTACCAGATCGACCGTTTTCACCTGATGCGGGACTTGAAGCAGGCCTTACGTGGGCAGCCCCAGTATTGGACGGAAGCCAAGGGCGCCGTAGAGGCTGGAGAGGCCGAGCAGGTACTGCGGGTGCTGATGCTGGCGGAAAAAGGAGCCAAGGAGGCCAAACAACGTGAGGTGATCCGGAAGTTGCGGGCCCGCCAGCGGGTCGTGGATGCTGTAAGCGAACGCCTGGACTGGGCGCGACACGGCCATATGCCAGCACTGGACATGGGCCGCAATGCGTCGGGTGGACTATCGTGGACCTTCCGCAGGACACGCCCGGAGGATCGGTTCATTTACTCTGTCCAGTTGGCGGAAGAACCAAGACAGGCCCTCCACCTCCGTCCGGCAACCTTCCATTACGATGACCCGCGGGGCCGGTGCACCAAGCGCGCGTACAGGGCATACGAGACCGAACCCAGCCCGGCGATACCCATCACCACCGGCCACAGGACGCGCGGCCCCCACCGGTCGTAGAGGAAACCGCCCACCGTGGGCCCTACCATCCGACCGCCCGCGGACATGCTCCCCACGAACCCCTGAAAGAAACCTAGGCGCTCCGGGGGCGCCAGTTGTGCCACCGCCGCCGGCAGGGCCGGGGCGATCAGGACCTCACCGAGAGTCATCACGGCCATGGCCGCGATGTACCAGGGCAGGCCCCGGGACGCCGCGACCAGCGCGAAGGCGGTGGCGTAGAGGGCCGCTCCCGCCGCGAGTTGCCGCCCCAGCGACCGCACGGCCCGCCGCACCAGCAGGCTGAGGAGGGGCTGCAGGAGAAAGATCAGGGCTCCGTTCACCGTCCACAGGAACCCGTACTGGAACATGCCGTACCCATGGGTCTTCATGAAGATGGAGACGGTGCTGGACCACTGGCTGTAGGCCATCCAGGCCAGAAAGTTACCGGCCGCCAGGGCCGCCACCACGGCCGACCGCCGGGTGGCAGGGGTTGACCATCCCGGTTCCACCGGCGCAGCCGGGCGGTCGGAGGCTGCGGAGCGCGCCTCTCCGTCGGGCCGCACCCCGAGCCAGAGCACCGCCAGGTAAACCAGGAGGGTCACGGCGTTGACCAGGAAGACCAGGCGAAACGAAAATCCGGCCACCAGCCCGCCGAAGGAAGCCCCGATGGCCACGCCGAGGTTGTTGATGACGTAGATGAGGTTGAAGGCCCGCCGTCCCCCGTCCGGCCAAAGTCTGGCGATGTAGGCGTTGACGGGGCTCCAGAAGAAGGCGGTGGAAAAGCCGAGCAGGCCCATGGCCGCCACGTACACCGTCCAAAGCCTGAAGAAGGCGATGACCGTCACGATGGCGGCCGAGGCCAGGAGGCCCCCCATCAGGACCCGCTTGCCGCCGAAGCGGTCGAAGAGGGTGCCGCCCACCGTCTGTCCCACCAGGTTGGCGCCGGCCTGCAGCATTAGGACGAATCCCGCCGCGGTCAGCGACTTACCGAGGATCTCGTGGACGTAGATGGTGGTCAGGGGCCAGACGAAGGAGTTTCCCACCGAATTGACGAAGGAGCCGGCGGCCAGCACCTTGATGGGCGACGGCACCGACGCCAGGCCTTCCCGCCAGCCGCCCAGCCAGGTGCGGAAGCCGGGTTGAAGACTGCTCATGCTAAGCCTCCCTGCCGGAGACTCCCTCCGGTATGGGTAGCGGACCTCGCAATCGTTCACGCAGACCGGTTCGGCAGCCACCTGCTCGCCGGAGCCGGCCCCCGGATCCACAAGCGCACAATAATCCCCGGCGTGGCGGCGAGGCCAAGCCATTTCATACCCTGTACCCCATTGCCTAGCTCACTTCTCGGCCGGCCTGGATTCTTCCTGCCACCCAAATTTCGGCGGGAGCCGGCGGGGTGCGGTGGCAGGGCGCGGGGGGGCAGGAGTCGGAGCAGGGCCCCGCGAAGACATGGGTGATTGGAGGCATCCTAACCCCATGGAGGTGTCCAGCGTTTGCAGTACCGTCACCTGGGAAACAGCGGCGTCAAGGTTTCCGAGATCGCCCTGGGCAGTTGGCTCACCTACGGCGGCTCCGTCGGCAAAGACGCCGCCATCGCTTGCATCCACCGCGCTTACGAGTTAGGCATCAACTTCTTTGATACGGCCAACGTCTACCGCCGCGGGGCGGCGGAGGAAGTCGTGGGGGAGGCCCTCCGGCAGTTTCCCCGCCCCTCCTACGTACTGGCGACCAAGGTCTTCTTCCCCATGGGTGACGGCCCCAACGAGCGGGGCCTGTCCCGCAAGCACCTCTTCGAGCAGTGCGAGCGCAGCCTGAAGCGCCTGGGCGTCGATTACGTCGACCTCTACCAGTGCCACCGCTACGACCCCGGGACGCCCCTGGAGGAAACGTTGCGGACGCTGGATGACCTGATCACCCAGGGCAAGGTGCTGTACGCCGGAGTGAGCGAATGGACGGCCACCCAGCTCGCCGACGCGGCGCACCTGGCGCGGCGCCACAACCTGGACCCCATCGTCTCCAACCAGCCGCGGTACAGTATGCTGGAGCGCTACATCGAGAAAGAGGTCATCCCCATCTCGGAACGGGAGGGCATCGGCCAGGTTGTCTTTTCGCCCCTGGCCCAGGGAGTCTTGACGGGCAAGTACCAGCCCGGGGCGAAGCCGCCGGCTGGATCCCGCGCGGCCGACTCCCAGTCCAACCAACTGATGGGCCGCTTCCTGAAGGAGGAGGTGCTGCAGGCCGTTCAGCGTTTGACGCCCGTGGCGGCGCGCCACGGTCTCAGCCTGGCCCAACTCGCCCTGACCTGGGTGCTGCGCCACTCCAACGTCTCCAGCGCCATTATCGGGGCGACGAGGCCCGAGCAGGTGGACGAGAACGTCAAGGCCGTCGGGGTCCAGCTCTCCCCCGGCGACCTGGAGGAAATCGACGCCGCTCTCGCCGACGTGATCTTCTGGCGTTCCCCTACGGCGGACTAGTCCTCCTCCCCGAAGACCAGGCGGTAAGGTAACGTGACCACGTCCCACAGGATGGTAATGGGCGTCAGCCTTCCGACTCCCCGGGTGGTGACCAGAGGCGCCTGGCCCAACACCGAACCGCCCGCCTCGGCGTAGGCGGCCCCCACCGGCTGGTGGAGATAGAGAGGCGCCTTGAGGGGCCCGAAGACCTCCGTCCGCACCTGCACCGAGCCGGCCAGATCGCGCGGGACCACCACCGCCAGGGGCTCGCCGGTCATTAAGGTGACCCGGGAACGCCTACCGCCTCGCACCCCGGTCGTTGCCACCCGCTCGCCCGCCTCCAGCAGCCGCTCCAGGCGGAAGTTCTGGTAACCCCAGTCGAGCAGGCGGATGGCGTCGTTCCAAAGGTCTCCGGAGCGCATCACCACGGCGATCAGCGGCTGCGAGTCGCGGGTCGCCGACGCCACCACGCACCTCCCCGCCGCGTCGGTCAGGCCCGTCTTGACCCCGTCGGCGAACTGGTAGTACCACAGCAAGCGATTGATGTTGCGCAGGGTCTGCTCCTCACCGGCGCCCTCCGGCGCCACCTTCTGTTCGCGGAGGGCAACAATCTCCGCGAACTTGGGGTTGCGCATGGCGTAGCGGGTAATCACCGCCAGATCGTAGGCCGTGGAATAGTGACGCTCGTTGTCCAGGCCATGGGGGTTGGCGAAATGGGTGTTGACCGCCCCCACCTCCACCGCTTTCCGGTTCATCAGGGCCACAAAGGCATCCACACTGCCGCCGATGTGCTCCGCGATGGCGGTGGCGGCGTCGTTGCCGGACTGCAGCATCATCCCCAGGAGCAGTTCCTCCAGGGTGTACTGCTGACCGGGCTGCAGGTACATGGAGGACCCGCCGACGTAGGCCGCCCGGCGGCTCACCGTCACCAGTTCGTCCAGCCGGCCGCGCTCCAGGGCGAGCACGGCGGTTATGATCTTGGTCGTGCTGGCCGGGGCTACCCGTTCGAAGGCCCGCTGCTGGTAGAGAACGGTTCCCGTCGCGGTGTCCATCAGGACCCCGGCGTGGGCGTAGACCAGCGGAGGCGATGGTACCGCCACCACCGGAAAAGGCACCGGCCTCTCGGCGATGGCGTCCTCCCCCACGCCCGTCGCCGGAGCCGGGGGCCCGACGCTGAGCGCGCCCGGGAAGGGGATGTCACCAGTTGCCCCGCGCCCTGGGGACATCCCCGGCCCCCTCACCCACCAGGCCCCCACCCACGCCGCCGCCAGAACCGCGGCCCAAAAATAAACCGCCCGCCTTCCCATACTCCCATGATATGGGGAGGCCGGGTGGTCTATGTGACGGCCCTACCGGCGAACCGTGAACTCCAGGGTGCGGGGGGAACTGGCCTCCACCGTAGCAAGCGTCTGGCCATTGACAGTCAGCTCGATCGCCTGCGGGTTCCCCAGACGGACGGTAAGTTTGTCGCGCGCCTCCCAGGCGGTCGAGTCGCCGGCCTCCATGATCTTCTCGTAGACCTCGCGGTCGTCCGAGTTGACCAGGACCCAGCAGCGGGCGAGCGTCTTGAGCTCCACCCGCAAGAGGGTTTGGCCCGAAAGCTCCACCAGGAAGGGAAGGGTGTCGATCCCCGTCAAGGCTCCTTCGGTGATCCTGATGGTCGGCTTGGAGGCTTCGGCCGACCCCGTTCCAGCGGGTCCGCCGCTGCCGGTCTGGGAGCCGCCGGCCTGGGCACCGGTGCCCTGCTCCCCGGTCCCGGTCGCACCTCCGGTGCCGGGAGCCGTGCCGCCCGGCGTTGGCTGGGCCTTGGAACCGCCCTCCCCCGTACGCGGCCCGCCCGCCACGCCAAGGTAATAGAACCCACCGGCGATGATCAGGGCCAGCACCACCACCGCGACGAGCGGATAGAGCCACCGGCCCCGCCGGGGCCTGGGAACCATCGAGAGGTCTCGGGGGGTTGGACCTTCGTCCAGGGGCACCCCCGCCCGAGGAGACCCGCCCGCGCCGTATAAGGGGGCGCTCCCCGGGGCCGGAGCCGAGATGCTCCGGGGCTCCGCGATGCCACCGTTGGCCCCCGGGGGGCCGTAGCCGGTCAGCTCCTTGTACCGCTGGACCAGAGCGGCGGCGTCCAGTCCCAGGTAGCTGGCGTAGCTCTTCAGAAAGCCGCGGGCGTAAACCTCCCCCGGGATGCCGGAGAGGTCGCCCTCCTCGATAGCCTCCAGGTAGCGGGTGCGAATCTTGGTCTCAGAT
>JAJYMS010000139.1 GCA_021786825.1 Bacillota bacterium | reverse complement strand
GCCAGGAAGAGCCAGAATTGGACCCGGGCCAGCAGAGGAGAGTAGACCTCCGCCTGGGCCTCTTCGGGGACGATGTAGTAGGTGGCGCCCATGAACCCGAAGAGGAGCCAGACCACCAGGAGGTTCAGGTGCATCTCCTTGAGGGTGTTGAAGTTGAGCCAGCCGTAGAGGAAGCCCGGCCAGACGTATTGGGCGGCCCCCAGCAGCCCGGCGATCACCTGAAGGATGAACAGCCCCACCGCCGCCTGGAAGTACGGCAAGGCCAACCGCTGGGTCACCAATCTCATCGCCTGCCACCCCCTAAAGCGTCTTCAGGTACTCGACGACCGCCCGGATCTGGTCGTCGCTCATCGGGATCCGGGGCATCGTCGCGCGCGGGTTCAACCCCCGCGGGTCGCGCAGCCACCGCGCCAGCCACTGGTCGTCCCGCCGGGCCTTGACTCCGTCCAGGGCCGGCCCGGTGTCACCACCGACTCCCCGGATCCGGTGGCAGGAGGTGCACCCCTTGGCGCGCACCACCTTCGCCCCCTCCTCGGCCAGGGCCACCCCCTCCGGCTTGGACGGCCCCGGC
Organism: Bacillota bacterium; assembly: GCA_021786825.1. GTDB lineage: Bacteria > Bacillota > Sulfobacillia > JAMDAP01 > JAJYMS01 > JAJYMS01. Next base: position 5,159 of record JAJYMS010000139.1, on the reverse strand, counting down.
ACCGGCGGCATCGCCTTGCCGCTCTGGGGTTCCGCCAGGAAGCCGTTGGTGTCGATCCGGTCGATCCACTCCAGGTAGGCCACCAGGTCCGCGACCTGCCGGTCGGTGAACCGCAAGGCGGGCATCCGACGCTGACCGGCGGCCTGGGCGGCGCCGCCGTACCAGACCAGGTCGGGCTCTTTCAGGAAGCGCGCCAGCCAGTTCCCGCCCCGGCGGTTCCAGACCCGCGTCAGGTCAGGGGCGAAGTAGGCTCCCTCCCCCAGCAGGGTGTGGCAGTTCACGCAGTTGCTCCGCTCGAAGACCTCCTTGCCGGAGACCACCTGGGGGGTCATCCGGACCTGGTTGGTCTTCGTGGGAACCTCCCGGTGGGTGAGGGCCGTCAGCGCCGCGAAGATCACCAGGAAGACCAGCGTGCCGTAGATAAACGCGGCTCTCGCCGCCGCCTTCGTCAAGGCGCCACCCCCTTCAGGCCGGCCGGTCCGGACTGTTCCGCCGGATGGTAATCTTCACCCCGCCATCCGACAGGTCATCGGTCTCGTGACGGAACCCTTTCTGCTCCAGGCGGGGATATAGGAACATCGGGCGGCGGTCGTTCAGGACCACCAGCACGTCGCCCTCCCCCAGCGCGGCCGCCGCCTCCAGGGTGCGGATCATCGGTTCGGGCGGCTCCAGGCCCCGGTTGTCGAGGTTCATCACCCTGCTCATCGCCCGGTTCCCCGGACCGGCGTGGCCCGCTCCCGCAGGGCCTCCAGCAGCCGCTCCAGGTCGGCGCCGTCGCGGGCCGCCGCGCGCTCCAGGGTTTCGCTGCCGCCGCAGCAGGAGTCGACGTTGAAGCGATTGAAGACGCCGATTGTCTGCGGGTACAGCTCGATCACCCGGTTGATGGTCATGTCCCCGGTGATGGGCTCCGGCACTTCGATCCCTCCTCCCCGCCGATGGTCCGCCAGAGGTTCCAGGCGAAGACCGCCATCCCCGCCGCCTGCGCCAGTCCTCCTACGGGCAGCACCGGGTTGTCACCCGGCCACAGGAAGCCGGTCACCATCCCCACCGTGCCGGCGTTGGCCAGCCAGAAGTGCGCCCAGCCCAGCCCGTAGCTGTGGAGTTGCCGGCCCACGAAGCGGGGCAGCGCGTGGTAGGCCACCCCGTAAATCATCATCGCCACGAACCCGGTGAGGTTCAGGTGAACATGGGCCTGGTTGTAACGGGCCGGGACCTGCTGGAGCCAATCCCGGGCCGGCGCCCAGGCCAGGCTCACCCCCAGGATCGCGCCCAGCAGCAGGTAGATCAGGCTGGCCTTCAGGAACCACGCGGAAAGCCTAGCCATCCTGGCTCGCCCAACCGAGTTGCCGCCTGGCCCCCGGCGACAGCCGCTCCGGCGTCCAGGGCGGATCCCAGACCACTTCCACCTCGGCCTCCCGCACCTCCGGCAACCGCTCCACCGCCTGCCGCGCCCCCCGGGCCATGCTGTCGTGCAGCGGGCATCCCTGGGTGGTCAGGGTCATGGTCACCTTGACCGCCTCGCCCTCGATGTCAATCCCGTAGATCAGTCCCAGGTCCACGATGTTGATCCCCAATTCCGGATCGTAGACGTCCCGCAGGGCCTTTTCAACCGCTTCTTTGGTCACCAAAACCAATACCTCCTCAATGGTCCCTCATTTGCGAAAGACCCCGGCCATGGACCAGGCGAAGACCAACGACCCGGCCAACCACGATCCCGCACCGGCCCGGCCGAGGGCCGAAGCTCCCGCGAGGAGCCCGCCGAAAAGCCCCAGCACTCCCGCGTTGCTCAGCCACAGGCCGGCCTGGGCCAGCGGCTCGCTGAACATGTCCCGCAGCAGCGGCACCGGCTCGACTCCCACCCGCTCGCTGTACTTGTGGTACCAGACCAGGAAAGGCACGACCTTGTAGAGCTGCCCCACGGCCAGCATCGAAACCCAGCCTAGCAGGGCCACCGCGCCGAGGGCCAGCGGCCCCCGTGGGTCGGACCCGAACCGCGCCCAGCCGCCGCTGGCCGCCGTCACCGTCAGCCCAGCCGTCAGGACCAGGTAGGCGAGGGCCGAGATGACGAACTGCATCGTCACGTCGAGCCGGCGTCGGCGGCGCTGCCGGAAGACCCCGTACAGGTCGGCGACAAAGAGCGCCACCCCCGCGGTCAGGACAACCAGCGGGATCGCCGTCACCAACCTCCCGGCCCCGGCCACGCCGGCGGCGAACACCCCCAGCACCCCGGCGTTCATCAGGTATAGAACCACCCTACCCAGGACCTCGGGGCGGTCGTGCGCCAGGGCGAACATGGGTACCAGCTTGTAGGCATAGCCGAAGATGGTGACGGTAAACCAGCCGAAGAACCCCACCGCCACGTGGGCCAACAGGTTCTGGGGGGACGTGGCCCCCAGAAAGCCGTATCCCAGGTTCAGCGCCAGGACCAACCCCCACGTCACGGCAAGGGCCAGGTGGCCCAGCGAACTGGCCACGTAGGAAGCGGTGAGGGTCCACCGCTCCAAACCGAAGAGGGTCGCCGCGAGGTTGAACAGGAAGAGGGCGGTGGCGGCCACCACCAGGGACCCGCCCCCGGCCAACAGACCGACCTGGAACTCCCAGAAGGACCAGAGCATGATGCCCAGCCCGGCCAGGAAGACCGCGAAGGTGACATGCCCCAGTGCCTCGCTGTAGATGGGCACCTGGAGCACCACCGGGATGAGCTGATAGGCGGCCCCCATGATCAGCATGGTCACCCATCCCAGGGTGAAGAGGTGGGTGACCACCAGCGCGTCAGGGTTGCGCCAGTAGCCGGCCGCCACCCCTTCGAAGCGCCAGAAGAGCAGCGCGCTCAGCGCCACAAAGCTCGCGATGGCCGCCAGAATGTGCTCCAGGGGCAGGCTCAGGGAGGGCGCCTGGGCGGTGGTCAGGCCGGCAGGGCTATGCATCCCCATCCCCGGCCGCCTCCCTGTGGAAGGTCACCTGCCAGTCGCCTTCCGGCGTCCGTTCCGTCCGATGAGTGAAACCCTGCGCCCCCAGCACGTCATAGAGGGGCACCGGTTCGAAAATGTTCAGGACCACCAGTTGGTCCCCTGCCCGCAACCCCTTGACCGCCCTCGTGATCTTGTCGAACGGGTCCTCCCCCCGGCGGAGGTCATCACGCACGTCCAGCGTAACCGTTCGGCCATCCATTGCTCCATTCACCTCCCCAGCGTGTCGACTCCGCGCCCCGCGGCTTCATTGTGCCCCCTTGCCGGCCCTGGGCGGAGTGATAAAAAGCATTCCCATCCGGTGACATTTCTCACACCAAAAGGGCGGGCGCCAGAATTGGCACCCGCCCTTTGGTCGCTTCCGCCGTGGGCCCCGCGAGGCCGTCCACCCACCGGGCCGCTACCGGCCGGTGGCCGGCTCCGCCCGGCGCGGCACGTAGATGCAGTGGGGTTCCTCGCCCAGGTAATCGCCGGTCTCGGCGTAAGCCCGGGCCCGGCAGCCGTAGCAAACGTTGCGGTACTCGCAGATCCCGCATTTCCCCCGCAACCGCCCGGGGTCGCGCAGATCGGCGAAGACCGGGGAATTGAGCCAGATGTCCCCGAAGGGCTGTTCGAGCACGTTGCCGGCCTTGACCGGCAGGTAGCCGCACGGCTGCACCTGGCCCAGGCTGGAGATGAAGCAGACGCCGGTGCCCGCCAGGCAACCCTTGGTGCTGGCGGCCATCCCGTGGGACTGGGTGACCACGTGGGTTCCCTCTTCCCGCGCCCGCTGGCGCATGATCCGGTAGTAGTGCGGGGCGCAGGTGGCCCGGAACTCGATCTCCGTTTGACGCGTCTGGTCGTAGAACCAGTTCAGCACTCGCTCGTACTCGTCCGGGGGAAGGATCTGGTCATCGGCGATCTGCACCCCGCAACCGACCGGGACCAGCATGAAGATGTGCAGGGCGCGCGCCCCTTCCCGCCGGGACAGGGCCAGAATTTCCGAGATCTCCTGGACGTTGTGCCGGGTGATGGTACTGTTGAACTGAAACTCGACCCCCCGCTCCCGCAACCGCCGGGCCCCTTCCAGGGCCGCCCCAAAAGAGCCGAGAATCCCCCGGAAGCCGTCGTGGGTGGACGGGGCACCCCCGTCAATGCTGATGGAGACCCGCTCGATTCCGGCCTCCTTGATCCGGTCCGCCACGCCGCCGTCGATCAGCGTACCGTTGGTCGCCAGCGCCGGGTGCATCCCCCGGCTGCGAACCCGGTCGGCGATGGCGAACACGTCATCGCGATACAGGGGCTCCCCGCCGGTGAGAACCACGATCGGCCGGGCGATCGCCGCGATATCCTCAATGACCTGGAAGATCTGCTCGGTTTCCAACTCGCCCGGCAGCCGGCCCGGTTGCGCGGAGGCGCGACAGTGCTGGCAGCGCAGGTTACAGCCGGAAGTCAACTCCCAAAAGACCAGGCGCGGCACGAACTTCCCGCCGGCGGCCGGGCCGCCGCCCGGATGGCCGCCGGGATGATTCAGCTGTGGCATCGCGCATTCTCCTCGTCTCTCAGCGTCGCAATTCCCAGATCAGGTGCCGCAGTTCGGGCAGCAGCACCCGCTCGAGCCCCGTCCGCACCGCGCCGCGCGATCCGGGCAGGCACACCACCAGTTTGCCCCGCGCGGCCCCGGCCAGGGCCCGGCTCATCATCGCCGCGGTACCGATCTCCGCTTCCGAGGCCCGCCGGAAGAACTCCCCAAAGCCGTCAAGCCGCTTCTCCAGCAGCGGACTCACGGCCTCGACGGTTCGGTCCCGGCGGCTCACCCCGGTCCCCCCGCTGGTGAGGATCAGGTCAAGATCGCCCTCCAACAGCCGGGAGACCTCCAGTCGCACCGCGGCCTCGTCGTTGGGTAGCAGGCCGTGGCTGACCACCTGGTGCCCGGCTTCCTCCAGCAACCGGCGGGCCAGCGCGCCGGATTCGTCCGTCGCCGGGGTCCGCGAGTCGCTGACAATGATGATGGCCACCCGGACCGCCCCGACGCCGGCGGCCGCGTCCCGGTGATCGTGGGCGCCCACGGCTAACTCCGCCGGCAGTTCGGGCAGCTCCCGTAGAGCTCCACCCGGTGCCCGGTGACTTCGAAGTTGGTGGCGACGGCGGCCAACCGCTCGATCTCGGTGACCGGTTCGCAGAAGAAGTCCACCACCTGGCCGCAGACAC
>JAJYMS010000152.1 GCA_021786825.1 Bacillota bacterium | reverse complement strand
TACGTCGGGGCTCGCCCAGCTCCGGTCCCAGTCGGGACCGGTTGCCCTAAACCCTTTTAAAAGGTTGGCCATCCCGGACAGGGATGGCCTTGCTTTACCGGACGGGAGGTTGGCACAAAGTGTTCAGCGCGTCCGATGTCCGCACCGACCTGGCGTTGGAGGCCCACGCCGCCGCCCGCGGCACGGGCCCCCAGGAGATGCCGGGAGTGACCGTGAACGAGGAGCGGGGTCCCGACGTCTCGGTGACCCGGATGGAGATCTTCACCCCCCAGGCGGCCCAGTTGCTCGGCAAGACCATGGGACGTTACGTGACCATCGAGGCCCCGGCGCTACGCCGGCGCAACCGGCAGTTGCAGGAGGAAGTCGCCGGCGTGTTGGCCCGTGAACTGGCGGCGCTGATGAACTTAAACCCCTGGGACGAGGTCCTGGTCGTAGGACTCGGCAACTGGAACGCGACCCCGGACGCCCTGGGGCCCAGGGTGGTGGGAGGGCTCCTGGTCAGCCGTCACCTGCGCGCCCACGTCCCGCCCGAGCTGGCGAACCGCCTGCGGGGCGTCGCGGCCCTCGCGCCCGGAGTGCTGGGCCTGACCGGCATCGAGACGGGTGAAATTGTGCGCGGGGTGGTCGACCGCGCCGCCCCCCAGGCGGTGATCGTGGTGGATGCCCTGGCGGCCCGAAGCATCGACCGGATCGCCACCACCATCCAGCTCGCCGACACGGGGATCAACCCGGGGTCCGGGGTGGGTAACCCCCGGGCTTCCATCACCCGGGACAACCTCGGTGTGCCCGTATACGCCATCGGCGTGCCGACAGTCGTGCACGCCGTGACGATCGCCAACGATACGCTGGATCTCGTGGCCTCCCAGTTGCAGGCGCAGGAACCCGCCTGGCAACCGCTGGCCGCCATGGACCGCGAGCGCAAACACTCCCTGATCAGCCAGGTGCTCTCGCCCGAGGTCGGAGACCTCGTGGTCACCCCCAAGGAAATCGACGTATTGATCAGGGACATCTCCCGGGCGGTCGCCGGAGGCGTCAACGCCGCCCTGCACCCCGCCATCGGCCGCGAGGAAATGGCCATCTACACCGACGCGTAGGCCGACCTTACCAGGCCGAGTTCAGGAAAAGGCCCTGCCCCAGCAACAGGCCCTGGTTTTGCACTCCCAGGTAGGACTGGAACGGGGTCGTCGCCAACATGTAGGGGACAGGCGCCGCGAAACCCGCCAGCGGGCTGGAGAGCACGTTGTTGGCGGTGTTGCCCAGGTTGGTCGCCAGGCCGTTGGATCCGCCCAGAGTGGACGAGACGTTCGCGAAGTTCGACTGGATGGCGGCGGACAGTTTGTCCTGGTCCAAGCTCAGCGTTCCGTCGGGGTTGGTGGTGACCCCGATCCCCGCCAGGCCGGGAACCTGGGTGACCGCCTGGCTCGCCTGGTTCTGGAAGGTGGAGGAGATGTACGGACCGTTGGCGTTCAGGAACTGCCGGAGGCTGTTGTACTGGTTTACCAGGTTGTTGGCGGCGGTGGTGATCGCCTGGGTATCCGGGCTGACCGTGACCGTGACGGGGTTGGCGCTGGCCTGCCACAGATTCAGGGTCAGGTTGCCATTGTCCAGGTAGACGGTGTTTCCCTGGGCGGTGTAGTTCACCCCGCTGACCATGTAGCTGGCGTCGGCCGCGACCGTGCTGACGGCGTTCACGCCGGTCTGGGCCACGGCGTTGCCGGTCGCGTCGGCCAGGGTGAAGCTCTGCTGGGTCCCGGTCGCCTTCGCAGCGACCTGAAGTCGGACCGTGCCGGCCGTCGTGTCGTTGACGACGGTGGCCTGCAGTCCGAGGCCGGCGTCGTTGATGGACGCAGCCAGGCTGTTGAGCACCGTCTGGTTGCTATCCCCCGCGTTGACGTTGAAAGAGACGTTGGACGTCTGCCCATGGACGGTAACCGCGATGGTGTTGGTCCCGGCCGTCACCCCGCTGGCGTCCGCGGCGTTGAGGACGGTCCCCGAGTTCACCTGGGCCTGGGCCAAGGCGGTGACGGTGACCTGCAGGCTCTGGACGGTCGCGCCGGGGTTCACCGAGGCGGTGACCACGCCGCCGTTGCCGGTGGTCTGGGTCCGCGCGTTGAGGTCCGAGTCGGTCTGGGTGAGGACCAGACTATTGGTCGCCCCCGCCAGGCTCCGGGAGTTCTGGTACAGCCCCGACAGGGCCGCGCTCAGTTGTCCCTGCAGCGGGTCGAGTCCCGGGAGCGCCCCCCCGGCCAGCCCCTGCGAAAGGTTCGGCCAGGCGAGCGGCTGCCCGGGGAGCAGTAGCTGACCGTCGGGCGCCGTGTACGGAGGATACAGCTTGGGGTTCTGCAAGCCTCCCGTGCCGGAGTAGCCGAACAGCGGCGCTGCCCCCATCAGGGAAATGTAGTAGGGGTCGGTTGAGTAGAAGTTGATCACGTTGGTACACCCCCTGTCCGCCTAAGCGCAAAAAGCCCCGGCCAGGCAGCGAGGGCTGAAAAGCTAAGCCACCGGTAACCCGGCCGTCCCGCGGAAAAACCTGTGGGACCCGTGGTTTTGCGTCCGCTTCACGTTGGAAGCGGTAGCCATCTAACTTGCGGCCGTGCTACGATCCGGAACCCTTTTTTTCTATATCGGAAGAACCCCCGGGAAAGTTTAGGGGTACGGCACCTTTTTCTCGATTTTTTTCGGCCGGAGGAGCGATGCCGTGGACCGGGCGAAACCCACCAGGGCGGTAGTCCTGTGGCTCATCCTGACCCTGGCCGTGGGGTGCGCCCGCGGCGGCTACGAGGGTCCCTACGGCGATGCCGGGGAGCCCACGATCGAAGCCGCCGAGAAAGCCCCGCGCCGCGAGGTGGCGCCTGCCCGGCCTACCAGGCCGGCGGGGGACGTCCTGCCCCAGGTCATCTACCATGGCACCCGGGCCCAGCGATGGGTGGCTTTGACTTTTGACGACGGGCCCGACGACCTTTACACGCCCCGGATGCTGGACGTGCTGGCGCGCCACCGGGCGCAGGCCACCTTTTTCGTGACCGGTCAGCACGCCCAACGCTACCCCACGGTGACCCAGCGGATCGTGGACGAAGGGCACGAGTTGGGCAACCACGGGTACAACCACGCCGACCTCACCCGGCTGCCCCTCGCCCAGTTGCGCTGGCAACTGGAGCAAACGGACCAGATCCTGGAGCGGTTCGCCGGCCGCCCGCCCCGGGTGTTTCGGCCGCCCTACGGAGCCAGGAACAGCCAATTGATCAAGCTCACGTCCCAGATGGGCCTCCGGGTGGTGATGTGGTCCGTAGACTCCCAGGACTGGCGCGGAAAGTCGGGTCAGGCCATCCTGGACAACGAGCTGACCAACGTCGCCAGCGGGTCCATCATCCTGCGGCACTCGGCGGGCGGACCGGGCGAGGACCTGTCCGGCAGCGTCGCCTCGCTGCCGGCCCTGATCACCAACCTTCGCCAGCGGGGATACGCCTTCGTAACCTTGTCCCGGCTGCTGGGGCTGCAAGACTAAAGCCTCCCCGGTATCGGGGAGGCCGGCCGAACTCGATGGGTGGCTGAGCCTACATGGTCAGCGCGCCGTTGGGGCTCTCGATGAGTTGCAGGATCCTTTCCTCCTCCCCGGTCTCGGCGTTCAGGTAGACCAGGTAGGTGTTGCCCCCCAGGCGGACCTTGAACTCGTAAGTCAGGACCTCTGCTCGGGTGTCAAGGGGGATCAGGGCCAGGCGTTCCGACTGGGCCTGAACGCGGGGACTGATCAGCCCGCGGGCCTGCGCCGCGGTGAGCTTGGGAGCCGGGAAGGTGCGCGGCCGGTTGGACATCAGCAAGGCCGTCGCCTCAACCCCGGTGACATCCCCCCGGTCGCGGGCCACCTTGACCTTAACCTGGTCAGGGTATAGAATCACACCGCCTTGCAGGGCGGCAAAGGTCACCACCGCGCTCCCGCCGGCGGCGTACACGTACGTCGAAACCATTTCCGGGTATCCACGCCGGCGCAGGAACTCGGCGGCGCGCTGGCGCGCCTGCTCGAGACTCAACCGGTCGGGCCCGGTCCTCCGGGGGTCGATCATCAGAATCACCTGGCCCCCCTGTTGACTGATGTCCAGGCTATAGGTGTCCCCTTGGCCGCCGATCGGCGACACCGTGACGGCGTAAGCGGGGATGGGACCGTCCTTGGTCCCGGTGACCACCGCCTGGTAGGGCGTGCCCGCCGCGACCGGCACGTACCCCAGGGCGATCCGGCGCGCTTCCTCCTGGCTCACCCGGCCGGGACGCAGGCCCTTGGGGGGCAGCTTCTCGATGTGGCTGGAGAAGGGTCCGTCGTAGATGAGGGTGGGAAACCCCTGCAATTCTTTGTTCGCCCGGACGATGCCATCGGCGACTCCCGCCGAGAGCATCGACGCCTCGGGGCGCCGCAGCACGGCCGTGGTCCACGACCCCCGTGGCGTCAGCCGGACATCCCGCCCGTTGAGTTGCGCCCGGATGGTCCGCAGTTGCTGGACCAGTCCGTTGGTCTGCCCTTGCAACCGCTGCAACTGGTTCCACTGTTCCCCGGTCAGCACCACCCCGCGCTGGCTCTGCCGCATCAGGGTATTGGCGAAGTCGCCGACCTGGACCAGAAACTGGGCCGTCCGCTCGGCCGGCAGTTGCCCCACCGGCAACCGGCTGAAGTTGGCCTGGGCCTCGTTGGCGTGCCCCCAGATTTCCGCGTATAAAGCCACGTTCTGCCGCGGGGAGTTGGAGACCAGTCCCTTTCCCAGCAGCGTTCCCACGTTCTCGACGTGGACCATCATCTCCGCGAAAGAGCGCTGGCGCTCGTTCTCCAGGTACGTCTCCAGGCCCACGCGCATCCGGTGTTCGCTGTAGGCCCACGCGCCCCCCAAACCGAAACCCAGGATCAGGGCCAAGACCACGGCCGCCGTGCGGAAACGTTTCAAGTCCTGCTCCACCCCCTGCCAGACTGCCCGGCAGGTCTATTTGTTCCGCGGCGGTCATTCTTTATGCACAAAGAAAACCCCAAACCGATCGGTTTGGGGTATCCTCAACGCTGCCGGTCGGCCGGCCACCGCGCTTTTTACTGGGTGGTTGTGCCCGTGCCACCGGCCAGGTTCTGCTGAACGCTCCCACCCGCGCCGCCGGACAGGCTCTGCTCAGCCACCGCGATCATCCGCTTCACCATCTGGCCGCCGATCTTGCCGGCCTGCCTCGCGGTCAGGTTGCCGTTGTAGCCCTGCTGCAACGGGACGCCGGCCTGGCTGGCGACCTCGTACTTGAACCGGTCCAGGGCCGCCGCGGCTTCCTGAATCACGTGCTGGTTGCTCCTCGGCACGTGCTTCACCTCCTTTGCTGGGTCTATTATGTCTCGTCGTTTCGAGATTCATGAGCGCAACATATTTCCATCGCCGCCGGGGCGTGAACAACGCAGCCAATTGGGCCGCCGCTACTCGATGCGCGCCCCGAGCTTTCGGAGGTCGTCGAAAAAGCGGGGGTACGACTTGGCCACCTGCTCGGCGTCCCGGATCTCAAGGCCGCGCGCGGACCGCAAACCGACCACCGTCAGCGCCATGATCACGCGGTGATCGAAATGCGCGTCAATCGAGGACCCGCCCTCGACCCCTCCGCTCCGGCCGTGGACGATAATCTCCGATTGCCGCTCCTCCACCTCCGCGCCGGCCTTCAGCAACTCCGCGCGAAAGTCGCTGATGCGGTCACATTCCTTGTAGCGCAGGTTTTCCACGTTGAAAAAGCGC
>JAJYMS010000113.1 GCA_021786825.1 Bacillota bacterium | reverse complement strand
GGGGCGATCAGGTAGTAGGCCGAGAGGGCGTACTCGGTGTGGGGGAGTGTGCACTCCTCCGCCTCCGCTCCCAGTGACACCAGCACCTCGATGGCCTGCTGCACCGCGTCGCGGACCTCCGCCTGGACACCCGGGCCGAAGTACTCCCGGGGAACGCCGAGGCGCAGGCCTCGCGCGCCCTGCCGCAAGGCGGCACCGTAGTCAGGCACCGGCAGATCGGCACAGGTTGAATCGAGCGGGTCATCACCCGCAATCGCCTGCAGGAGGAGCGCGGCGTCGGCCACGTCCCGGGCGATGGGGCCGATCTGGTCAAGGGATGAGGCGAAGGCCACCAGCCCGTAGCGCGAAACCCGCCCGTAGGTCGGCTTGAGCCCGACCACGCCGCACAGGGCGGCGGGCTGGCGGATGGAGCCCCCGGTGTCCGAACCCAGGGCCACGGTCGCCTCCCCGGCGGCCACCGCCGCCGCCGAGCCGCCGCTGGAACCTCCGGGTACCCGCTCCCGGTCCCAGGGGTTGAAGGTCGGGTGCAGGCCCGAGTTCTCGACCGAGGAGCCCATCGCGAACTCGTCGAGGTTGGTCTTGCCCACCAGCACCAGCCCGGCCTCTTCCAGCCGGGCCGCGACCGTGGAGTTGTAAGGAGGCACGAAGTTCTCGAGGATGCGCGACGAGCAGGTGGTACGGACGTCGCGGGTGCACATGTTGTCCTTCAGCGCCAGGGGTATACCCGCCAGGAGGCCTAGCTTGTCCCCCCTGGCCCGGCGAGCGTCGATGCTCCGTGCCTTTTGCAGAGCCGGTCCCGGGGTGACCGTGACGTAGGCCTGGACGGCCGCCTCCACGGCGCCAATGCGCTGTAGCACCGCCCGGGTAAGTTCCTCCGAGCTTACCTCCCGCCGCTCCAACAGGTCCCCCGCCTCATGGGCGGATAGATAATACAGGTCCAAAGGGTGTGCTCCTTTCGTCGAGGGCCCCGGGGCGCCTTCAGCCCTCCACGATCTTGGGCACGCGGAAACCGCCCGCCGCCGGATCGGGAGCGTTGCGCAGGGCCTCCTCATGCGTCAGCCCGGAATGGACCTCGTCGGGGCGGGTGATGTTGCGCATGGTGTCCAGCACGTGGTAAGTGGGTTGCACCGCTTCGGTGTCCAGTTCCCGCAACTTGTCCATGTGTTCCAGCACTTGGTTGAGCTGCCGGGTAAAGGCCTCCTGCTCATCATCGGCCAGGTGCAGGCGGGCCAGGCGGGCGATGCGGGACACTTCGTCGCGCGTGATCTGCATGGTAAAATCACCCCTTCCGAACAGCAGGATTGTACCATACCTGGGAAGGGACGGGCAAGGAAAGCCCCCGCGCGACGAAGAAAGGGCCCAGTCGGCGTAAACAGAGCCAAAACCCACCGACAAGTGGGTAGGGCAGCGCGTGGACAGCTGAAGACCGCCAAGTGGCTGGCCTAGAGTGGTTCGATCAGCCCTACACCAGCACGCACGCCACCTCGTGGCCGGAGCCACGGTCTTGCAGCTCCGGCTGTATGTCCGCGCACTGCGGCTGGGCCAGCCGGCAGCGCGTGCGGAAGCGGCACCCCGTGGGCGGGTTGATGGGGCTCGGCACGTCCCCCTCCAGGATGATCCGCTGGCGGCGTTCCTCGGTATCGGGGTCGGGGATCGGAATGGCCGACAGCAGGGCCTGGGTGTAGGGATGCAGCGGCCGCTCGTATAGCTCCTCCGAGGGCGCGATCTCGACAATCTTGCCCAGGTACATCACCGCCACCCGGTCGGAGATGTGCCGGACCATCGAGAGGTCGTGGGCGATGAAGAGGTAGGTCAGGCCGAATCGGTCCTGCAGATCCTCCAGCAGGTTGACCACCTGGGCCTGGATGGAGACGTCCAGGGCCGAAATCGGCTCGTCGCAGACGATGAAGGACGGCTCCACCGCCAGGGCGCGGCCGATGCCCACGCGCTGCCGCTGCCCGCCGGAGAACTCGTGGGGGAAGCGGTTGGCGTGCTCCCGGTTCAGGCCGACGAGGGCCAGCAGTTCGTGGACGCGCTCCCGGCGCGTGGCGGCGCTTCCGGCCAGGCCGTGGATGTCCAGGGACTCGCCGATGATGTCCCCGACGGTCATGCGTGGGTTGAGGGAGGCGTAGGGGTCCTGAAAGATCATTTGCATCTGGCGCCGGAGGGGCAGCATGTTGTTATCGGGAATGGAATAAACGCTTTGTCCCGAAAAGCGAACCTCCCCCGCCGTCGGCTCGTAGAGGCGGACCACCGTCCGCCCGACGGTCGTCTTGCCGCAACCGGACTCGCCCACCAGGCCAAGGGTTTCTCCCTTCCGAATGGTGAAGGAGACATCGTCGACGGCCTGCACCGCCCCCACCTGAGTGGTGAAGATGAACCCCCGGGTGACCGGGAAGTATTTTTTCAGCCCCTCAACCTCCAGGATGACCTCCCCGGTGGCCTTCGCCGCCGCCGTCTCCGCCAGCGCCGCGCTCCCTCCGCCAATTATACTCTCGTTGCTCATGCCCCCACGCTCCCCTCGCGCCGGGCGACCCTGGGAGCCATCGGATGCTGCAGCCAGCAGGCCACCAGGTGGCCGCCCGTGACTTCCGTCGTCTCCGGCATGTTCGTCTCGCAGACCTTGAGGGCATGCTCGCAGCGGGGGTAGAAGGGGCAGCCCAGGGGCGGGCTCAGGAGGTCCGGCGGGGTGCCCAGGATGTTTACCAGGCGCTTCTTTTCCCGCGCGTCCAGCCGCGGGATGGAACGCAACAGCCCCCAGGTGTACGGGTGTTGCGGGTTGCGGTAAATCGCCTTGACCGGCCCCTGTTCGATGATCTTCCCCGCGTACATCACCAGCACCCGGGATGCCAGCCCCGCCACGACCCCCAGGTCGTGAGTGATCAGGATGATGGCCATGTTGAAGCGGCGTTTCAGGTCTTTCATCAGTTCGAGGATCTGGGCCTGGATGGTGACGTCCAGGGCCGTGGTGGGCTCGTCGGCGATCAGGAGCTTGGGGTTGCACGCCAGGGCGATGGCGACCATCACCCGCTGCCGCATCCCGCCGGAGAACTCGTGGGGGTATTGCCGGATGCGCCGCTCGGGGTTTGGAATTCCCACCACCCGCAGCATCTCGATGGCCCGCTGGGTAGCCTCCCGGCGTTTCAATCCCTGGTGCAGTTCCAGCCCCTCTGCGATCTGGGTGCCGATGGTGAGCACCGGGTTTAGCGAAGTCATCGGGTCCTGAAAGATTATCCCGATCTCATTGCCCCGGATCGACCGCATCTCCCGCCCCGTCACCCGGGAAAGGTCGCGGCCGTCCAACAAGATTTGCCCGCCGGCCACCCGCCCGTTGGAGGCGAGCAACCGCATGATCGACAGGGCGGTGACGCTCTTGCCGCAGCCCGACTCCCCGACGACGGCCATCGCCTCGCCGGCCTGCAGGGAGAAGCTGACGCCGTTGACCGCCTTTACCTCGCCCGCGTAAGTGTCGAAAACGGTTCGCAAGTCGCGTACTTCCAGCAGTGTGTTCACTGGTGAACCTCCTTAACGGCGCAGCCGCGGGTCGAGCGCGTCCCGCAGCCCGTCCCCGAGGAAGTTGAAGGCCAGCATGGTCAGGCTGATCGCCCCGGCCGGGAAGAAGAGCTGCCAGGGGTAGGAGCGCAAGGCCTGGACCCCGTCCGAGGCCAGCGTGCCCCAGGAGGCGGTAGGGGCGGAGACGCCCAGCCCGATGAAGCTCAAGAACGATTCAGTGAAGATCGCCGCCGGGATGGACAGGGTCATGGTCACGATGATCGGCCCGATGGCGTTGGGAATCAGGTGCCGGGTGAGGATCCGCCAGCGGTTGGCGCCGAGCACCCGCGCCGCCAGCACGAACTCCTGCTCCTTGAGTGACAGGACCTGGGCCCTCACGATCCGGGCCATCGTTTGCCAGTACACCAGGCCGAGGGCGATGAAGATGTTCATCAGGCCGGGGCCCAGAATGACCATCAGCAGGATCACGTAGATCATTAACGGAATCGTGTCGAGAATATCCACGATGCGCATCATCAAATTGTCTATCCGTCCGCCGGCCAGACCGGCCACGGCGCCGTAGATGGCCCCCAGCAGGAACTGGATCAGCCCGGAGACGACGCCGACGGCAAGGGAGATGCGACCGCCCTCCATCACGCGGACCAGCAAGTCGCGGCCCACACCGTCGGTGCCGAGCCAGTACTCGCGGGAGGGCGGCTGGTCGTGCTTCTCCAGGATTTGGTCGGAAGAGTTGTACGGGGAAAGTAGCGGCCCAACGAAGCAGATTGTCGTGACCAACATAATGGTGATCAGCCCGAACATCGCCATGCGGTTCTTGCGCAACCGCCGCCACGCGTCCTGCCAGTACGTGGTGCTGGGCCGGGCGATCGCCTCCGCCTGGGCCAGGTCCCGCAGGGCTGGTTGAAAGATCTCGGGGGTCGGGGTGATGCTCATCGGCTCACTCCTTCTCCAATCTGATGCGCGGATCGATAAAAGCGGTGAGGAGATCCCCGATGAAGACCAGCACCACCAGGAGGATGCCGAAGAACACGGTGGTGCCGAGGATCACGGTGTAGTCGCGGTTGGAGATGCTGGTGACGTAGTAGCGCCCCAGCCCCGGGATGCCGAAGATCATCTCCACCACGAAGCTGCCGGTCAGCACCGCGGCGGCCAGCGGCCCCAGGTAGGCGATCACCGGCGCCAGGGCGTTCTTGATCATGTGGCGATAGATCACCGCCATCTCGGACAATCCCTTGGAGCGCGCGGTTCGGACGTAGTCCTGCTGGATCACCTCCAGCATGCTGGACCGGGTGAGACGGGCCACGAAGGCCAGGCTGAATCCGGAGAGGGCGATGGTCGGCAGCACGGCCTGGGAGGGCTTCCCCCAAAGCGCCGCAGGCACCCAGCGGAGCTTCAGGGCAAAGACGTACATCAGCAGGGCCGCGAGGATGAAGTTGGGCACCGACACCAGGACAATGGAGGTAAACATGGCCACGTAGTCCTGCCAGCGGTTCTGGCGCAAAGCGGAAATGATCCCGGCCGGGAGGCCGACCAGGAGGGCCACGAACAGCGAGAGGCCGCCCAGGGTGGCTGACACGGGGAACCCGTCGTTGATGATGTCGTTAACCGTGCGGCCCTCTTGCTTGTAGGAGGGCCCCAGGTCCCATACGGCCACCCGTCCCAGGTACTCCACGTACTGCCGCCAGAGAGGCTGGTCCAGGCGGTAGCGCGCCTGGATGTTTCGGAGGATGCTCTCGGGAATCTTCTTCTCCGTGTCGAAAGGCCCACCGGGAATGGCGCGCATCAGGAAGAAGGTGGCCGTGATCACCACCCAGATGACCAGGAACATGGCCAGGACTCTCTGGAAAATGTAACGGGACACTTTACCAACTCCTCATGGGCATGGCAAGTGGAGGCGCGGGCCATTGCACCCCCTCGCCTCCACTTGCCACCGTAAGGTGACCTTTACTTGCTTTCCAGGTAGGCGGCCTTGAAGTCGTCAAAGCCGAAGGCCGACGACTGCACGCCCTTCAGGTTGTCTTTCTTCAGGTAGTTGTGGACGTAGAAGTAGATGGGCAACACCGGCTGCTCGTCCATCAGGATCTTCTCGGCCTCGTGCATGTTCTTCATGCGGACGTTCTGGTCGCCGGTCTTCTTGGCGTCGGACACCAGCTTGTCGTAGGTGGCGTTGGCCCAACCGGTCTGGTTGTTGCCGCCGTCCTTGACGAACATGTCGACGAAGGTCATCGGGTCGAGGTAGTC
>JAJYMS010000136.1 GCA_021786825.1 Bacillota bacterium | reverse complement strand
CCCTTGTTGTCCCCGAACCCGTACTGCGGGTAGAGCCGGTCGAGTTCCCGCATCCGGGAGTCCCGGGTCACCTTGGCGACGATGGAGGCCGCCGCGATGGAGGCGCACAGCGCGTCCCCGTGGATGATGGGCGACTGGGGGCAGTCCAGCCCCGGAATGCGCAGGGCGTCCACGACCAGGTGCTCCGGCCGGAGGCCCAGGTTGAAGACCGCTTGCCGCATCGCCAGGTAGGTGGCCTGCAGGATGTTCACCTCGTCGATGCGGGCCGGGGGGACCTCGCCGACGCCGATGGCCAGGGCCTTCAGGCGGATGACCCCGTAGATGTCTTCCCGCTGCCGGGGGCCGAGGCGCTTGGAGTCGTCCAGGGCCTCGATGAAGATCCCCGGCGGCAGGACGACGGCCGCCGCCACCACAGGGCCGGCCAGGCAGCCGCGGCCGGCCTCGTCCACGCCGGCGATTACCCGGTAGCCCTGCTCCCGCAAGGCCAGTTCCCGTTCCCAGAGCGCCGCCAGCCGCTGGGTCTCGCCTGCTTCCTCCCGGCGCGCCGCCGCGCCCCGCCTCGCCAGGCTCACCACCTCCGCTAATCGGCCCGGGGCGCAAAGAACCGGCCGTATTCCGCCGGATCCTCCAGGCTGATCCGGCCCAGGCGCCCCTCCCGGAAGTCGGTCAAAACCATCACCGCCGCGCGGTAGAGATCCGGCCGCCCGTTGTCCAGTAGGCACCGCTTGACCTCCGCCAACCGGGTGAGGGTCTCCTCCCGAGCGACGGGGGCGGCGGCCAGGCCGTAGCGGTCGGTCAAGACTCCCGGCCGAACCTCGGCCATCACCGCCAGCAAGCGCCCGGCCAGTCGCTCGGCGTCGTAAGTCTCCTCCCGGATCGCTCCGACGAAGGCGAGGGTTTCCTGCACGTGGGGGTCCTCCAGCCGGGGCCAGAGGATTCCCGGGAGGTCCAGCAGCCTCAGGTACTTCCCCACCTGGATCCACTGGTGCCCGCGCGTCACGCCGGGCAGCGCCCCGGTGCGGACCAGCTTCTGCTGGTAGGTCCGCCCCGGCCGGCCGTACTTCGGTCCGCCGTCGTCCCTCTCCGGAACCGCCGCGAGGTTGCGGCTGCCCCGTCCCCGGTCGCCCAGGCGATTGATCAGGGAGGACTTGCCCACGTTGGGGATGCCGACCACCATCAGGCTCAACCGTCGCCAGGGACGCCGTCCCTCCCCCCCGGTCGCCAGGGCGCGCTTCAGATCGGGTCCCGCCAGGGCATGGGCGGCCTGGACGATCGCCCGCACTCCTTCACCGTTCTGGGAGTTCACCGGGCCTGCCGACCAGCCCTGGGAGCGCAGGAGTTTCGCCCACGCCTCGGTCAGCCGCGGGTCGGCCAAGTCAGCCTTGTTCAGGATGACCAGGCGCGGCCTGGACCCCAGCAGCCCGTCGATCTCAGGGTTGCGGCTGGCGTAAGGAGCCCGCGCGTCCAGAACCTCGAGCACCACGTCGACGTACTTGAGGTACTCGGTCACCACGCGACGAGCCTTGGCCATGTGCCCGGGGAACCATTTCACCCGCTCCACCTCACCAGGGCCCCCTGCCTGCCGCCGCCGAACCAGCGAAAACGATCCGGCGGCCAGTAGCGCAAGAAGACCATCCCCTTGACGTTCGCGAGCGGAACCTGGCCTACCTCGGGATAGCGGCTGTCCTCCGAATTGACCCGGTTGTCGCCCAGCACAAAAATGTGGCCGGGCTTGATCAGGGTTCGGGGGTAGTTGCTATTGCTCCAATAGGCGATATAGCTCTCCGCCAGCGGGGCCCCGTCGACGTACACCTGGCCCTGGCGGATTTCCACCGTCTGCCCTTCGTGGGCGATTACGCGCTTGATGAAGTCGCGCCGCGGATTGGCCGGAAAGCGGAAGACCACCAGTTCCCCGGTACGCGGGAGGCGGAAGTGGTAAACCAGCTTGTTGATCTCCAGCCGCTCGTCGGTGTGCAAGGCGGGCTCCATGGACTGGCCGTCCACAATTTTTGGCTCGACCACGTAGGTGCGGATGAACAAGGCCGCCAGCACCGCTCCCAGCAGCAGAAGCAGGTCGCCCCACAGCGATTGGCGAGGCCCGGGGTCGGCATTAGGCAAAGGCGTTCCTCCTACCGGGAGAGCCAAGCTAGCCGCCGCAGCGGCCAGGACCGGGCGAACACGACGCCCTTAATGTTTGCCAACGGCACCTGACCGACCTCCGGGAAGCGGCTGTCCTCCGAGTCGGGGCGGTTGTCGCCCAGCACGAAGATGGCCCCCTGGTGGATCCGGGTCAACGGGTAGTCACTCCGGCCCGCGTTGGCGATGTATGGCTCGTCCCGCGGCACCCCGTCGATGTAGACCCGGCCCTGCCGGATCTCCACCGTTTGCCCCTGGTGCGCGATCACCCGCTTGATGAAGTCGCGGCGCGGATCATAGGGGTAGCGGAAGGCGATGATGTCCCCCGTCTGCGGCAGCCGGAAGCGGTAGATAAACTTGTTGATCAACAGTCTTTCCCCGTTGTGCAGCGTCGGTTCCATGGACCTCCCGTCGACCACGATCGTCTCGACGATGAACACCCTAAGCACCTGGGACAGGACCAAGGCAATAAGTACTGTTTCTAGAAGCTCACGGAAAAACCCTCGTGGGGAACTGGCCAAACCGGTCCTCCTCCCATTTAACGAAAAAAGGACTGAGCGACCCAGTCCCTTAGCTTGCCCGATTTCGCCGTCCGGGGGCGGCGCCGGGTTACCGCTTTTCCTTGATCCGCGCAGCTTTGCCCAGGGCGCCCCGCAGGTAGTACAGTTTCGCCCGCCGGACCAGGCCCCTGCGTACCACGTCGATGCCTTCGATCCGGGGTGAGTGCAGGGAAAAGGTTCGTTCCACTCCGACGCCGGAAGAGATGCGGCGGACCGTGAAAGTCTCGGAAGCCCCGCCGCCCTGGCGCTTCAAAACGGTTCCTTCGAAGGCCTGGATGCGTTCCCGGTTGCCTTCGACAACCTTTACGTGAACCCGGACCGTATCGCCGGGACCAAACCGCGGCAGACCCTTCTTGATCTGCTCCGCTTCAACTTGTCGGATCAGGCTCATCGCCCGTACCTCCCTTTGCCGAGGGTATTATAGCACATGGCCCCTATCAACACAATTCGCCTTCTGCCGGCTTCTACCGGCCATCCGGTCCGCCGGGCCGGCCGCCCGCCTCCTGGGCCAGTTCCGCCAGCAATTCCCGGTCCTCGGGGGTCAGGACCTCGGGCCGCAACAGTTCCGGGCGCCGGGCCACCGTCCGCCGCAGAGCCTCCTTGCGGCGCCAGCGGCGGACCTGCTCGTGGTGCCCCGAGAGCAGCAACAGGGGTACTTCCAACCCCTGGAACTCACGCGGCCGGGTGTACTGGGGACCCTCCAGGATGCCGTGGGCAAAGGAGTCGTCAAGCGGCGAGCCCTCGGCCAGCACCCCCGGGATCAGACGCGCCACCGCGTCCACCACCACCAGGGCCGGCAACTCGCCCCCCGTCAGCACATAGTCCCCGATCGAGAGCTCGTCGGTGCACAGCGTCCGGACCCGTTCGTCAACCCCCTCATAATGGCCGCAGACGAAGACCAGTTCCTCGCACCGGGACAGTTCCCAGGCCTTTTGCTGGGTGAAGACCTCCCCCTGGGGACACATCAGGACGACCCGGGTGGGGCCCCCCGGCTCCAGCCGCCCGGCCCGATCCCCGAGCACCGAGTGCACGGCCCGGAAGATGGGCTCCGGCTTCATCACCAGCCCCTGGCCGCCGCCGAAGGGGTAGTCGTCGGTGACCAGGTGGCGGCCCTCCGCGAAGTCTCTGATGTACGTGGCCTTAGCCTCCACGAGCCTCTTGTCACGGGCACGTTTCAGCATGCTGGTTCCCAGGGCCGCCTCGACCATCTCGGGAAAGAGCGTCAGCACCCAGACCTTCATCTGGTCACTCCAGTTTGGTTAGTCCAGCAACCCCGGAATGGGGTTGACATAGAGCCTCCCCTGGTCAAGATCGACCCGGACAATCTCCCGCACCGCCGGCACCAGGTACTCGCGCCGCCCGCCCCCCCGGGACCCGTCCGGTTCCGGGGCGGGCCGCACCACGTAGACGTCGTTGGCCCCGGTCTGCAGCACCTCCGCCACGCGGCCAAGGAGACGGCCGTCCTCGGTGTAGGTCTCCAGCCCGATAATCTGGTGAAGGTAGTAAGACCCGGGCGCCAGGGGCATGAGTTCGTCCTCGCCGAGGAGGAGATCGACGCCGCGCAGCGCCTCGGCCCGGTCACGGGTATCGCAACCCTCCAGCCTCAGCAGCCACCTGCCGCGGTCCGCCCGCGCGGACTGCACCCGCGCGGCCTGGTTGACCGGCGAGCCGAGCCAAACCTCCCGCAAGCCGTGGAAACGCTCGGGGAAATCGGTCAGCGGTCGAACGGTGACCTCACCCCTGACTCCGTGGGGACCGAGGACGGTCCCCACCGCCACTCTCCCGGCCATCAGCGGAATTCCACGGTTACCCGCTTGTCATCGCGCACCGCCGCCGCCTTGGCCACGGCGCGGATCGCCCTGGCGATCTTGCCCTGCTTGCCGATGACCTTGCCCACGTCGCTGGGGGCCACGCGGACCTCCACGACCACCGAGCGGTGGTCACCCCGCTCGGTGACCTCCACCTGCTCGGGGAAGTCAACCAGCGCCTTGGTCAGGATCTCCACCACTGCACGCATTGCTTGCACCTCCCTGAGCCCTAGGTCTTGGGCCGGGAACGCTTCTCCTCGTCCAACCGCTTCATCAGGCCTTGCCGGCTGAACAGGGAGCGCACGGTGTCGGACGGCTGGGCTCCCTTGTGCATCCAGGCCAGGGCCTTCTCCTCCTCGATCTTGAAGGTGGCCGGTTGAGTGGTCGGGTTGTAAGTCCCAATCTCGTCCAGGAAGGCCCCGTCGCGCGGGAACCGGCTGTCGGCCACCACCAGGCGATAGAAGGGAGCCTTCTTGGCGCCCATCCGCCGTAAACGAATCTTGACCGCCATTGCCATCACCTCTCCAACGTTAAAGTTAACTGAATCTCGCCCCGGGAGTCGGTTCCACGGGGCGCAACCACCGGCCGTCAGTGGAACGGGCGGAGCCCCTTGCCCGGGCCTTGGCCCATCCCCTTCTCCAGGGAACCCAACTGGCGCATCATCCGCTTGGTCTCCTCAAACTGCTTCAGCAGGCGGTTGACGTCCTGGATCCTGGTGCCCGAGCCCCGGGCGATCCTCCGTCGGCGTGAGGCGTTCAGGATCTCCGGGTTCCGCCGCTCCCCCGGGGTCATGGAGCCGATGATCGCCTCGACGTGAGCCAGGTCTTTCTCCTCCACCTGCAAATTCTTCAGTTCCTTCATCCGGCCGGCCAGCCCCGGGATCATCCCGAGAACCTGCTCCAGGGGGCCGAGTTTCTTCACCTGCTTGAGCTGTTGGCCGAAATCCTCCAGGGTGAACTCGTCCCGCCGCAACTTCTTTTGCATTTCCAGGGCCTGCTGGGCGTCGAAGGACTCCTGGGCCCGCTCGATCAGGGTCAGCACGTCGCCCATTCCCAGGATCCGCTGCGCCATGCGGTCGGGGAAAAAGGGTTCCAAGGCATCCAGCTTCTCGCCCACCCCGGCGAACTTGATCGGGCAGCCGGTCACCGCCCGGATGGAGAGCGCCGCTCCGCCGCGGCTGTCCGAATCCAGTTTGGACATGATCACGCCGTCCACGCCCAGGCGGGTGTGGAAGGCCTCGGCCACCGCCACCGCCTCCTGCCCGGTCA
>JAJYMS010000148.1 GCA_021786825.1 Bacillota bacterium | reverse complement strand
GAGCGGCTGGAAATGGAGACGGACTTGCGGCGAGCCGTGGAACGTCAGGAACTGACGGTCTATTACCAGCCGGAAGTGCAACTCCAGACCGCCCGGACCATCGGCGTGGAGGCCCTGGTTCGCTGGAAGCACCCCCAGCGGGGTTTGACCCAACCAGGGGAGTTCATCCCGTTGGCGGAAGAGACGGGGCTGATTCACCCCATCGGACGGTGGGTGCTGCGCGAGGCCTGCCGCCAGGTTCACTCCTGGCAGGCGCAAAGTGCCAGTAACCCGCCCCTCCGGGTCAGCGTTAACTTATCCGCCCGACAATTTCAGCACGCCGGGCTGGCAAGCCAGGTCGCCGAGGTCCTTGCCGAGACCGGGTTGGACCCGGCCAGCCTGACCCTGGAGATTACCGAAAGCGCCATGATGGAAGATGCTGAGGCCGCCATCGGAACGCTGACGGAGTTGAAAAGACTCGGGGTTCGGCTGGCCATCGATGATTTCGGGACGGGGTATTCCTCGTTGAGCTACCTGAGACGCTTTCCGGTTGACATCCTGAAAATTGACCGCTCCTTCGTGGAACGGCTGGGACGGGATCCGGAGAACCTGGCCATCGTTCGCACCATTGTGGCTTTGGCCCGGACCCTTGACCTGTCGGTCCTCGCGGAAGGGATCGAAACGGCCGAGCAACTGCTGCTCTTGCGGGAACTTGGGTGCGACTGGGGCCAGGGGTTCTACTTTGCCCGGCCCCTGGCCCCATCCGCCGCGACTCAACTGTTGGTGGGCCAACCCGATCTTACAGGGCCGGAGCGAGCTTGACGGCAACCAGGCCGTAGTAAAAGAAGTAGACCGCCAACCCCAGCAGGAAGACGCCGCAGGCTCCGAGAATCCCGCGGTACAACCGGTCGTTCACCAAGGCGCGCCCCGACCCGATCACCAGGGCCACCGTGAACAGCCAGACGGCGTCACTGGCGATGTGTCCTGCGTAGAAGGTGGCCAGGTAGAGCGGTCCCTTGCCGGCAGCCAGCACCACGTAGGTGGCCCCCACCGTGGCCCACCAGAGCACCCAGTAGGGGTTGGAAATGCTGGCCAGCACACCGGCCAGCAGGACTTCTGACCGCCCCCGGCGGGAATCGCCACCCTCGCTGGCCGTGACGGTGAGCGCCAGCCTGCCGCTCACCGCCCCGCGCACGATGGTGTAGCCCATCCATGCCAGGGTCAGGCCACCCAGCAGTCCGATGCTGCCGGTAACCGTGGGGAGCGCCAGGACCGACGATAGACCGGTGGCCAATCCCACGACCACGGCGGCCTCCACGATCGCGTGGCCGGCCACCACCAGCGGGCCGGCGGCGACCCCAACCCGGCTCGCCTGTTGAATGGTGATGGTGAGCAGGGGCCCCGGCGTCAGCGCCCCCGACAGACCGACCACGAAGGCGGTTACGAACAGCCATGTCAAGCTCATCTGGCGCCTCCCAGCCGAAGTGCTTGAAGCATTCGGCGAGGTCGCTCCTGCCTCCTGCCTCAAGCCGGTGTATAATCGAAGCAGAACCTACGCAAGGGCGGGGTTGTCTTGCGGGTACTCGCGCTGATCGGTCCGAGTGGGACGGGCAAGAGCCACCGGGCCTCTCAGGTCGCTTACGAGAACGAAATCGACCTGATCATTGACGACGGTTTGCTGATCAAAGAGTCCAAGATCCTGGCGGGCAAATCCGCCAAGCGGGAGCCGACCCTGGTGGCTGCCGTGCGGCGGGCGCTCTTCTCGGACCCCGACCATGCCGCCGAGGTGCGCCGCAGGCTAAAGGAAATCGCGCCGGAGCGGGTGCTGATTCTGGGAACGTCGCGCAACATGATCGACCGCATCGCCCACACACTGGAGCTGCCGCTGCCCGAGCGGGTCATCGCCATCGATGAGGTGGCCACCCCGCAGGAGATCCGCCGGGCCCGGAGGATCCGGCGAGAGTACGGCAAACACGTCATCCCGGCACCGAGTTTCGAGGTCAAGAAGACTTTTTCCGGCTACCTGGTGGACCCCTTGCGGTTCCTGCTGCGCGACCGTCCGGAGGATGAACTGCAAGTCATCGAGAAGTCGGTGGTTCGCCCCACCTTCAGTTCGCTGGGACGGTTCTTTATCGCAGACACGGTGGTGGCGTCCATCGCCCAGCGGGCTGCCGAGGAGGTGGAGGGGGTTGCAAAGGTCCTCACGGCCTACATCGACAGCTTTCAGGATGGCGTCGACGTGAGCTTGCAGCTTGCCGTGCGGTTCGGCGCCAAGATCCCTCCCCTGCTGGAGAAGGTGCAGCAAAACGTCCGTGACAAGGTCGAATACACGACCGCCCTGAACGTCCTGTCAGTCAACGTGGAGGCGAAGCGGTTGAGCCTGGAATAGGTTTCAAAGTCCAAAGCAATCTGCCATCGGCAAGATCCCGGCCCCGCGGCCGGGATTTGCATATCCGCCGGGGCCGCGTCATATTTGCAGACTAAGAGCGGGCCGGGAGCCCGGAGGCGGGAGTGGCGGCGGGTGAGGATCCGGGCGGTCAAGTTGGTCGTGGCGGCGGTCTTGCTGACTCTTCTCCTGCATCCCTGGTGGCAACGGTCCCCTCACCCGGATCGCTTCTTGTACCGGCTCGAGGGCTCGGATACCATGTTGGCGCTGGCTCAAGCCTGGGCCCGGGCCTACGCTGAACGCCGTCCGGAGGTTGCGGTGGCGGTGAGCGGGGGCGGCTCCGGCTCGGGGCTGACCGCCTTGCTTTATGGCCACGCGGACCTGGCCCTCGCCTCAAGGGCGGTCGCGGCGGAGGAACTGGAACTCGCCCGCGCCACCGGCCGGGAGCTGCGCGGAACGGTTGTGGCCTTTGACGGGGTGGCGCTGATCGTTCATGGGTCGAACCCGGTTGCGGAGATCGACTACGGAAGCTTGCGCGGCTTGCTGACGGGCAGGATCGGGAACTGGCGGACCCTGGGGGGTGAGGACACCCGGGTGCTGGTGATGTCGCGGGAAGCCAACTCAGGCACTTACGCCTACCTCAAGGACCGCATCCTGGGGGGAGAGGAGTTCGAACGGCGGGCCCTGCTCCTGCCTTCCTCTCAGGACCTGATCCAGGCGGTGGCCCGGGACCGGGGCGCCCTCGGCTATGTCGGTCTGGTCCACCTGACCCCGGCGGTCAAGGCGCTCCGGGTCCGCCGGGGCCCGGGCCAGCCCGCCGTCGCCCCGAGCCAGCGCACCGCCCGCGACGGCACCTACCCCCTTGCACGTCCGCTGTATCTCTACTGGTCGGCCTACGCCGCTCCCGGACTACTGGGATTCGTTGACTTCATTCTCGGCTCCGAGGGGCAAAGGCTGGTGGAACAGGTGGGCTTCGTTGCGCGACCATAGCTGGAAGATGGTGTTTTTCCTGGGCGGAATGGCGGTGGCGTTGCTGGTCCTTGGGGAGGTTTCCTTCCTGGGACGGGAGGCCCTGCCCGCGCTGCTTCAGGGCGGAGCGGGATTCCTGCTGGGAAAGGTCTGGGCACCGGCGGAGAACCCCCCGTTGCTGGGCAGCCTTCCCCTTTTGCTGGGGTCGGGCATGATCACCCTGGCGGCCGGGCTGCTCGTCACGGCGGCGGGAGTGACGGCCGCGATTTACCTGACGGATTGGGCCCCCCCGGCGGTCCGGGGAGCCCTGAAGGTGACCTTCGAGGGGATGGCGGGGATGCCCTCGGTGGTCCTGGGCTTCGCCGCGGTCCGCTGGATCGTGCCGACCGTCAAAGATCTCTTTCATCTTCCCACCGGCTACACCGCCCTCTCGGCCGCCCTGGCCCTGTCAGTCACCGCCGCCCCGCTGGTCGCCGCGTTGGCGGAAGACGCCCTGGCCGCGGTGCCCAGCGACCTGAAGGAGGCTTCGCTGGCTCTGGGGGTCGGCCGCTGGGCGACCTCAAGCCACATCACCCTGCCGCTGGCCGCCGGGGGCGTGATGGGGGCGGCGTTGATCGGCCTGGGGAGAATCCTGGGTGAAACCATGGTCGTGCTGATGGTCAGCGGGAATGCGGCGGTCATACCCCACAGTCTGCTACAACCGGTGCGGACCATGCCGGGAGCGATCGCGGCCGAAATCGGGGAGGCCGTGCGGGGGAGCCGTCACTACCACGGCCTTTTCGCTCTGGGGGTGCTGTTGCTGGCAGTCAACTTGGGCCTCCTTTCATTGGCTGCACGGGTCCGAACTGGCTTTGCGGCAGGGCGCCGGGAGCGATCCGGGCGTGGAGCCCTGGTCCGGCGGTCCGACCAACCGCCCAGGATGCACGGCGCGCGCCGCTGGGACCGGGCGGCGGAACGCCTGGCTCCCCTGCTCCTGGCCCTGGGCCCGGTGGCGGTCGGCGGCCCGGGGTTGGCGATCATCGCGGCGGTAGTGATTTATGGGTTGCCGGGGTTGAGCCTGGGTTTTCTGCTGGGCGGCCCGGGGGCCTTCATGCGGGAAGGAGGAGTGTACCCCGCCATCTGGGGAACCCTTGCCCTCGCCTTCGGCGCTCTGGGGGTAGCCCTGCCCCTGGGGGTGTCGGCCGCCATCTGCCTCCAGGAGTACGCCGGGCGCAGCCGCCTGGGGAAAGTCTCGGCCGACCTGGCTGTATTGCTCGCCGGGGTGCCGTCCGTAGTCTATGGGCTGATTGGGGTGGCCCTGTTTGTCACCGGGTTCGGCTTCGGCAGATCCCTGCTATCGGGTGTGCTCACCCTGGCTCTGCTCAGCTTGCCGGTCCTGGTCGCTTCCTCCCGTGAGGCACTGGCGGCGGTGCCCGCCAGCCTTCGCGAGGCAAGCCTGGCGCTGGGCGTGAGTTCCGAGGCCACCATTCTGCACGTCGTCCTGCCGGTCGCCTCGCCGGGGATTCTCACCGGGGCCGCCTTGGCGTTGGGGCGAGCCGCCACGGAAACCGCCCCGGTGCTTCTCACGGCGGCGGTTCTGTACTTGCCTGGACTGCCCCGGTCCCTGGGCGACCCGGTCATGGCCCTCTCCTACCACCTTTTTGCCACCACTCAACTACCGGAGGTTTCACCGGGGATTCAGTACGCGACCGCGCTCCTGCTGGTCGGGGTCGGCGCTCTTCTCAGCCTGGGGGTGGGCTGGGTACGCCTGACAGCTCGACGGCGGGCGGTCGGATGGTAAGATGAGTCCCGCCGCCGGCACCAGGGCCAAACTGCAGGCCTCCCGCCTGTCGGCCTACTACGGGTCCAGGCAGGTCTTGCGGGGTGTCTCCCTCGCGGTTCCCGAGCACGCCGTGACCGTCCTGCTGGGACCATCGGGGTGCGGAAAGTCTACCCTGTTGCGCAGTTTCAACCGATTGAACGAATTGGTGCCCGGCTTTCGGTGGCGCGGGAAGGTCACCTTGGACGGCCAGGACATTTACGCTCCCGCCGTCGACGTAAACGGTCTGCGGCGCCGGGTGGGGATGATCTTTCAGCGGCCGAACCCGTTTCCCTTTTCGGTTTACGACAACGTGGCTTACGGACCACGTCGTCACGGCGTGCCCGAGGAGCCGCTGAGGGCGATGGTGCGGGATTGTCTGGAGCGCGCCGGACTCTGGGCGGAGGTTCGCGATCGGCTGGGACGGTCCGCCCTGGAACTCTCCGGGGGCCAACAGCAGCGGCTCTGTATCGCCCGGGCCCTGGCGGTGGACCCCGAAGTACTCCTGATGGACGAACCTACCGCCGCCCTGGACCGGGTCGCGGCGGCGCAGGTGGAGCGGTTGGTCGGGGAGTTGGCGCGGGAGCGAACGGTCTTGATGGTCACCCACAACCTGGACCAGGCGCGGCACGCGGCCCATTTTGTCGCCATGCTCCGCGACGGTGAACTGGTTGTCTGGGGGG
>JAJYMS010000193.1 GCA_021786825.1 Bacillota bacterium | reverse complement strand
ACAGGGGGAGAGTTGCAGCGCGGCGGAACTTCGGCGTGGCTCGAAGACAGTCTTTTATGCACCGGGCTGCGAGAACACGCTGGAAGACGAGCAAAAGGAGTTCTTCCGGGAGGTCGAAGACCCGGACGGAGATTTCGCCAATGGTCGCATTCGCGTCGAAAACTCCAACGACTTCAAAACACCGGTCAATCTGGCCATAGCCGACCGCACGCCGGAGCGGAAATTCCTGCGCGAACTGATTAACCGGGAGAACGCCTGCAAAATCGATGGGTGGCTCAAGAACACGCCTTTCGGCTTCTACTCACTGGAATACGCATGGAAGAAGGGCAACAAACCAAAACGGGGCGAGTTCAGCCCGGACTTTTTTATCAAGCAAGGTGACTCAATCTTTGCGACTGAGATCAAGGATGACGGGGAGATTGCCGACCCGTCACCCGAGAACGTCAAGAAGCACGAGTATGCGACGGAGCACTTTAAGCGGCTGAATGAGTGGCTGGAGAAGGAAGGCGCTATCACGCGCTACCAGTTTAATATGGTTAGCCCGAAAGATTTTGGCAAGTATTTCTCCAAGCTTAGGGAATACCAGTTGGAGGACTTTAGGTCGGAACTAGATGTCGAAATCGTGCAAGCGGAGAATAAGGACCCAAATGGGAACGTCCGAAGTTGACTTGATAACCGACGCCTCGATTAGTTCCAAACCAATCCCAACCAGTACGACTTCATCGACGGCTTTGCCCACCACCTGCGGGCGGGCCTGCCCAATGCTTCCTTCATCGGCTTCACCGGCAAGCCCATCGAGGCGGCCGACCGGAGCACGCCGGCTGTCTTTGGCGATTACATCAGCATCTACGACATCCAGCGGGCCGTGGAGGACGGCGCCACGGTGCGCATCTACTACGAGGGGCGCCTGGCCAAGCTGGAACTGAAGGAAGAGGAACGGCCCCGGATCGACCCCGACTTCGAGGAGGTCACCGAGGGCGAGGAGACGTCGGTCAAGGAGCAGCTCAAGAGTCGCTGGGCGCGCCTGGAGGCCATGGTGGGCACCGAGAAGCGCATCGGCCTCATCGCGCGGGATATCATCGAGCACTTCGAGCGGCGGCTGGAAGCCATGGATGGCAAGGCCATGATCGTCTGCATGAGCCGGCGCATCTGCGTGGACCTGTACGACGCCATTGTCAGGCTCCGCCCCGACTGGCACGACCCCGCCGACGACAGGGGCGTCATCAAGGTGATTATGACCGGTTCGGCCAGCGACCCGTCCGGGTTCCAGCTCCACCTGCGCAACAAGGCTCGCCAGGAGAAGATCAAGAAGCGCTTCAAGGACCCCACCGACCTGCTGAAGCTGGTCATTGTCCGGGACATGTGGCTGACCGGCTTCGACGCCCCCTGCCTCCATAGCATGTATGTCGACAAGCCCATGCGCGGCCACGGCCTGATGCAGGCCATCGCCCGGGTGAACCGCGTCTTCCGCGACAAGCCGGGCGGGCTGGTGGTCGACTACCTGGGCATCGCCGACCAGCTCAAACGCGCCCTGGCCGACTACACCGAGCGGGATCGGGACGCCACGGGGATTCCCATTGAGCAGGCCGTGGCCCTATTGCGGGAGAAGTACGAGGTCGTCACCGCCATGTTCCACGGCCTGGATTGGAGCGCTTACGCCACCGGTTCGGCCCACGACCGGCTGCGCCTGCTGTTGGAAGGTGCAAACCGGGTCACCGAGACGCCGGAGCTGAAGGAACGGTTCCTGGTGGCGGTGACCAAGGTGTCGCAGGCCTTCGCTCTGGCAGTGCCCCATGAGGCTGCCCTGGCGCTACGCGACGACGTGGCCTACTTCCAGGACGTTCGGGCCAACGTGGCCAAGTACACGGTGACCGGCGGGCGAACCGAGGAGGAACTGGACGCGGCGGTGCGCCAGCTCGTCTCTCGGGCCGTGGCTTCGGACCAGGTGATCGACATCTTAGCGGCGGCTGGGTTGAGGAAGCCCGACATCTCCATCCTTTCGGATGAGTTCTTGGCGGAGGTCCAGGCGATGCCCCAGCGCAACCTGGCCCTGGAACTTCTCCGCAGACTCCTGAGTGACGAGATCAAGGCCCAGTCCCGCCGCAACCTGGTCCAGGCTCGGTCTTTCGCGGAGATGCTGGAACGCACCATCCGGGCCTACCAGAACCGCTCCATCGAGGCGGCGCAGGTCATCGCCGAGCTGGTGGAACTGGCTCGCCAGATGCGCGAGGCCCGGGGCCGCGGCGAGGCCCTGGGGCTTGCGGATGACGAACTGGCCTTTTACGATGCCTTGGGGACGAACGACAGTGCCGTGATGGAACTGGGTGATGAGACCCTGAAGGCCATCGCCCGCGATTTGGTGACGATGATGCGGGCCAGCGTGACCATCGACTGGTCGGTGAAGGAGACCGTCCGCGCCCGCATCCGCGCCGCCGTGAAACGCTTGCTACGGAAGTACGGCTATCCGCCTGACAAGGCGGAGCAGGCCACGGTGACGGTGCTGGAGCAGGCGGAGCAGGTGTGTCATAACTGGGCGGAGGTGGGCGAGCTTCCCACGGAGCCACCGGTTGCGCCGCCCGTCGAACAACCCGTTGCCCTCGAACCCGCTACAACGCCCTTCCGGGTGCTTCACCCGTCCGAGGCCCGGCCGTATGAGAACTGCATCCCCCTGTACAGTCTTCGAGCTGCGGCGGGCCGGTTCAGCGAGAGCCAGGAGGTGGAGCCCGAGGCGTGGGTGGTGCCGCACGGGCGCACCCGTCCGGGCACCGGCCTGTTTGTCGCCAGAGTTGTGGGCGAATCTATGAACCGCCGCATTCCCAACGGCGCGTATTGCGTGTTCCGCACCCCCGTTGTCGGCAGCCGGCAAGGGAAGGTCGTCCTGGTCCAGCACCGGGACATCACCGATCCCGATAATGGCGGGCAGTATACTGTGAAGGTCTACGAGAGCATCAAGGTGCCGGCACCGGATGATGCAGGTTCGTGGCGGCACGTGGACATCCGCCTCAAGCCGGAAACCAATGCTCCGGGGTACCAGCCCATCACCTTGCGAGCCAGCGAAGAATGGGAAGTGCAGGTTATCGCGGAACTGTTGGAAGTACTCGGGTAAGGGGAAAGCCCCAATAACTTTTGTGGCGGCCGGGGCGGCGTTCGCCGTAAAGCTGGTCTGATAGGCGGTTGAAACGCCTGTGTGCGTGGTATTGTGAAAAGCAAAGGGGGGAACCCCAGTGGGCAAGGCGATCCGTGTCGAGGATCAGGAGTTGTTGCGGGCGTTCCAGGAGGGCGTTGATTACTTGATCGCCGGCAAGCGCCGGTTCCTGCTGGTGGAAATCGACGAGGAGGGCGGAACCGGCGGGTTTTACGATGTGACGGATCGCGCCGAAGCTGACATCGTCCGTGAAGCCCTACAGGACACCAGCCGATCCCTTACGGGTGAGAAAGCCCGAGAATACTTGAAGGCTAGCCTCAAGGACCATGGCGTCGGTTGAATGGACCGAACAGGCCCTTGACAGCCTCGCCTGGCATGATGCCTCGCAGGTCAGTCAGGGGACGGAGTGAGGTGACCCTATGGAGTTTCTGAAGGGCCTCACCGTTGCGGTGCTGATCAACGTCGCCACCATCGTGGGGTGGTGGCTGGTCGGCCCCTGGCTGCCGGCCGCGTTTGCGGCCGGGACCGCGCTGGTCGTCACGGGGGTTTACGGGCTCAACGACCGCTGGCCTTTCGTGGGCGGATATTGGGCGGGGCAGCTCGTCTTTGTCATCCTCTGGCTGGCCGGGATGATTGTCCCGCTGACCTTGCTGAACCAGGGGCAGTGAGGTTCAAATTGACTGCCAATTGACCGCCAATTGACCACCCTCGGGCCGGTCGGCTATGCTAAAGGCAGCCGCCGGCCCGCTTCGCGCCGGGCGCGAGCGGAGAGATCGGGGCGAAGGCCGGGGTGAACGACGGTGGTACGTGGCGATACCCCCAGGCTGATTGACATCGATGCTCAGTTGCCAAGCCTGGTGGATTACCTGCAACGGTATCCGGGCCTGGCGGCGGCCTTTCTTTACGGTTCATACGGCACCCCGAACCAGACGCCGCGGAGCGACGTCGACCTGGCCCTGCTCTTTGAGCCCGGCCCGGAGATCAAACTGGCCGACCAGTTGCGTCTGGAGGCGGACATCGCCGGCATCCTCCGCGAGGACGACGTCAACGTCCTCGTCCTCAACCAGGCCCCCGTTCCCCTGCGGTTTGCCGTGCTGGCCCAAAACCGGCCCCTGTTGATTCGCCACCCGGAGGCGGTTGCCGACTTTCACGAGTTGGTGCTCAATATCTACGGGGACTTGATTCTGGACCTGGAGCAGTTTGACCGCGATACCCTGGCGCGCCTGGAGGAAAGCCATGACGCTTGATCACGCCAAACTGATGGACAAGGTCAGGCTGGTGGAAGGGCACGTCGCCAAGCTTGAAGCGCTGGCCGGCGTGCCGGCGGAGGAGTTTGCCGCCGATTACACCAAGGCTTACGCGGCTCGCTACATGCTGCAGACCTCCGTCGAGGCGATGATCGACATCGCCAACCACATCATCGCCCGCAGGGGATGGGGTTCACCCAAATCATACGTGGAATCCTTTGAGCTATTGGGTCAAAACGGTGGACTACCGCCTCAACTGGTCGACACGTGCAAGCGGCTGGCCCGGTTTCGCAACCGGCTGGTGCACTTGTATCAGGACATCGACGATCACGCCGTGTACGACATCCTGCAAAATCACCTGGGAGACTTCCGTGCCTACACGCGCTTGGTGGGGGAGCGGTTTCTCAAGCAGCCCTGAGCGCCCCATGACTCCAGCGGCGAGGAGGGACATCCCATGAAAGCGGTTCGTTCGGCCCTGATTCAGACCGCCGTCGTCCCGGACCGCGAGGCGATGGTGCAGAAGCACCTGGACCTGATCGCCCAGGCCGCCCGTCGGGGGGCGCAGATCATCTGCCTGCAGGAGCTCTTCTGCGACGTCTACTTCGCCGCCACGCAGTTCCGATCTTGGCACCGGGGGGCGGAGCCCGTCCCGGGGCCGACGGTGGAGCGGATGCGGGAGGCGGCGCGAAACCATGGGGTCGCCCTGGTGGTGCCGATGCACGAGGAGGACCAGCCGGGGGTCTACTACAACACGGCGGCGGTGATCGACGCCGACGGCGGGCTGCTCGGCCGCTACCGCAAGAACCACCTGCCGCAGCAGGAGGGTTTCGAGGAGAAGTACTACTTCCGCCCGGGTGACCTGGGGTATCCCGTCTTTCAGACCCAATTCGCCCGGATCGGGATCTTCATCGACTACGACCGTCATTTCCCGGAGGTGGGGCGGCTGCTGGCCCTGCAAGGGGCGGACATTCTGTATAACCCGTGCACGACAGTTGTGAGCCTCTCCAAGTACCTGTGGCTCTTTGAACAGCGCGCCATCGCCATGGCCAACGGGGTCTTCGTCGGCACGGTCAATCGCGTGGGGATGGAGTCGACCCACCCCGGCCTGTTCTACGGGTCCAGCTACTTCTGCGATCCCTTCGGCGAGATCCTCGCCCAGGGGGCGGAGGACCGCGAGGAGATCGTGGTGGCTGACCTCAACCTGGACCGGATCCGCCAGGCGCGCGAGTTGTGGCCTTTCTTCCGCGACCGCCGGCCGGAAACCTACTCGGGCCTGGCGCGGGGGTAACGCGGCTGGCGTGGCTGCCCGCCCCCGCCTGTCGAACCCTGCCGCATCTCCCCGGAAAAAAGATGTCCGGCCCAGAAGGAATCTTCCGGCGGGAGTGGAATAGTTCCACTATCGGTTCGGCCGAGAATCCGAGTACACGAGTGAGCCACCGGCGCTTGCAGACATGCATGCGGTTCGTGTGGCTCCTT
>JAJYMS010000114.1 GCA_021786825.1 Bacillota bacterium | reverse complement strand
CTGGAGAAGGGGCCCCAGGTCCGGTTTATCTCCCACCTGGATCTGCAGCGCACCCTGGAGCGAGCCCTGCGGCGGGCGCGGCTGCCGCTGGCCCTGTCCCAGGGCTACAACCCCCATCCCCGCTTCTCCTTCGCGTCCGCCCTGGCGGTCGGCGTGACCAGCGAGGCGGAGTACGTCGACATCGACCTGGAGACGCCCGTGCCGATCCTTAGTGTCGTCCGGCGGCTGCAGGCGACCTTGCCCCCGGGCCTGGCGGTCCGCGAAGCCGCGGAGGTGACTCTGCCGGCGCCGGCCCTGGCGGCGACCATCGACGCCGCGCGGTACCGGCTGGTGGTGAGGCTGGCGTCCCCCGCCCCGCGGAGCGAAATGGACGCCTCCCTGCAGGCGGTCCTCGCCCGCCCGGAGTTGCCCTTCCACCGCCCGCCGCGGGAGGGCACCTCCCGCGCCCCCGTGGGTTCGGTGGTGGACCTGCGGCCGCTGTTGCTCGGCCTGGCCGCCGACCGCGCGGCCGGGGAGGGAGGGGCCGAGGGACGGTTGCTGGCCCTGGTGCGAACAGGTTCCCGGGGCAATCTGCGCCCCGAGGACCTCTGGAACGCCATCTCCGCGGTCGAACCGCTTTTCGCCGGCTCAAAGCTCCTGTCCGTCCATCGTCTGGGACTATATACCCTCGGCCCGGCGGGCAGGTTGGTCCCGCCCCTCGAGGGCGGCCAGGGGAGTGTTTTTCAGGAGGTCGAATGCCAGCGGTGATCAAACATGGGTAAGGAAATCGTCATTACCGTCGAACGCGATGAGACCAGGGCGGCGCTGCTCGACAACGGGTCGCTCCTGGAGTTTTTCATCGAGCGCCCGGTGAACCAGCGGGTCGCCGGCAACATCTACAAGGGGCGGGTGGAAGACGTCCTGCCCGGGATGCAGGCCGCCTTCGTGAACGTGGGCCTGGAACGCAACTCCTTCCTTTACATCGACGACGCCCTGCCGGGCAAGGACGAGGACGAGGACCTTCCCGACCTCAAGCACGCCACCATCAAGGACGTGCTGAAGGAAGGCCAGGAGGTCGTCGTACAGGTGGCCAAGGAGCCCATCGGCAGCAAGGGAGCCAGGGTAACCCGCCACCTGACCCTGCCGGGGCGATACCTGGTCCTGATGCCGTCGATGGACTACTCCGGCGTCTCAAGGCGCATCACCGACGAGGCCGAACGCGACCGGCTCCGCGCTTTGGCGGCGAAGGTCAAGCCCGCGGGAGTGGGGCTGATCGTACGCACCGTCGCGGAAGGGAGTTCGGAGTCCGAACTGGCAAAGGACGCGGAGTTCCTGTACCGCCTGTGGCAACGGATCCAGGCCCGGGCCCGGGAGGCCACCGCCCCGGCGCTGGTTCACCGCGATCTGGGGCTGGTGTACCGGATCATCCGGGACGTCTTCAGCGAGGACATCGACAAGCTGGTGATCGACTCCCGGGTGGAGTACGAAAAGATTCTGGAGCTCCTTGAGATGGGTTCGCCCGGGCTGAAGGACCGGGTGCGTCTGTATTCCCGGCGCGACCGGCCCCTCTTCGACTACTACGCCATCGAGTCGGAGGTCGAAAAGGCCCTCAAGAAGCGGGTCTGGCTGAAGTCGGGAGGATACCTGGTGATCGACCAGACCGAGGCCCTGACGGTGATCGACGTCAACACCGGGAAGTTCGTGGGCACCACCGACCTGGCCGACACCGTCTACCGCACCAACCTCGAGGCCGCCCGCGAGATCGCCAGGCAACTGCGGCTGCGCGACATCGGCGGGATCGTGATCATCGACTTCATCGACATGGAGGTGGCCGAGCACCGGGCCGGCGTCCTCAAGACTCTGGAGGACGCGGTGCGGTCCGACCGCACCCGGGTGAGCGTGCTGGGGCTCACCCAGCTCGGACTGGTGGAACTCACCCGTAAGAAGGTCCGGCAGAGCCTGGACGAGGTGCTTCAGCGCCCCTGCCCCTACTGCGACGGCCGCGGCAAGGTCTTCTCGGAGGAGACGATGAGCCTCAAGGTCCGCTCGGAGGTCAGGAAGCTGCTCCGGCAGAGCCACAACGAGGCCGTCATGGTGGAGTTGCACCCGTCAGTGGCGTCCCTGGTGATCGGCAGCGGCGGGGCGAACCTGCGCGAACTGGAGCGCGAGACCGGGAAGGTGATCTACATCCGGGGTTCCGCCGGTTGCCACCTGGAGCAGGTGAACGTGAAGGCGGTGGGCACCCAGGCGGAGGTCGAGCAAAAGGCCCTGCCGGTCAAGGCCGGACAGGTCCTCGAGCTGCAGGTCGAGGAGCCCCACGCGACCAACCCGGCGGACGGCATTAGCCGGGTGGAAGGCTACGTCGTCGACATTGAAGGAGCCGGCCGGCGGATCGGCGAGACGGTGGCGGTACAGGTTACCAGGGCCTACCGCACCTACGCCAGGGCGCGTTTGATTGACAGGAATCACGCTTGATGTTAAGATCAACAATTGGCAGTTAAGATGCTGGAGGTGCGCCGTGTACGCGATCATTGAGACCGGAGGCAAGCAAGTCCGCGTGGGCCAGGGAGACGTGGTCCGGGTGGAGAAGCTGGCCGCCGAGGTGGGGCAAACCGTCACCTTTGACCGGGTGCTGGCCCTCTCCCGGGAGGACGGGCAACTGGTGGTCGGCAAGCCGGTGGTGGCAGGGGCCCGGGCGGTAGGCAAGGTCCTGGCGCAGGCTAGAGGCCCCAAAATCCTGGTCTTCAAGTATAAGAGCAAGGTCAACTACCGCCGCCGCCAGGGTCACCGCCAGCCCTACACCAGGGTCCAGATCGAACAGATCGAGGCTTAGCACCGGGTGGTCAGGATCGAGTTCCGGCGCGCCCGGGACGGGGGCTGGCGGGGATTTGTCGCCAGCGGCCACGCCGGTCACGCCCCGGAGGGTCAGGACATCGTCTGCGCGGCGGTAACCGCCCTGGCGGAGACGTCCGTACTCGGCCTGACCGGGATTGCCGGACTGCAGCCCGCGGTCGCCCGGCGGGACGGTTACCTGCGTTGCGACCTTCCACCGGACTTGACGCCCCGCGAGAGGGAGCGGGCCGAAGTGATTCTGGCGACCATGGCGCTCGGTCTGGAAGACATCGCCAAGGATTACCCAAGGAGCCTGAGGCTTACGACCAAGGAGGTTTAGGCCATGTATCTACAGCTCTTCGCCCATAAGAAGGGCGTTGGCAGTTCCCGCAACGGGCGCGATTCACGGCCCAAGATGCTGGGAGTCAAGAGCCACGACGGTGAACTTGTGTCCGCCGGCAGCATCCTGGTGCGCCAGCGCGGCACCCGGGTCCGTCCCGGTGACAACGTCGGCCTTGGGCGCGACGATACTCTGTTCGCCAAGGTCGACGGGGTGGTCAGCTTCGAGCGCGTCGGCAAGGACAAGAAACGAGTCAGCATACGGCCGCAAGCGGTGGCCGCCCTGTAAAGGATGGCTCCCCCGGTGCCCCAAAACGGGGTATCGGGGGCTTTTTTATCCGTTGTCGGGAGTGACCTCGGCAGGCAAAAGGGGCGAAGCCGGTGGGGGAGGTTCCTGAGCGGGCGGGCCCGGAGGAACCGCGGCCCGACGTGATGCGGGTGCTGCGGCACCAGCGTCATGCCTTCTTGAACGACCTGCAGATCATCTCCGGTTGGCTGCAGTTGCGGCGGCCGGAGAAGGCGCAGGAGTATATCGAGACCGTGAAACGGAAACAGGCCCAGCTAGGCGAGCTTTTTGGCCTCGCCAACCGGGAGATGCTAGTCCTGTTGCTCGAATGGACCTACGGGCCGGAGCGCGGCGAAATCGACGCCGCGTGGCAGGTGGAGAGCGACCTGGCGGAGGCCGGCCCGGAACTGGTCAGTTGGGTCGGCCGCTCCCTGGACCAGGCCGCCGGCCAACTTGGCACCAGCGACGGCGAGCGCCGGCTCGAGGGTCGCTTTTCCGAGCGGCCGGACGCCTACGTGGTGCGCTTGGACTGTCCCGCCAGCGGGACTCGATGGGAGCGGGAGTTCCCCCGCCGGCAGAATGGAGAGGCTTGAGTGTTCCTGGACCGGGCCAAGATCAACATCGCGGGCGGTGATGGTGGCGACGGATGCGTGGCCTTCCGCCGGGAGAAGTACGTGCCCCAGGGAGGCCCCAGCGGCGGAGACGGTGGCCGGGGCGGGGACATCGTCCTGATCGTCGACGAGGGGTTGCGGACCTTGATGGATTTCCGCCACCGGCGCCACTTCCGGGCCGAGCGGGGGGAGCACGGCCAGGGAAAGGACCGCCACGGCAAACAAGGCGCGGACTTGGAGGTGCGCGTGCCTCCCGGCACCGTGGTGCGCGATCTCGGGACGGGGGAGGTCCTGGGGGACCTGGTCCAGCCCGGGCAGCGACTGGTGGTGGCCACGGGTGGCCGGGGCGGGCGGGGGAACGCGCGTTTCGCGACCCCTACCAACCAGGCGCCGACCCTGGCGGAGCGCGGCGAACCGGGGGAGGCCCGCGAAGTTGAGCTCGAACTCAAGTTGCTGGCGGACGTGGGCTTGGTCGGCTTCCCCAACGCCGGCAAGTCAAGCCTGCTGGCCCGCGTCAGCGCCGCACGGCCGAAGGTGGCCGATTATCCCTTCACGACCCTGGTTCCCAACCTGGGCGTGGTGGCGGTGCCGGACGGCCGGAGTTTCGTGCTGGCCGACATCCCGGGCCTGATCGAGGGGGCGCACCTGGGCCTGGGGCTGGGGCACGAGTTCCTGCGCCACCTCGAGCGGACCCGCCTCCTGCTGCACGTCATCGACCTAGCCGGCACGTCCGGCAGGGACCCCCTGGCGGACTACCGGGTCGTCAACGGCGAACTGCGGGAGTACAACCCGGCCCTGGCCCGGCGGCCGCGACTGGTGGTGTTGAACAAGCTCGACCTGCCGGAGGCCCGGGCAAGGCTGCCGCTGGTCCGGCAGGCGCTGGCGGGCGAGGGGCAGCCGGTCCTGGCCATGTCGGCGGTTACCGGCGAGGGCGTGACGGAGTTGCTTTATGCCGTCGCCGACGCCCTTGACCGGTCGCCCGTGGAGGCCCCCCCGGTCCCCGTGCGGGTCTTGCGACCGGGGGTCCGGCCGGAGGTGGAAATCGTCCGGGAGGGCGAGGCCTTCAGGGTCCGGGGCCGGGCCGTCGAGCGCCTGGTGGCCATGACCAACTGGGGCAACGAAGAATCGGTGCGTCGCTTCCACCGCCTGTGGCGCCGGCAGGGGATGGAATCCCGCTTGCGGCGCTCGGGAGCCCGGGACGGCGACACGGTGCGAATCAGGGACGTCGAATTCACCCTGGGCGGCGACGCGCCGGGGGAGAGCATAGAATGACCGAAGAGGGCGGGGAAAGCAAGGATGAAAGCCCTGGGCATCATGGGAGGAACCTTTGACCCGATCCATTACGGCCATCTGGTCACCGCCGAGGCCGCCCGATACGCCTTTGGCCTGGAGCGGGTGATCTTCGTGCCGGCGGCCCACCCGCCGCACAAGGAGGGCCGCCGGATTTCCCTGACCAACGACCGCTACCTGATGACCGTCCTGGCCACCATGACCAACCCCGCTTTCGAGGTCTCCCAGGTGGAGATCGAGCGGGGCGGCCCCTCCTACACCATCGAAACGATGCGCCACTTCCGGAGCCGGCACCCCGAGGCGGACCTTCACTTCATTACCGGTGGGGACGCGATCCTGGAGATCTGCACCTGGGAGCAGTCCCCGGATCTCTTCAAGATGTGCCAGTTCATCGCCGCGACCCGGCCCGGGTACCCGTTGGGTGCTCTGGAAGGGCTGCGGGAAACCCTGGGCGACGCTGCCTTCAGGCGGATCCACCGCCTGGAGGTGCCCGCCCTGGCCATCTCCTCCAGCGAGATCCGGCGGCGGGTGGCCGCCGGGCAACCGGTCAAGTACCTCTTGCCAGAGTCCGTAGAAAACTACATAACGAAGTAAGGCTGCATGGAGTGCGTC
>JAJYMS010000122.1 GCA_021786825.1 Bacillota bacterium | reverse complement strand
AGCCGAAGGGTCCGCTGCGCCACAACAGGATCGTGATGAACAGCCCTACCACCACGGGGGGCAGCCCCATGCCGGCGTTGATGACGCTGACCACCAGGCGCCGCCCCGGGAACTGCGTCAGGGCCAAGCCCGCCCCCAAGGGGACGCCCGCCACCAGGCTGACGGCGGTCGCCAGGCCGGAGATCTTCATGGTCAGCAGGGTGATGCGCACGATCTCGGGATCCCAGGTCGCCAGCAGACGCAAGGCGGCCAGGATCCCCTGCCAAATCAGGTCCAGCGCCCGATACCTCGCTTCCTACTTGGCCAGGTCCGCGTCCGACTTGCCGGCGTCGGGGAAGAACAGTGGAGAGCCAAACTTGTCTACACCGAACCGGCTGATCAGCTTCTGCCCCGCACCGGACAGCAGGAAGTCGGAGAAGGCTTTGGCCCCGGCGGAGTTAACCTTCGGAAACTTGGCGGGGTTCACCTGCATGACGTGGTAGATGTTGAGCAAGACGGGGTCTTTCTCCAGGACGATTTTCAGTTGCAGGGTGCTCTTGTTGGCCAGGTAGGTGGCCCGGTCGGTGAGGGTATAGCCGGCCTTCTCGGAGGCGATCCGCAGCGTCTGGCCCATGCCCGCTCCCGCCCGGACGTACCAGCTCCCCGCCGGCTGCAGCCCGGCTTTCTTCCAGAGGGACTTCTCCATCTTGTCGGTGCCCGAGTCATCGCCGCGGGAGACGAAGACCGCGCCCTTGGCGGCGAGCTGCTTGAAGGTCTCCACCACCGAAGGCCGGCCCGCGATCCCCGCCGGGTCGGCGGGCGGCCCGACGATGACGAAGTCGTTATGCATCACCAGCAGGCGGTTGATGGCCGCGCCCTTGT
This sequence comes from Bacillota bacterium, assembly GCA_021786825.1. GTDB lineage: Bacteria > Bacillota > Sulfobacillia > JAMDAP01 > JAJYMS01 > JAJYMS01. The sequence goes on along the minus strand of JAJYMS010000122.1, from coordinate 30,425 downwards.
CCACCACGGCCTTCTCGGCGTCCGGCGCGTGAACCAACAGCACATCGGCCTCACCGCGCTCGCCCATGGCCAGAGCCTGCCCGGTGCCCACGGCGATCGGCTTGACCTGGTAACCGGTCTGCTTCTCGAAGGCCGGGATCAGCACGTCCAGCAAGCCGCTGTCCATGGTACTGGTGGTGGTGGCGAGGATCAGTTCCGGCCGCTCGGGGGCCGGGGTCGCCGTCGGGGCCGGCGCGCCGGCCCTGGAGCAGGCGGCCATCGACCCGGCCGCCAGAGACAGGATGAACAGGGACAGGGTCAACAGCTTCACTCGACGAATCACAACTGAACTCCTCCTATCGTCCGTTATGCCGTTTTGGGCATAACGCCGGTCAGGTGAAAGGCCGGTCGGGCCCGGCCTTATTCCTGCCTTGGTCAGCAGAACTCGAAGCTCTTTCGCCCCAAAGCCTCGGCGGCCATCTTCATGGCGCAGTAGTCCCCGCACATGGTGCAGCCCTCGATGGCCTGGGGATTGCGGGTCTCCCGGTACCAGCGGGCCTTGCGGGGATCGATCGCCAGCGCGATCTGTCGCTCCCAGTCCAGGGCCCGTCGCGCCTCGGACATCTCCTTGTCCTTCTCCCACGCCCCGGGCACGCCCTTGGCCAGGTCGCCCGCGTGGGCGGCGATCCGAAAGGCGACGACGCCTTCGCGCACGTCGTCGTTGTCAGGCAACCCCAGGTGTTCCGACGGGGTCACGTAGCACAGCATATCAGCCCCCGCCGCGGCCGCCACCGCGCCCCCGATGGACCCGGTGATGTGGTCGTGGCCGGCCCCCCGATCGGTCACCAGCATCCCCAGGATGTAAAAGGGCGCGCCGTGGCACAGACGCTTCTCGAGCTGCACGTTGGTCGCGATCTGGTGGAGCGGCACGTGGCCCGGTCCCTCGATCATGACCTGCACCCCGGCTCCCCAGGCGCGGTCGGTCAGTTCTCCCAGGGTCAGCAGTTCCTCCACCTGGGCCCGGTCGGTGGCGTCGGCGATGCTCCCCGGGCGCAGCCCGTCGCCCAGACTGAGGGTGACGTCGTATCGGTGGGCGATCTCCAGCAGCCGGTCGAAGTTCTCGTACAGCGGGTTTTCCCGGTCATGGTGAAGCATCCAAGCCACCAGGAAAGAGCCGCCGCGGCTCACGACGTCCGTGACCCTTCCCTCGCCGCGGAGCCGTTCCACCGCCTGGCGCGTCACACCGCAGTGGACGGTGAGGTAATCCACCCCGTCGGCGGCGTGCCGTTCGATGGTTTCGAAGATCTCGTCCACCGTCATCTCGAGGATCGTGCCGCGCCGCTCGATAGCCTCCACCGCCGCCTGGTAGATGGGCACGGTCCCTACCGGCACCGAACTCTGGGTCAAAATCTTGCGGCGGCACAGGTCGATCTCGTCGGCCCGGCCGGTGCTGAGGTCCATCACCGTGTCCGCCCCCGCCTCCAGCGCCACCTGCAGCTTCTCCTGCTCCCGGTTGACGTCGGGAAATTCCACGGAGGTGCCGATGTTGGCGTTGACCTTGGTCCGCAGCCCCTGGCCGATACCGACCGGGTCGGCGTGGCGGTGGTTGAGGTTGGCGGGGATGACGATGGTCCCCTGCGCGACCCCGGACCGGACGGTTTCGGCCGGTACCCCTTCCCGCTCAGCCACCCGCCGCATCGCCGGGGTGATTTCGCCGAGCCGGGCGTATTCCCGTTGGGTGACCGTTCTTTTCCCGCTCAAGTCACTCATATCCCTATCCCTCCGCAGGTATTACCCTGATCAGGTTCAGCGGGTCAGGTACGCGCGGCGCCCTTTCTCAGCCCTCCCGGGCTCCCCGTTTGCACCCATGGTACTGCCTCAGGGCAGTCGTGTCAACGCTCATTGTCCCGCCGGGGGATAAAGCACGCGGGGACTATGCATCCTATTTGCGGAAAGTCTGCCAATGTGGAGGAGGGTGACCTTTGAGGCGGAAAGTACGGTTGCGGCCGGCCGCTTGGCTGGCCGCGGCGCTCCTGGCGGCCGGGATGTGGGCCGCGGCGGGGTGTGCCCAAAAGGGTGTGCCGCCCAAGACCCAACCGGCCCCCCAACCCGCGCCTGGTCCGGCGCCGCTTTCCGCGGCGGCCCGGGAAGGCGGCAAACTCTACCTGGCCTACGCCTGTGTCTATTGCCACGGCGTCGGCGGGACCGGTGGGGTGCCCAACCCGTTCAACGAAGGCGGCGACGCGACCGTACCGCCTCTGGTCGGGGCCGGCTTCCAACGGGATTACGGCACCGACCAGGCCGTTGCCGCCATCCTCAAGAGCGGCTCCATCCTGAACAGTGGCAAGGCCACTTCCATGCCGTCCTGGAACGGCATCTTGAACGACCAGCAGACTGCCAACCTCACGGCCTACATCCGGGCGGGGCTGCCCGACACCGGGGAGGCTCCGCCGGCGACCAGGAGCGGTACTGACGTATACGACGCCTACGCCTGCGGCAAGTGTCACGGGCCGATCGGCCGGGGCGGCGTCGCCAACGTGGCCGCCACCGACGCCGGCGACAAGGAGATCCCGGCGCTGGGAACGCCCGCTTTCCACCGGGAGTTCGACACCGACGCCAAAATCCGCGGCTTCATCATCAACGGGTCGGTAATTGAGCAAGGCAAGGCCAGCGTAGTCTTCATGCCCCGGTGGGGCGACGTGATCAAGGCGGCCCAGGCTGAACTGGTGACCGGCTGGCTCCGGACGTACAAGTGAGCGAAGCAAAACGGTCGCGGCCGGACGAGAGCGACCAGGCGTCCACCCTGGATCGTCGCGGCTTCTTGTCAATAGCGATCGGTTTCGTCCTGAGTTTCGCCTACCTCGGAACGGCGCTGCGTTTCCTTTACCCGCCGAGCGCGCGAACGGCGGAGACGCAAAAGGTGGGGCGGCCCGACGACTTCGTCCCGGGCAAACCGCGACTGGTCACCTACACCGGAGCTGGAGTGGGCGACGGCGTCTACATCGTGCGCCGGGAGGACCATTGGGATGCCTTCGACCTGCACTGCACTCACCTGGAATGCCCGGTGGGCTGGTACGAACGGACGGGTGAATTCCTTTGCCCGTGCCACGGAAGTTCCTTCGACATCAGCGGCAGGAATCTCGGCGGCCCGGCCCCGGGTCCGCTCCGCCGCCACCTGGTCGAAGTGCGCGGCGACGGAGTCTACGTGGGCGGCCTGATCACTTGAGGGGAGCTCTGGGCGTGCACGTGGAGTTGGAGGAACTCTTCTACCACCCTGTTCCGCGGTGGGTGAGTTGGCTCGATTTCCTGGGTTTTGCCGACGCTTTTCTCTTCGTAAACCAGGCCATCACGGGCCTGCTGCTGGCTACCCGCTACCGGCCTTCGGTGGCCGCGGCGGGAAACCTCCCCGACGCCTACCGGAGCGTCGCGGAAATCATGTCCGCTCCGGCCGGTCCCCTGATCCGGGGCCTGCATTTCTGGGGCGCCAATGCGGTGGTGGTACTTGTTTTCCTACACGCCTTGCGGGTTTTCTACATCGGCGCCTACAAGCACCCGCGGCGGGCGACGTGGATTCTGGGCGTCTTGCTGGGCGTCGTGACCCTGCTTTTCGCCTTTTCGGGCTACTTGCTGCCGTGGGACCAGCAGGCCTACTGGGCCACCACCGTAGGGACGGCGATGAGCACCTACGCCCCGCTGATCGGGCGCTGGTTGGTGGAGTTGGCGCGGGGCGGCGCCTACATCTCCGGGCTGACTCTGACCCGCTTTTACGCCTTGCACACCATCTTCCTCCCGGCGCTTTTCTGGCTCCTTTTGGCCGGGCATTTGGCCCTGGTCATGCTCCACGGCCTGGCCGAGGTCGAAGCAGCCCTTCCCGCCAGCTACCGCAAACTTCACGTCCGGGGAAAAAGGAACGACCTCCCCCCCGGGTTCGTCCCTTTTTGGCCGCCCACCGTCTTCCGGATGGCGCTCCTGGTCTTCCTGTTGGGGGTAATTCTGGTCGCCCTGGCCGCAACTTTTGAGCCCGGCCTGGGGTCGCCGGCCGATCCGCTCAACCGGGAGAACTACCAGCCGGTGCCGGTCTGGTACTTCCTGTCCATCTATCAGTTCTTGAAGTACCTGCCTGGGCGGCTGGACGCTTGGGGGATCGTCGGCATTCCGCTGGTGGCGGCGGTGGTGCTCTTAGGCCTGCCTTACTTCGATCGGAACCCCTCCCGGCGGCCGGGCCAGCGCCCGCTGGCCATCGGCGCAGGCCTCGTGGTCGTCCTGGGCATGGCCACTTTCACCTACCTGGGGTGGAGTTCGATGACCCCGACCAGGGGTGGAACCGCGGTCAAGGAACACCCCGGCTTTGGCGCCGACCTCAGGCCGGTCTTGCAGGTAAACTGCGCCAACTGCCACAGCGGGAGAAAGAAGTCGGGCGGCCTTGACCTGGGAAGCTATGCGTCGCTGATGAAAGGCGGCAACACCGGGCCGGTGGTGAAGCCGGGCGACCCGGCGGGGAGTCGCCTGGTTCAGGCTCTGGAAGGGACGACCACGGACGTGACTCCGATGCCTCTCGGACAGCAGCCGCTCCCGGCCACCTGGATCAAGAGCATCAGGAACTGGATCAGGGATGGGGCGCCTGACAACTAGCCAGGGTGGGTGACTAATCCCACCGGATCGGCCCGACTTCGGGGTAGCGCTCCACGGCTCCCATCATCTCCGACTGGATTCTCTCCAGCCCGGCTTGGGTCTTGGCCTCGCACCTGAGCACCAGTACCGGTTGGGTATTGGAGGCGCGTACCAACCCACAACCGTCCGGGAACAGGACGCGGGCGCCGTCCACATCGATCACCGGAAAACGGCCCCGGAAATCTGACCTGATCGCGTCGACAACGCGGAACTTGGCCTCGTCGGGGCAATCGACGCGAATCTCCGGGGTGGAGAAGTACCGCGGGATGGTGCTTAGCAGGCTTGACAACGTCTGGTCCGTATTGGACAGGATCCGAAGCAGCCGGCCCGAAGCGTAAACGGCATCGTCAAACCCATAGTACTCGTCCGCGAAAAACATGTGACCGGACATTTCCCCGGCGAACACGGCGCCAAGTTCACGCATGGTGGCTTTGATCAGGGAGTGACCGGTCTTATGGAAGATCGGTCTCCCGCCCAGGCGCTCGATCTCCTCCGCCAGGGCCTGCGAACACTTCACTTCCACGATGGCTGGGGCTCCCGGATATCGGGGCAGAATCTCGCGCCAGAAGAGGGCCATCAGCAGGTCACCCCACAGGACCTTGCCCCGCTCGTCCACCGCCCCGATACGGTCGCCGTCTCCATCGTAGGCGATCCCGACGTCGGCCCCGTGCTTCCTTACCGCCAGTTGTAAATCGCTGAGATTCTCGGCCTTGACCGGGTCGGGGTGGTGGTGGGGGTAGGTGGGGTCGGAGGTGCAGTAAAGAGGTATGACCTCACAGCCCCAATCGCGTAAGATCGCGGGAGCGAATAGGCTGGCGGTGCCATTCCCACAGTCCACCACCACTTTCAAACGGCGGGGACCCAGGTGGATCTTGTCCATCAACATTCCGCGGTAGGCAGGAATCAAGTCCAGCGCCTGGCGCCGCGGCTCCAGTTGAACGAGGCCGCGGGATTGTCCCCTGCCGGACCGAGGTGAGGCAAATTGCCCCCCCTCAACGATCCGCCGTATTTCCTGAATCTCGTGCCCATAGATGGTCGCCGGCCCGTGACATAGCTTGAAGCCGTTGAAATCAGGCGGGTTGTGGCTCCCCGTAATCATGACACCGCCATCGATACCATGGGCGATCCGGGAATAGTAGAGCATCGGCGTAAGGACCCGTCCGACGTCTTGCACGTCACAGCCGGTGTCGATCAACCCTTGCGCAAAGGCGTCGGCAAAACCGTCGGATGACAGGCGATTGTCGCGGCCCAGGAGGATCGGCAGGTTCCTCCCCCCTCCGGGTTGCACTTGTCCGGCAGGCTGAGCCTGTCGCGGGGTTTGAGCCTCTGAAAGGTAGGTACCAAAGCCCCTGCCGAGGAGCTGAACGACCTCGGGGGTAAGGTCCGTGCCTACCTTACCCCTGATATCATACTCGCGGAAAATCAGGGGATTGACCCCTGGGGTTGTCCCACCTGTGACCACATGATCTCCCTTCTTATCCGCCCTGGGTGCCCCCCGCGGGGGCATCGGGTGGGGTGGCGCGTCCATAATCGTCCTTGACCCGAACGACGTCGTCCAAATGCGGCGTCGAGACCTCGAAAATGGTGAGGTCCGTTTCGGCGGTCACCTTGTGGAGGGTTCCGGGTTCGATGGTCACCGACTTGCCAGGTTCGATCCCGACCGTCTCGTCCCCGAGAACCAGTTGCCCGGTTCCCCGGTAGAAGAGCATCGTCTCCTGTTTCTGGACGTGGTATTGCAGGCTCAGCGAGTGGCCGGCTTTAACCTCGACGATCTTTCCCACGTAATGGCCTGTCACGGCCCACCAGACCTCCCGCCCCCACGGTTTATCGACGATCTTCACGGCAGAAGCCCCCTGAGTGCGAAGTTTCTTAGCAACCACCAGGTCCTCGACCGCCGCCGCGAGCTTCCCTATGCCTGCCGGAAGAGTTCCGGGCGTTTGACCCGCAGGGCGTGCCCCTGATAGGGCCGGGCGGAGAACTGTAGGGCATAGGCCGCGGCGTCCAGCATCCGGTCGAGGTCGATGCCGGTCTCGATGCCCAGGTCATGCAGCAGCAGCACCAGGTCCTCGGTGGCCAGGTTGCCGCTGGCCCCGGGGCTGTACGGGCAGCCGCCCAGACCGCCGGCGGAGGCGTCGAAGCGCCGCACTCCCACTTCCAGGCCGGCCATGACGTTGGCGATGGCCCGCCCGCAGGTGTCGTGCAGGTGGAGGGCGAGTTGTTCCACCTGCAGGCTCGTTCCGGCCAGCACCGCTTCCACCCCGGCCCCCACGGCCAAGGGGTCGGCGAAACCGTCGGTGTCGCTGAGGCCGACCTCCCCCACCCCCAAAGACGCCGCCTGCCGCGCCACCCCGGCCAGGCGGGCGGGAGCGATGGCTCCCTCGAAGGGGCTGTGGAAGGCAGCCGAGATGTCGGCGCGCAGGGCCACCCGGTCGTCCGCGGCCGCCCGGGCTACCTGCTCCAGCTCGCGCAGCGACTCGGCAATGGATTGGTTGAGGTTACGCCGGTTGAAGGCGTCGCTGGCCGAAAGGACGTAATCCACCGCCTTGACCCCGGCGGCGACCGCCCGCTGGTAGCCCTTGAGGTTGGGCACCAGGGCGGAACAGCGTACGGCGGGTCGGTCCCGGGCCACCTCGTCGCCCGGGCGCCGGGCCAACTCGCCCAGCCCCCGGCCCACCTCCTCCGCGTCGGCCATCTGGGGAACCCAGCGAGGGTGCACGAACGCGGTGACCTGTACCGCCCCGACGCCGGCTTCCAGGGCGAGGCGGACCAGTTCCAGTTTTTCCGCCGTGGAGATGGCCCGGGGCTCGTTTTGCAGGCCGTCGCGCGGACCGACCTCCACGATCTCGACCCGCCGGGGGAGGCGCCTGGGGAGCTGCGTCGTCGGCCGCACGGCTAACCCTTCGCGCCGGTGCCGGCGAGCGCACGCTTGCGCGGGTCCGGCAGCAGCCAGGCGAGCAGGATCGCGAGGGGCGTCAGGACCAGCATCGACTGAAGGGTCGCGCCGATTCCCCACCGGTCGGCAAAGACCCCCAGCAGGGTGACCCCGATCCCCCCCATGCCGATCGAAAACCCGATGTTCAGCCCCGAGGCGACGCCCACGTAGCGGGGCAGAAACTCCTGGCTCATCAGCAGGGTGACGGCGAAGCTGGAAACCAGGGCGAACCCGGCGATGAACAACAGAGCCAGGGTCTGCCAGCCGTGGGAGACCAGCAGCAAGGCCTGGGCCGGGAGGACCACCGCCAGGGAAAGGATCAGGAACGCCCGGGTGCCGATCCGGTCGGCCAGCGGGGAACCGAACACCGTGCCCAAGGCTCCGCTCGCCAGGAAGATGAAGAGGAGGAGGCCGGTATCCGCCCTGGAGCCCCCCTGGTAGGCGATGTAGTAGAAGGGGTAAAAGCTGGCCAGGCCCAACTGGATCCACGACCGCACCGTTACCAGCACGATCAGCAGGACCTCAGCCCCCCACAGGGACGGCAGGTTCTCCGCGATCCCCGGTTCGACCTGGGCCTTGGCCTCGTCCTCGACGGCATTCAGCCGCGGCAGCATGGCCAGCAGCACGGCGGCCATGACGAGTCCCGGCAACACGGCGAACCCGGTGCCGCGCGGGCCGAAGGCGGTGATCAGCCCGATCACGATGGGCGGGCCCAGGGCGAACCCCAGGTTGCCGCCGACGGAGTAGACCGCCATCCCCGCGGCGCGCCTCCAGCCGGCGATGTGGTGGGCCGTGCGCGAGGCCTCGGGGTGAAAGGCGGCGACTCCCAGGCCGCAAAGGGCGGTTGCCGCCAGGATGCCGTAGTAGGAGTGACCGAACCCCGTCATCGCCAGCCCGGCGGCGGCCGCCAGCACGCCGGCCGGCATCAACCAGCTCTGGCGGGCCGCGTCGCTCATCAGGCCGAAGGCGGGCTGGATCACCGAGGAGGCCACGTTGGCCACCATCAGGATACTGCCCACCGCCGCGTAGGACAGGCCGTAGGTGTCCTTCAGCACGGGCAGCAAAGCCGGGATGGCGCCCTGGTTGACATCGGTGAAGGCGTGGCCCAGGCCGAGCAGGACCAACATGGTCATCTGGGTGCCGCTCAGCCGGGCCAGGGAGTTCTGTTGCAGTGCCTGCGGGCTTGTCGCCATGCGTTACCCCCGGGAGCAAGACTTATTACATCTTAGCACAATCAGTGTCCCGCGGGGTAGAGGCATCACTTGCCTCCCACGCCGATCAGGGCTTTGCCTAGGGGGCCGAACAGAGCTTCGATGGCCCCGGTCGGGCTGGGCACCCTGATCCCCAGACTCAGCAGCAAGCTGAGGACCAGGGCCATCCCGAGGATCACCGAGAAAGCGATCAGTTCGCCCCGCTGCCCCTTGCGCAGCATCCGCGGCACCTCGAAGGCCGCGATTCCCAGGTGAGCAATGATCACCAGGATAGTCAGGCTCCACATCACCGCATCAACCCCTCTTCCTGCTCCTCCACACCCGCCGGTCGGCCGGTCATTCCGGTCCGGCGGATCAGGACCTCTGTCACCGGTTCAAGTTCCACTTCGCGAAACCGGTCCGGCCAATCGGTACGGAGTTCCTTCCAGGCCGTCGGGAGCGTCCGCCGGACCGCTTCTCCGAAGCCGAAGACGTCGGCTCCATACTCCTGTTGGACCTTTGCCGCCGTTGCCCGGACGCATTTTTCGATTTCCTCCGCCGCGGCCGCCTCAATCCGGCCGAGTTGGACCGGGTCGCTCAGGTCAACGGCCCCGGCCACTTCTCTGACCTCGCCCTCGACGCGGATTTCAACCCCCATCACCAACCTTTGCCCCGCCTCGATCCGGGGGCGCAGGGTGGTCCGGGCGCGCAGGATCTGGAGGCTTACCGGTTCTCCGTGGGGACCTTTGACGGTGACCACCCCGTTCTTGAGTTCCCCTCGCAACCAGAGCAGCCCCTGGGCCTCGTAATCATTCAGCCAGCCCACCATCCGGTCGCCGCGGAAAACGGCCGCGCCGCTCACCGCCACCTCCCTGCGCCCCCCCGCCTCCAGGGGGTCGGCGGGGGCGGCCTCGAGCCGGGGCGCCACCGGGCCAGCCCCGTTTCCGGCGTTGAGCAACATGTTCAGAAAGTCCCGCATCATCGTGGAGACGGTGATCCGCATGCGTTGCTCCTCGCTGATGGCCTTGGAGGGTACGCGCTGCAGCGGCGGGTTGACCTCCAGCAGCGCCCTGGCCTCGCCCGAAACCACTCCTACGAAGCTGTTCAGCCGCATCTCGCGGAAGCGAGTGAAGAAATCCAGCACCGGGGTGACACCTTCCCGGGCCACCCTTTCACCGAGCAGTACCACCCGGCTGTGGGCAAAGTAGAGCCGGCGCGGGACCCGCTCCTGCAACCGCCGGACGGCGTCCAGCAAGGTCCGACCGGACTCCGACACTACGTAAAACGCCTTGCCGCCGGCGCTCCCCGCGCCGCCCCCGCCTCCGCCGCCCCCTCCCGGTCCGCCGCCAGGGGCCATCCCTCCGGCGCCCCCGAGGGCGGTCGGCAACACCACCTGGGCCGACAGGCGCACCTGCCCTTCCTCGTCCCGGTCCACCGCGACCGCGGTGATCACGGCCAGGTCATTGATCTCAACCCGGTTCCAGCAACCGGAAAGGCCCAGGAGCAAGACCAGGCCCGTAAACAGGAAAACCAAGCGCCGGGTCACTGTCGCAGCCCCTTCCCGCGGAGCCAGGCTACCGCGAGCAGGCCCACCGGCAACAAATATTCGTAACTGAAAAAGAAAGGGGGCGCGGCCGTGGCCAGGAAAGAGGTGAAGTGCGGAATGTCGCGGAACGAGGCCAGGCTGAGCGATACCAGCAAGGCCCCGATCGGCAGGACCAGAGGCCGGTAGTCGCGCAGTCCCAGCCACTGGGCCGTTCCCACCGCCACGGCGTAATAAATCAGGGATACCTTGATCAGCACCCCTTCCATACAGGCGATTAGGAAGGCGGCGTCCAGGTGTTCCAGAAACTCGGCCACGCTGACGTACCGGGCCACCTGCCAGACGGGAAAAATGAAGCGGGGCGTCAGGCGGTCCAAGAGCGTGACAACGACGAATTCGCACAGCGTCAGCAAGGCGGCGCTGGCCAGCACCCCCCCAACCATCGCCCGGGCGGCTCGCCTTGGCACGTTCACCTTGGGGAGCAAGAAGGCGATGGCGAACAATTGCCCGAACCACACCGCCGGCACGGCGCTGGCCTTCAGCAGGGGCAGGGGGCCGTTTTCCAGCACCGGCAGGATCCGCGCGACTTCGATGTCCTTACCGATGAGCACGAACAGCACCAGGTTGAAGAGGACCGACAACGGCACCAGCACCTCCGCCGTGCGGACCAGGGGCTCGCAACCGGCGCGGACGAGGGCGGCGCATACGGTCAGGATCGCCGTCAGGACCACCACCCGGGGGGTGGAAGGCAGCACCGAATAGCCGATAAAATCGGCAAATTCCCTCGGCAGGATGGCGCTGAGGTAGAGGAAATACCAGAGCACCAGCAGGCCCAGCAACCTGCCCAGGGGCCGGCCGAGAAGGCGCGGGAGGTACTGGATGACGGTCTCGCCCGGAAAGCGCCGGCCCAGGGCCGTAAGCACCGGTATCAGCAGCAAGCCCGCCCCCGCGGCCACCACGATCGTCAGCCAGGCATCGCGGCCCGCCATCCTGGCGGTGACCGTCGACATCAACAGCACCCCGGTGGACATCACGGTGGGGATGACCAGGAGCCCCAGTTGATGGGGGGTAATCCTTCCCTCGTCCAGTGTTCCGCCTCCCGCTCGAAAGTTACTTCCACCGCGACTCTGGCACCATCGCCGGCCTGCCCGTCATTCCCGTCCGCCGGATCCGCGCCTGCACCGAAAGCTTGACCTCCACCCGGGGGAACTCCTGCCGCCAGGCGCGCTTCACCTGTTTCCAGCGGGTGGGCAGAAAGCGGTGCACCGCCTCGCCGAAGCTCAGGACGTCGGCCCCAAATTCCCCCTGGGTCTTGCGCAGGGTTGCCCGAATGCGGTTCTCGATTTCCCCCGCCAGGGCCTCCTGCAGTCCCTCGATCGTCCGGGTCCGGGTGAGGTCGATGGCTCCCGAGACCTCCCGCAACTCCCCGTCCGCCCGGACGGAGACGTCCATGACGATGCGCTTCCCCTCTTCGCGCGGCCGCTGCCGGACCCCGGCATGGGTGATCTCAACGCTGAGGAGACCGTCCCCGTGCGGATCAGGAACCGTCACCACGGCTTGCCGGAACTCCCGCCGCAAATAGAGCAGTCCGCGGGTCTCTGCGTCGCTGAGCCAGCCGACCAGGCGGTCGCCCCGAAAGACGGCGGCACCGTTTACCCGCACCTCGCCGGCCGCCTGGGGGTTGCGGGGGTCGGCCGGGGCCACCTCCAGCCGGGCGGCCACCGCGTCAGCTCCTTCAGCCGCCAGCGTGTTCAGGAAGTCCTTCATGCGGACGGCGACGCCCGTCTGCAATCGCTCCACCTGCCTGATCCCCTCGGCGGGGACGCGCGCCAACGGCGGCTGGGCCAGCAGGACTAGCCGGCCCTCTCCCGGCGCCACGGCTACGAAGGACAGGAGACGGGTCTCGCGCTGGCGCGAAAAGAAGTCGATGACCGGGGTCACCCCTTCGCGGGCCACGGCCTCGCCGATGATCAATACCCGGTTGTCGGCGAACCAGAGCCTGCGCGGCAGCCGCTCCTGCAGGCGGCGGTAGGCGTCCATCAAGTCTTCGCCCTTTTCGGAGAGAACGTAGACCGGCTTGGTCCCAGCCTGTCCGCCCTGTCCCCCGGCCTGACCGGCTCCCCCGAACTGTCCCGAGATCACCACCTGCACCGACAGGCGATATCCTCCTTCCTTCGCGCGGTCCACGGCCATCCCCATCACGGTCGCCAGGTCGACGACCTCGTGGCGATCCCAGCACCCGGGGCTCGCCAGCAGAAACGCGCTCACCAGCGCCGCCGTGAAGGCCCTCCGGCGCATCAGCCGCGCGTCCGGGGCCGGCGGTGAAAGACCGCGTCGGCGAGCAGCAGGAACCAGGGAACCAGCAGTTCGTACCCCAGGAAATAGATCGGGCCGGCCCCGAGCATGAAGGACTTCATCTCGACCGAACTGTCAAAGAGCCACATGGAGGCGGGCGCCAGCAGCGCCCCGACCGGGAGCACCAGCGGGTGATAGTCCCGCAACCCCAGCAGTTGGGCCAGCCCCAGCACCGCGGCGTAGTAGAAGACGGCCATCTTGATCATCCCGGCTCCCAGCCAGAAAGCCACCACCAGGGCGTCGATCCGCTCGACAAACTCCGCCGCCCGGATGAAGCGGATCATGTCGTAGACGGGAAACTCCAGGTGAGCGGTGAGGTCGCCGAGCACCGCCAAGGCGACGAAGGAACTCCCTGTCATCAGCAGGGCGGTAATGGCGGCGCCCCAGGCGGTCGCCCGCGGCCCGCGCTCGGGCCGGTTGAGGTTGGGAAAGAAAAATGCCAGGACAAAGACCTCGCCGAACCAGATCCCTACCGCCAGGGCGGCCCTGAGGACCGGGCCCGGACCGTGTTCCAACAAGGGGAGCACTCGCCGCACATCCATGTCCTTGCTGACAAAGACGATGGCCAGGAACATCAGCATGAAGAGCTGGGGCGACACCCATTCGTTGACCCTCGCCAGAACCTCGATCCCGTTGCGAACGGCGGAGGCGGCCACGAAGACGGCCAGGATGACCAGCGCGATGGGGGGCGTCCGGGGCATGATGGCGGTCTGCACAAATTCGCTGAACTCGCGAGTAATCACGGCGTTGATGTGGATCAGGTAGAGCACCACCAAAGCGCCGAGAACCTTGCCCAGCGCGCTCCCGAGGACGCGGGGGGCGTACTGGATCAGCGTCTGCCCGGGGAAGCGCCGGTTCAACCGGGCCAGCGGGACAAGGGCCGCGAAGCTGATGGAGGATGAAAGCAGCGGCACCACCCAGGCGTCCCGGCTCGCCAGAACCACTGTCAGGGAAGGCAGGAACAACAACCCGGTAGCCGCAATGGTGGGGACCGTGAGGATCATGAGCTGGTAGGGGCTGATCTTGCCTCCGTCCAGCTCAAGGGCCTGCCGCTGTTCACCTATCAAGACCCGTCCCCCTCGTCACGGTGGGGTGGGACAGGCTTGGTGGGGTAGTCCTGCCGCTGCGGGTGGCGGTAGCCGACCAGCCGTGGCCGCAAGAACATCGCCCACCAGGGGGCCCGGACCAGGACATCCTTAAGGTCGCCCACGCTCAGGGGAGCCACGGGCGACATGTAGGGAACCCCAAAGGACCGGAGGGCGGTAAGGTGAATGATGATGGCCATGAACGCGATCATGATCCCGTACAGGCCCAGGCTGGCCGCCAGGACCATGATCAGGAAGCGCAGGAGGCGGAAGGCCAGGGCCAAGTTGAAGTGAGGGATGGCGAAGGACGCGATCCCCGTAATGGCGATGATCAGCACCAGCGGGGCGGAGACGATGCCGGCGGTCACCGCCGCCTGCCCGATGACCAGGGCGCCGACGACGTTGACGGCCTGCCCCACTTGGCGGGGAAGGCGAATGCCGGCTTCCCGGAGGATCTCGAAGGTGACCTCCATGATCAGGGCCTCGACGAAGGCGGGAAAGGGAATGCCCTCCCGGCTGGCGGCGATGGTCAGGAGCAGGGGGGTCGGCAGCATCTCCTGGTGGTAGGTGGTGATGGCGATGTAAAAGGAGGGCAGGGAGAGGGCGACGATCACGAACAGGAACCGGAGCCAGCGCAGCACGGTACCCACGTAAAAACGTTCGTAGTAGTCCTCGCTGGCCTGCAGGAGCTGCCACAGGGTGGCCGGCACCACCAGGACCATCGGAGTGCCCTCGGTAAAGATGGCCACCCGGCCCTCCAGGAGCTGTGCCGCCACCGTGTCCGGGCGCTCGCTGTACTGGACCTGGGGGAAGGGCGAGTAGGGGCTGTCCTCGATGAACTGCTCGATGTAGCCTGACTCCAGGATGCCGTCGACATCGATGCGCCCGATCCGCCGCCGGACTTCCTCCACCATCTGCGGACTGGCCACTCCCTTGATGTAGGCGACGGTCACCCCGGTGAGGGTCAGGCGCCCCACCTTCAGAAGTTCAAATTTCAGGTGGGTGCTCCTGATCTTGCGCCGGAGCAGAGCGGTGTTGGTCTGCAGGGTCTCGGTGAAACCCTCCCGCGGGCCGCGGATCACCGATTCGGCCTGGGGTTCCTCGATGCCGCGGCGCTCCCAGCCCCGGACGTCGATGAGCAAGGCCTCGGGATGGCCGTCCAGCAGCAAGGCGGTCTCTCCGGCCAGCACGCGGTTCAGCAAGTCTCCCACGGTCCCGACGTGGCTGAACTTGGCCACCGGAAGGCGCCGTTTGACCAGTGACTCCAGGACCGTCTCCCGCGCCGGGGGTGGTGCAAGCTCGTCTTCCCTGACGTAGATCAGCAACGGCTGCAGGACGTCCTGCTCGACCTGGTCCTTGTTGACCAACCCGTCGATGTACAACAACGCCGCGGGTCGCCCGCCCGAGGTTGTAAACTCCCGGAAGACCGCGTCCGCGCAGTCCTCCCAGAGGTCTTTCAGGATCGTCAGGTTGTCCTCCAGGTCGCTGAACAGGGGCAGCGCCGCCAGCGCCTGGGTGCCCTCGGCGAGGCGTTCCGCCCGCTCCCCCAGGCTGTGCAGGGACTCCAGCCCCTCAACCACCTCCCGGTATTCTTTCAGCAGATCCTGAACGTGCTTCTGGCCAGGCTCCCGCTTCCGCCTCGGCATGTTCATCCTCCCACGCGGATCCTACCGGCTTAGTCTCCCCCGGGGGGAGGGGCGTATCCGTGCTGCCGCCGCGCAGGAAGATGATGGCTTAGCCACGAAATACCTGGGACCGGCCCCTGGGCCGGCCCCAAAAACCGTACGATGGGAGGGAGTCGCTTGGAAAGCGTCCTTTTCGGCCAGGAAGGTTCGGTCGCCACGGTGACGCTCAACCGCCCGGAAGTGTACAACGCCCTCAACTTTGAATTGGGAAGCCAATTGACCACCGCCCTGGAGCGGTGCCAAGCGGACGCCTCCGTCCGGGTGGTGGTCATCACCGGGGCCGGCCGCGGCTTCTGCGGAGGGGGCGACCTGAAAGCCGCGAGCGCCTACTCGCCGGAAGACCCCTCGCGGTTCTTTCGCGAGTTGACCAAGCATTTTCACCGCCTGGTCACCGACATCCGGCTCTTGCCCAAACCGGTCTTGGCCGCGGTCAACGGTCCCGCCGGCGGGGCCGGGGTCAGCCTGGCCCTGGCCTGCGACCTCCGCATCGCCTCGGAAGCGGCCCGTTTCAAGCAGGCCTATACCAGTAACGCCCTGGTCCCCGACGGTGGCTGGACCGCTTTCGCCCCCCTGATCGTCGGTCTCGGGCGCGCCAGCGAGATGGTCTTCCTGGACCCCGTGATTGACGCGCAAAGAGCGCTGGAGATCGGGCTGGTCAATCAGGTCGTCCCGGCGGAGAACTTCGCCGCAGCGGTCAAGGAGGTGGCCACCCGGCTGGCGGCCGGCCCCACCCTGGCCTTTGCCCGGGCCAAGGCACTGCTCAACGCTTCCCTCCTCCCGGCCCTGGAGGCGCAATTGGAACGGGAACGACAGGCCATTTCAGCCTCCGCCCGCACGCGGGACTTCACCGAAGGCCTGGCGGCCTTCCTGGCCAAGCGGCCGCCCGATTACGCGGGAAAGTAGCTAGTCGTCGTCATCCTTGGGGGTGCGGATGAACCGCAGGCTCAGTTTGAAGTGGTCGTGCTTGACGAACACCTTGACCTTGCGCCCGTGGTCCTTTTCCTTTACCCTGACCCGGATGCGGTCTTCGAACTCCAGTTCTTTGGGCCTGTCATCGTCTTTTGTGTACTTGTCGCTCATCTATGTCGGCCCCCTTCCCGGCCGGCCGGTGAAGGCCGGCTCGCGTTCCGGCAACCCCGGCCGTCGCAAGTTATAATACGATATGTACAGGATGGGACCGAGGAACACCGATCCGGGAGTTGAGCCCCTTGCGAATACCTACCGTCCGTAAGCAGATCGTCCCAGCGACCCTCCGCCGACAACGAGCCTGGCATGTCGTCCAGAACGCCATGTCGCTGGCCCTGGGTTCCTTCATCCTATCCTTCGGCCTGAACGCCTTCGTCATTCCCAATCACCTGGCCGAGGGGGGACTCACGGGCATCTCCGTCTTGCTGCACTACATGAGCGGTCTCCCCCTCGGGCTGATTTACTTCGTCGCCAACCTGCCCCTGCTGCTGGCCGGCTACCTGGCCTTCGGGCGAGGCTTCACCCTGCGCACGCTGGCGGGCATTGCCGTCCTGTCGGCCGCGCTGGTGCTCACCCGCAATTTCGCTTACCCCATGCGCGACCTGCTGCTGGCTTCCATTTACGGCGGGACCGCCATCGGCTTCGGGTTGGGGTTGATCTTTCGCAGCGAGGGGTCCAGCGGCGGGGTCGACATCATCGCCAAGTACCTGAAGGAGCGCCGGGGGGTCCCAATGGGGGACACCTACCTGGCGATCGACATCTTCGTCCTGGGCTTCGCCGCCCTGCTCCTGGGAGCGGACACGGCACTCTACTCCCTCATCATCACCTTCCTCGCCGGCCGGGTCGTCGATTACGTCCAGGAGGGGCCGCGACGGGCCAAGGCGGCCTTGATCGTCACCGATCGCCCGGACGAGATCGCCGGGGTGATCACCCGGCGGTTCGAGCGGGGGGCCACCTTTCTGCGAGGAGAGGGGGCCTACACCGGGACGGCCAAGAAGGTGGTCTTTTCGGTCTTGAACCGGCGCGAACTGGCCAGCCTGAAGGACGCCGTTTGGGAGATCGACCCCCGGGCCTTCGTGATCATCAGCGACATCACCGAGGTGCTGGGGGAGGGGTTTTTCCCGGGACCGCGGTGAGGGCGCCGCCCAAGCCGAGGCCCTGGCGCCGAAAAACAGTGGAGGTGAAGCCATGCCGAACCCGCCGTCCGTGACCTGCCGGGGCGCGGAATTCCGCTGGGGAAGCCGCACCTACGTGATGGGAATCATCAACGCGACCACCGACTCCTTCTCGGGCGACGGGCTGGCCGGCGACCTGGCCGCGGCCGTGGAGCAAGCCGGGCGCTTCGTGGCGGACGGGGCGGACATCATCGATATCGGCGCGGAATCCACCCGGCCGGGCCACCGCCCCGTTTCGGCCGAGGAGGAACTGGAACGGCTGTTGCCCGTGCTTGAGGCGGTTCGCCGGGCGGTCGGGGTGCCCATCTCCGTGGATACCTCCAAGGCGATGGTGGCACGGGAGGCGGTCCGTCGCGGGGCGGACATCATCAACGACATCTGGGGATTCCAGGCCGACCCGGAAATGGCCCCGGTGGCCGCGGCCAGCGGCGTGCCGGTGGTCCTGATGCACAACCGGGCCGGCGCCGAGTACCGGGACCTGATCGCGGAGGTCCTCACCGGGCTTCGCCAGAGCATCGACCTGGCCCTGGCGGCGGGAATCCCGCCCGACCGGATCATCGTCGATCCCGGCATCGGCTTCGGCAAGACCAAGGAGCAGAACCTCGACGTCCTGGCCCGCCTCGAGGAGCTCAAGTCCCTCGGATTTCCGCTGTTGTTGGGTACCTCCCGCAAGTCGGTGATCGGCTACGTGTTGGACCTGCCGGTGACCGAACGGCTGGAGGGCACCGCCGCCACGGTGGCGCTGGGGATCGCCCACGGGGCCGACATCGTACGGGTGCACGACGTTCGGCAGATGGTCCGCGTCGCCCGCATGGCCGACGCCATTGTACGGCGGGCCGCCGGGGGGCCGGGGTGAACTTCCGGGAGGCCCTCCAGTACCTGGGCGGGCTCGTCGACTACGAGCGCCTGACGGGGTACCGGCCCGCCGCCCTGGACCCGGATGGGTTGCGCCGCTACCTGGCCCGCCGCGGCCACCCGGACCGGCGCTACCGGGTCCTGCACGTCGCCGGCACCAAGGGCAAAGGTTCGACCGCGGTGATGGCGGCCTCCGTCCTGCGGGCGGCGGGGTACCGGGTGGGGCTTTTCACCTCCCCCCACCTCCACTCGGTCACCGAACGGGTGATGATCGACCTGCGCCCCCTGGCGGAGGATCGGTTCGCCGCGGGGATCGACCGGCTCCGGTCGGCGTGGGCGGAACCCACTTACTTCGAAGCCCTGGCCGGGCTGGCCCTGGAGGCCTTTGCGGCCGCCGGCGTGGATTTCGCCGTGGTCGAGGCGGGCCTCGGCGGCAGACACGACGCCACCAACGCCTTGAAACCGGACGTCTGCGCCCTCTCGCCCATCAGCCTGGACCACGTGGCGGTGCTGGGGGATACGGTTCAGGCCGTCGCCGCGGAAAAAGCGGGGATCATCAAACCCGGCGCTCCGGTGGTGAGCGCTCCCCAGCGGCCCGGGGCCCTGGAGGTCATCGCCCGCGCGGCGGAGGCGGCCGGTGTCTCCCTGCAGGTGGTGGGGCGCGACTACCTCGTCGAAAGGAAGGGGGACCGGTTCGACATCGCCGGCCCCGCGGGGACCTACCGGGGGCTCTTCGTGCCGCTGCCCGGGGCGCACCAGACGGAAAACGCCGCCCTGGCGGTGGCGGCGGTGGAAGCGGCCTTGGCCAAGGCGGGGAGCAGCCTGGAGCCTGAAAGGTTGGCGGAGGCCGTTCGAAGGGGTCTGGCGGGCGTGCGCTGGCCGGGCCGCTTCGAGGTGATACCCGGCCGGCCATCCATCGTCCTGGACGGCGCCCACAACGCCGATTCCGCCGCCCGCTTGCGCGAGGCCCTGGGGCTGGTCGCCCACCGGCGGCTGGTGCTGGTGTTCGGCGCCGGTCGGGAAAAGGATGTCGCCGGGATGTTCGACGAACTGGCGCCCCAAAGCAACCTGGTGGTCCTCACCAGTTCGGGTCACCCGCGGGCCGCCTCGCCGCGGGAACTGGCCGCTCACCTGGAGCCCTTTCCCGTTTCCCGCCTCGAGGTGGCGGCTCCCGCCCTGGCGCTCCAGGCCGCCCGCGACAACTCCGCGCCCGAGGACCTGATCCTGGTGACCGGGTCGCTGCACCTGGTGGCGCGGGTAAGGGAGGTGCTCGGGCTGCCGTGGTAGTGGCATACGTGGGGCTGGGGGCCAACCTGGGGGACCGGGCGGGCGCTCTGGCCAGGTCCCTTGAACTGCTGGCCGGAACCGGCGGTGTCCGCCTCCTGGCAGTCTCCTCCTGCTACGAGACGGAACCGGTGGGCTACCTGCGGCAGCCTGATTTTTTAAACCTGGTGGCCAAGGTGGAGACGAATCTGTCACCGCGGCAACTGCTGAACGCCATGCTCGCGGTCGAGGCCGACCTTGGACGTCAACGCGGCCTGCGCTGGGGCCCCCGCACCATCGACCTGGACCTGTTGCTGTATGGTGACGTGACCCTCAATGAGCCAGGGTTGGTCATTCCCCATCCCCGGATGGCTGAACGCGCCTTCGTCCTGGTACCGCTGCTGGAACTCTGGCCTGACGCGGTCTTGCCGGACGGACAGGGCCTGTCCGAACGGTGGGAAGCCATCGGACCCGCGGCCGGACAGGGCGTGCGGCGGCTGGCGGCCGAAAGCGCCCGGATCCGGTCAGCGATCGGAACCAGGCCCTCTCCTTAGCGGGCGCCCCCCGGGCGCTCCCGGGCCCCCGCCTCCCGCAAGGCCCGCCGCAGCCAGACCTCCGACACCTTGGACACCAGCGCCTCCACCCCATCGATGGCCACCACGGGAATGACGTACCGATATCTTTCGTAGAGGGCCGGGTCGGTGGTGATATCCACTTCCTCGATGGTCAAGGGGTAGTCCCGCCCGGCCCGCTTGATGACGTCCATCGCCTGGTGGCAAAGGCAGCAATCGGCTTTACCGTAAAGCGTCACGCGCACCGGTTACCCCACCACCTCCAGCCGCCCCAGCGCCTCCGCGAAGGACGGGGTGATGTACACGGCCTCCCGCAGGGCTTCCACCGTGGCCTGGGCCCGCACCGCCAGGCTCAGGGTAGCCACCACTTCCGAGGCCTCCGGCCCGACTACGCTTCCCCCCAGCACCCGGCCGCCGGCGGCGTCGGTCACGACCTTGATGAATCCGGCCCCCCGCTCCTCCAGGCCGGCCTTCAGGTTGCCGGCAAAGGGCGCCTTGTAGACCTTCACCGGAAGCTGCTTCCACCGGGCATACCCCTCGGTCACGCCGACGCTGCAGACCTGCGGCTCGGCAAAGATGCCGGAGGCGATGGCATCGTAGCGGACCGGTTCCGTCGCCAGCCCCAGGGCGTGCCGCGCCGCCACGGCGCCCTGGCGGGCCGCCACGCTGGCCAGCATGAACCTCCCGGTGACGTCTCCCGCGGCGTAGACCCCGGCCGCCGGCGTGCGTTGAAACTGATCGACCGGGATCCGTCCCCGCTGGTCGACCGCCGCGCCCACCGACTCCAGACCGAGGTTGCCGGTGTAGGGCTCCTGACCGATGCTGACCAGGGCGGCGTCGGCCGCAAACTCCCGGCCGTCCTCGGCGCGGGCCAAAACCCCGCCGCCATCCGCCGCGTCGAGCGACACCACGCGAGTGTTCGGGAACACCTCCATTCCCCGCTCCAGGAAGGCCCCTTGAACCACCGCCGCCACGTCATCGTCCTCGTGGGGGAGCAGGTGGCCGCGGGAGACCAGGAAGGTCACCTTGACCCCTAAGCGGTGGTACAGGTAGGCGAACTCCACGCCGCTCGGCCCGCTGCCGACGATCAAGACGCGGCCGGGCGGTTGGCCGCCGGCGAAGGCCTCTTTGGTGGTGAAAACCCTCTTCCCGTCGTAGTTAAAAGACGGGTTGCGCCGCGGCCGCGACCCGGTGGCGACGATGGTGACGTCGGCCTCCAGCGTCAGGGCGGAGGCCGCGCCGGACGCCTTGCCGCCGACAACCTCCACCCGTCCCGCTCCGGCCAGCCGCGCCACACCGGGCACCAGCCTCACCCCGGCCTCGACCAGCCGCCGCGCGAGGGCCGCGGTCGCCCCGGCGATGGCGTCCTCCTTCCAGCGAAGCAGGGCCGCCAGATCGATCGTGGTGGCCCCGGCCGCAGCGCTCGACTCCGGGGCCATCCCCTTGCGGGCCAGCAACCCCGCGTGTTCCAGGGATTGCGCCGCGGTCAGATAGACCTTGGACGGCATCAGGTCGGCGGCCAGCCAGTTGCCTCCGGGAGTCCCCTTCTCCACCAGGGTCACCTCCGCCCCGGCGCGGGCCGCCTCCAGCGCGGCGGCCGTCCCGGCCGCTCCCGCCCCGATGATCACCAAACGCTTGCTCATGTCCCGACTCCCTTCCTCGCCTAGATTACCCCCTCGCGCTTCAACTGGTCCCGTTCAGCCTCGCCGAGGCCGAGCAGTCGGCCGTACACCTCGTCGTTGTGCTGGCCGATGTCCGGCCCCGCCCAGCGCACCCCGCCGGGCGTCTCCGTCAGGGCCGGGACCACCCCCGGCATCAGCAGGGTGCCCACCCGCGAATCAAAAACCTGCAACAGCATGTTGCGGGCCTGGAACTGCGGGTCGGCGGCGATGTCGGCGACGCTGTACACCGGTCCGGCGGGAACCTCCGCCTTTTCCAGGCGGCGCAGCAGTTCCTCGGTCGTCTGGGTGGCCACCCAATCGCCGATGATGGCGTCCAGTTCATGGACGTGCGCCACCCGGGCGGGGTTATCGATGAAGCGGGGGTCCCCGGCCAGTTCCGGCCGCCCCATCAAGGCTGTGAAGCGGCGGAAAATGCCGTCGGCGTTGGCGCCGATCGCCACCCACCGCCCGTCGGCGGCCCGATACATGTTGGACGGCGCGGCGTTGGCCAGGACGTTGCCCGTGCGCTCCCGGACCGCTCCGTACCGGCCGTAGTCGGGGATGATACCCTCGAGCACGCTGAGGACGGCCTCGCTCAGGGCCACGTCCACCACCTGCCCCGCGCCCGTTATGTGGCGGTGCTCCAGGGCCGCCAGCGCGCCGGCCACCGCGTAGAGGGCGGCCAGCGTGTCCCCCAGGCTGAGGCCGACCCGGACCGGCGGGCGGTCGGGGTAGCCTGTGATGTAGCGGATGCCCCCCATCGATTCGGCGATGTTGCCGAAACCGGGACGGTCGCGGTAGGGACCGGTCTGGCCGTAGCCGGAGATGCGGACCATGATCAATCCGGGGTTCCCGGCCTTCAAGTCCTCGTACCCCAGGCCCCACTCCTCCATCTTGCCGGGCCGGAAGTTCTCCACCACCATGTCGCAGCGCGCCGCCAGGCGCCGCACGAGGTCGTGGGCCTTGGCCCGTTTCAGGTCCAGAGTGACGCATTTCTTGTTCCGCGACTGCGTCAGCGACCACAGCGACCCGGCCGCGGTGGGCATCCCCCAGGTGCGCAACGGGTCCCCCTGGCGCGGTTCAACCTTGATCACCTCGGCGCCGAAATCGGCCAGGATGCGGGTAGCGAAGGGGCCGGCGATCAGTTGCCCCAGCTCCAGGACCCGGAGGCCGGCCAGCGGACCCGGACTTTCATGCGGTTGTTGTCCCACGCGACGCCATCTCCCTTGTCGACCGGTGGGCGGGTCTTCCGCCCCCCGCGCTTCGCTCTGCTTGTGTTTCGCCTTGCGCCACCCGGGGTCCTGCCAACCCGACCGATCAGCGGTCCGCAGCCTAAGGGTCCGGCGGGTTTCAGCCCGCGGAGAGGGTTCCGTCCCCTGCCCGGCGAACCTCCCCTGCAAGGCAACCAAAAGGCAGCCGGTAATCTCTGGGAGGACGCATGGACAAGGACGCCATCGCAAAGGCGGTCAAGGTCATTCTGACGGCCATCGGCGAGGACCCCGACCGCGAAGGCCTGCGCGACACCCCGCGCCGGGTGGCCGAGATGCTGGAGGAGGTCCTGCACGGTTACGCCCCCGCGGCGGGCCTTGAAGCGGGGCTGGAACCCCTCGCCCCCGACCCGGGCGGCCCCACCGGCGCGGGCCAAGTCCCGGTCCGGGCGGCGGCGGAAAGCGGCATCGTGGTGCTTCGGAACATTCCCCTCTACTCCTTTTGCGAGCACCACCTGCTCCCCTTCATCGGTCACGCTCACCTGGCCTACCTGCCCGAGGGCGGCCGCCTGGCCGGGTTCTCGGACCTCACCCGGCTGGTGGACCGCCTGGCCCGCCGCCTGCAGTTGCAGGAACGTCTGACGGAGGAGATCGCCGACGCCCTGATGGCGGGGCTGCGGCCCCGGGGCGCCCTGGTGGTGGTCGAGGCCGAACAGCTTTGCGTGACCATGCGCAACACCGAGGCCCACGGCACCCGGGCCGTCACTTCCGCGGCCAGGGGGGAATTCGCCCGGGATCCCTCCTTGCGCCAGGAGGCCCTGGCCCTGGTGACCGGCGCCGCCGCGAGGGGGTAAACCGGCTTGGATTGGATCAGGCTTCTGGGAATGAGGTTTTCGGGCCGGCACGGCGACCTTCCCGGGGAACAGGAGCGGCCCCAGCCCTTCGAGGTTGACGTGGAACTGGGGCTCGACCTGTCCGCGGCGGGCGGTTCGGATGACTTGGCCGCCACCGTCGATTACGCGGTGGTGTTTTCGTGTGCGCAGCGGGTCGTCACCGGGCGCCGTTACCACCTGTTGGAGCGCCTGGCCACGGCCATCGCGGAAGAGATTACGGGCGCCCTCGGGCAGTCCCGGACGCCGCCGCGGCCCCGCACCCTGACCGTCCGGGTGCGCAAGCTGCAGCCCCCCCTGCCGGGCGCCCTCCGCGCCGCCGAGGTCGAGCTTAACCGCCGCTGGCCATGAAGCGGCGGCGGTGAAGGCGGTGGCCGAGCCCGGACGGCCTGCGGGGCGAGATGGCCTCTACGCGCGCCAGTTGAGGAGGCCTTGCCGCCCCCCCGCGGTCCGGGCGTAGACCAGGAAGGAACCGACAGGGAGGGCCAGAATCAGTAGCATTACGACCAGCATCGTGAGGTATCCGAAGCGGTCGTACAACAAGCCACCCACCACCGGCCCCAGCATGCGTCCCCCCGCGATGGCGCTGCCCACGCACCCCTGCAGGAAGCCCCGGCGGGCGGGCGGCGCCAACTGGTCCACGGCGGCCGGAACTCCGGGCCAGAGGACCATCTCCCCCAGGGTCAGCAGGACCATGGCGGCGACAAAGACCAGGTACCCGTGAGAACCCAGCAGCAGCCCGAAGGACGCCAGCAGCAGGCCGGTCCCCAGGAAGAGCTGCGACGCCAGGGACCGCACCAAGCGCAGCAGCGATGCAAACGCCGGCTGGCCAAAGACGATGATCAGTCCGTTCAGTGTCCAGAGGAGGCTGTAGGCGGAGAGCGGGACCCCCACGCGCTGCATCTGGACGGGGATCGTGCCCGTCCACTGGATATAGACCAGCCACAGCGTCAGGATGCTCACCAGCAGCGAACCGACCGGCACCCAGGGGATTGCTCCCCCGGCGCCCGGCGCGATCTCGCCATCGCCGACCGCCGTGGCGGTCTCGGCGCGGGCGCGTCCGGGCGCGCCACCATCGATGGTCGCCCAGCCCAGGACGGCCGCCAGCACCGAGCTCAGCGCGGTGGCTATGAAGGCGAGCTGGAAGGAGTGGTTGGCCACCAGTCCCCCCACGGCGGTTCCCACCGCCACCCCGGCGTTGTGGACCACGTAGATGAAGTTGAAGGTCCGGCGGCCGCCTTCCGGCCAGGTCGCGGCGGCCTGGGCGTTCACCGCCGGGAAGACCAGGGACTGGGTGAAGCCAAAAATGACCATGGCCCCGATGTAGAGGGGCCAACTCCTGGACAGGCCCGGCAGGGCGATGGCGCCGGCGGACGAAAGCAGCCCGGCCAAGATCACCGGGCGCGCGCCCAGCCGGTCGTACAGGGCGCCTCCCGTCAACTGCCCCAGGGAACTCGCCCCCGAGTACAGGAGGAGCACCACCCCGGCGACCGTGACCGGGCGCCCGAGTTGTTGGTGAATGTAGATGGTGGTGATCGGCCAAATGATGGAGAAGCCGGCGAGGTTGATGAAGGTGACCGATCCCAGGCGCCATAGCGAACCCGGGTAGGCCGTGACCGCGTCCCGCAGCCGGACGACAAAAGGCAAGCGATGATCCTCCTCCGCAGCCTGGTGCCCTTCGGGCTGCCTGGTAAATCAATTCGCCCTGACCTTGCGCCGGACCTGCGGCGGGGTGGGGACCGGCCTTAAGCGCTATGCGTCCCCCCGCTCGCTGGCTGCTTCCACTCGCGGTTGAAGGTAAATACCGTGTGCTCGACCAGCGTCCGCCACTGCTCGCTGCTGTAGCTGATGCCGACCCCGCGGCCCAGGGCCTCAGCCTGTGCCAGGGCCGCCGCCAACTTGGCCGGACCCCCCGCCGTCCGGTAGACCTGCTCGGTGAAAAGCACCGCGTAGCGGGAAACGGCCTCCGCCTTGCCCAGCTGTTCGGCGGTGAACCGGGCGTTCAGGTACTGGTGGAGCTTCTGGGCCAGGGCACCGGCGGCGGCGGTGATCACCGCCAGCAGGAGCGGAAAAAGAGCCTGCAGGACAGCGTTTATGAACTCGTGGTAGGTCACCGCGGTTCCTCCTCTCGACTCTACGCCAGGGCCTCCTTGGCCCGGGCGATTTTCGCTTGCAGTTCGGCGACCTGGGCCTCCAGTTGCGCGATCCGGGCATCCCGGGGATCGGCGGCCGGCGTGGCGGCACCCAGCGCCGCCTGTACGTCGGCCAGAAACCTCCCGGGCTGATACAACGCCCCCGGGTCAGCGACCCCCTGCTCCCAGCGGGCCCAGGCGAAGGGGTCCTCGGGCCGGTTGGACGGGTCGTAGTAGCTGTGGGGGCGGACGGTCTGTCCCAGGGCGGGCTTCCATCCGTACCGCCGGTGGATCTCGGCCACGAGGGCCACCGTCGACCGGTAGGCGGCGCCGGTCAGGGGCTCGCAGGTCTCGATGCCGATGTCCCGGTGGTTGGCCACGGGGCCGGCGTGCCAGGCGACCTCGGACTCGGGGATACAGCGGATCACCTCACCCGAGGGGTCTACGACGTAGTGGCAGGAAGATTCAGCCCCCGGCCTGATGGTGTCGAAGAAGTCCCGGACGTTGCGGGCTGTGGCCCCAGGATCGGCGGTGCGATGGACGGTCACCCCTTTAGGCTGCAACGGCTCCCCCGGCCGGTTGCCTCCCGGCCGCTGGGCGTTGGGCGTCAGCAGCAGGTCGGTGATGTGCGGCGGCCCCGCCGGGGCGGAAGCCCCGGCGGGCTTCCAGGGAACGTCCGCCAGGGCCGCCTCGGATCGGAAGATCAAGGCGGCGGGCAGCGCCCGCTCGTCGTTGGCCCGGTCGCCCTCCGTCGCGTCGATCAGCCCGACTGATCCTCCTCCGTCCCCGGCGAGGAACCAGTCGAAGCCGATCTCCAGGGTGACTCGCTGCAGTTCTTCCATGGTGGCGCCGGCCATGCCGCCGGGGGGCCAGCAGGCGGCCACCAGGTGGCCGATCATCCCGCCCTTGGAGCCGAGGCCACACCGCCAGGTCTTCTCGTCCGGCCGCAGCCCGGTGTACCCCAGGCGGTCGATCACCGCGTGCACGTCCGCCGGTTCGCCACCGAAGACCAGAAGCGGTCCGGCGGTCACCTCCCACTCGGTGGCGGGCTGGCGGGCTCCGCTCTGGTTGACGAACACCTCCCCCCCCGCCTTGGCCAGCAGGGGCCAGGACGCGGGCGGCGTGGTCCCCGTCACCTCGTGGTTGTGGTCTCGCAGGACCCCTACCGGCAGGCCGGTGCCGGGGTCGGAATAGAGCAGGGTAAAGGCCCGCTGCCACCCGCCCGGGTAGTTGGCGACGATCTGGCTCAGGCGCTGGGGGCTCGTGGGCACCGCCAGGTCCACATCCTGCGGCCGCGCCCACGCCAGGTTCCAGCCGGTCTCAAAACGGTTGAACCGGATCAACTCATTCCCTCCCTCGCACTCACCTCCCTTATGGGTACGCCGCTTCCGGGCTGCTCGTGCACGCAAATAAGCCGCCTTGCGGCGGCTAACTGTCCTACGAAAGCCGTGGAGTTAATCGTGCCCGGGACCACCTCCCGCAACCTTGGCAGCCACTTCGGCGAGAGCCAGAATGCGCCTGGCATGGCGCGCGATGGGGTAGTCGACCAACCGCCCCCCTACCTGAATCGCCCCAACCCCCTGGGCTTCGGCCTGTTCGAAAGCATTCACTATTTCTTGGGCCTGGGCCACTTCTTCCGTTCCAGGCGTGAAAGCCTCGTTGACGGGCGCCACCTGGTCTGGATGGATCACAAGCTTGCCCTGAAAACCCAGCCGGCGCGCCATGCAAGCGTCCGCCGTCAGGGCTTCCGTGTCGCGAATGTCCAGGAACACCGTGTCAATGGGAGGATCGATGCCCGCGGCGCACGAGACCGCGGCGAGACGTGAACGGGCGTAGAATATTTCTGTCCCTTCCTTACTCAGATTAATCCCTAGGTCCGTCGTGTAGTCCCCGGCGCCGAACGCCAGGTGCTTCACCCGCGGGCAGGCCGCCGCGATCTCCTCGGCGTTCGCCAAACCCCTTGCTGTCTCCACCAGCGGAATTAGATCGATCCGGCCCCGGGTCATACCGGCCTCGCGCTCAAGTGCACCCACTAGCCAATCCACCAACCTCACTGCCTCACCTGATTCAGCCTTGGCCAGCACGATGCCGTCCAACTGAGGGCAGACCACCGCCTTCAGGTCACCGAAGGCCCACGGCGTAGTCAGGCCGTTTACGCGAACATAGGCCAGGTTGCGGCGGCCCTGTGACAAGGCCTGCCGCACCAGAGGACGCGTCGCCTCCTTTTCCGCATTCGGCACGGAATCCTCCAGATCGATGATAGCAGCATCAGCGTTACTGTTAAGAGCCTTTTCCACCCGCCGCGCGTTGTTCCCCGGGGCGAAAAGCAACGTCCGTATGACCAGCATGTCCCCACCTCCGGCCTTGCTCTGAAACGCTCGCGCCAGGCGCCGTGGAGCGCCCAGCCTCCCGCAGCCTTATGCCGGCCGCAGGTGCTGTTTCATCAACCGCACAGCCGCCGCCGCGCGCCGCGTCGCTAACAGGCCCATCGCAGCCATGATGTATTCGCCATCAATCAGCATCCTAGGGGCCTTCGGGCACATGGATTCCGGGTCCTGAGGGTCGTAAAGAGCTTTCTCCAGCACCCTCCGGGGGCCCTTGCCGTATTTGAAGACCCCCCCTGTCCCGATCAAGGTGGGGATGGCCGTAAGATCCTTTCCGTACAGGAGTATGACCTCTCCCTGCAAGGTGAATGCGGATCTGATCCGGCCGGCGTGCCGGTGCACGGCGACTTCCACGGCTGCGCTGGCCAGGGCGACATCCAAGGCCCAGCCCAACTCGTCCTGGGGTATGCGCCCAACGTCCCTTGAAAGCTCCTCCACGGCGGGTGCAAGGTTCAACTGCCGGTCGAGCTTCAGAAGCGACTGCGCGAGCTTGGTGAGGCCAACACTTTCGAGAATCGTCGGGGCGTTGTAGCGAATACCCAGGTCTCCCTCGACGGTACGCTTTGCGTAGGGCTCTGGTAATCCCCGCGCGAGGACGTGGGGCTGTGTCGGCGTGCCCCTGGCCACCGAGTGTACGTCGGTCGTTGCCCCCCCCACGTCGACAACCACCAGTTCCCCCAGACCGGGTTCCCCTTCTGCCCCTTGAGCCAAGCAAGTGGCCGCCTCAAGCACGGCTGCCGGAGTGGGCATCAGAATCCCTTCGACCATCGCCCGGGCGTCGCTCAGCCCTTTGGCCATCACTATCCGCTCAATGAATATCTCCCTGATGATGGCCCGGGCGGGCTCAACGTTGAGTTGGTTCAAATCCGGCATAACGTTCTCGGTAACGCGGACAGACTTCCCCTTCTCACGGAGCAGCCGCTCGATCACCGGCGTGACAGCCTTATTGCCGGCCACCACGACCTGGGTCTCCAGGTCGGATGTGGCCAAAACCTCTGCGTTGTGAAGGATTACCTCCTCGTTCCCACCGTCGGTGCCGCCGGCAAGCAGCACGATGTCCGGGCGCAGTTCAGCAATTCGTACCACTTCCCGGGAGGACAGTTTGTAGGCGAAAGTCCCCACAAGTTTCGCACCCGCTCCGAGCGCTGCGCGCTGGGCGGCTTCCACCGTGAGATCCGGGACTAGCCCCACCGTGACCATGCGCAGACCACCGGCCGCCGAACTGCAGGCTAGTTTTCGGGCCCGCTGAAGGTCCAGCCCCGGAACCTGTTCTTTCAGACGGGACAGGGCCTCCGATAACCCGATGGTCACATTAGTACTCACCGTGGTAGGTGCCTGGGCTACCCCGAGCAGAAGCGGCCCCGCGGCGTCCACCGCGACCACCTTTGTATAGGTGCTTCCGAAGTCGATAAGGATGAAAGGTTCCGGCGCGGGACTATCCAACTCTCTCACCATCGGCCTCTTCGAGACGGAGGTCGGCCTTCAGGTTGGCGATGATCTCCTTGGGCAGGGTACCGGGCGGGTAGACCCGGCAAAAGCCCATCTTCTTGAATCTCTGCACCACATCGGGCCAGTCCTGCTGGCCGATGACTACATTACCCCCGATGTACAGGAGGACATCCGAGAGGCCCGCTTCCTGACACCGATCCCCGAAGCCCTCACACTCCAACTCCCCTTGGCCGGCAAAGGACCCCACCAGAATGGCCGCCGCCTTGGTTTCGACCGCTGCCTTGATAAACTCCTCCTGAGGAGTATAAGCCCCCAGTGAGACTACCTTGAAACCAGCGTTCTCCAGGGCATACCCCAGGACCCGATTCCCAATGATATGGGGGTCAGTGCCGATAACTCCGGTGATCAATGTGACCGTCTTTTTCAAAGT
>JAJYMS010000144.1 GCA_021786825.1 Bacillota bacterium | reverse complement strand
GGAAGCCCTGGGCAGATTGCTCGAGGAAAACACCATTGATCCGAGGCAGGTCCTTTTCATTGCTCATAGCACCACGCAAGCCACGAACGCCATGCTGGAAGGAGACGTGGTTCCGGTCGGCATCCTGGCGGCCGGGACGGGGCTGGAGGGGGCAAAA
Source organism: Bacillota bacterium (assembly GCA_021786825.1). GTDB lineage: Bacteria > Bacillota > Sulfobacillia > JAMDAP01 > JAJYMS01 > JAJYMS01. Next base: position 5,970 of record JAJYMS010000144.1, on the reverse strand, counting down.
GCCCGCATGGATACGCGGGTAGGAGCGATACCACTTGCTCCAGACCGCGTGCTCCGCACGGTTCACCGCTATGTGGACCTGGGATCGGAAAAGCAGGTTGAGGGAAGGGAAAGGGCCGCCCTGAAGGACCTCAAGTCGGAAAGCGTGGGGGCCGTTGTTGCTGCAACGCCTTTCAGCGTGGATGATCCCGGCCGGGAAGAGGAAATAGCCCGGCTTGTTCGGGAGGAGGGTTTGATCGCCACCTGCACGCATGACATCTCGAAACTCTACGGCCTCCGAGTGCGGACTCGCACCGCCGTTCTCAATGCCAGCATCTTGCCGAAGATGGTCGAGTCGGTGGAGATGACAGAGAGAAGTGTGCAACAGGCGGGGATTTCAGCACCCCTGATGATCATGCGGGGAGACGGAGGTGTGATGAATGCTGGGGAGGTAAAGCGTCGTCCGATTCTTACCATGTTGTCCGGACCGGCCGCTGGCGTCGCCGGGGCGCTCATGTTTGGACGAATATCCGACGGCGTCTTCCTCGAAGTGGGCGGCACCAGCACCGATATCTCGGTGATTCGGAACGGCAAGGTGATGGTCAAATACGCGGAGGTTGGGGGTCACAAGACCTACCTTCACTCTCTCGACACCCGGACCTTAGGGGTGGCAGGGGGTTCGATGATCCGCGCCGCCAACGGCCGTATCGTGAACGTGGGTCCGCGCAGCGCCCATATTGCGGGTTTTCAATACGTGGCCTACGCCTCGCCAGGCGATCTCTCCGGGGGACGTTTAGTTGCAGTTCAGCCCCGTCCTGGGGACCCGGCGGACCACCTGGCGGTGGAAACGCCCACGGGACGCCGCTTTGCCTTGACGACTACTTGCGCCGCCCACGTAACCGCGGATGTGCAGCCGGGAGATTACGCTTACGGTAACCCCGAAGCGGCGGCGATTGCGTTTGAGCTCCTGGGAGCGGAGTTGGGCGTAAATGCCGAGCGGGCGGCTACTTTGGTTCTTCAGGCGGCCACTGGCAAGGTGATTCGCCAGGTGCAAACACTAATTAAGGAGTACAAGTTGGATGAACGCTCGGTGGCGCTCGTGGGTGGTGGCGGCGGCGCTTCCGCAATCGTGCCGTTCGCGGCACGCGCCATGGGCCTGCAGTACGCCCGCGTTCCCCGAAGCGAGGTCATTTCCGCCATCGGCGTTGCGTTGGCAATGGTTCGTGAAACTGTCCAGCGAAGCATCATCAACCCATCCCAGGAAGACGTCATGAGAGTTCGGAAAGAGGCCGAGGCTTCGGTTCTGCGCCAGGGAGCTGCTCCGGATACCGTTGATGTTTACATCGAGGTAGACCCGGCGCGAAACGTGGTGACGGCGACGGCGACAGGCGCCACCGAATTGCGGGATCGTGGGCCAGTGCGCGAATTGTCGCCTGAGGAACTCCGCCTGCTGGCGGCAAAGTCAATCGGAACCACCCCGGAGGCCACCGCCGTCGCCGGAGAAACGGGTGATCTAACCGTCTATGAAAGTGTCCGGGTGGAGCATGGCCTGTTCAACCTTCTGAAGACGAGAACCAGGCTGCTCAGGGTTCTGGATCGGACGGGGACCATCCGGTTTCAAAATACAGGTGGATCCGTGCAATCGGCAACCGTCGCCGATGCGCGGGAAAAACTTCTGGAAACCTTCGAGTTGCACACCGCTTATGGCGACGGCGGCAAGCAGTTGCCTTGCATTTTTGTCCTGTACGGGGCCAAAGTTCTTGATCTCAGCGGAATGACTGAAATCGAACAAATGATGGCGGTGGTTGAAGCGGAGTGGCAGGGGTTGGGCGGCGACACCCCGGTTGTGTTGATCGCGGTGAGCAGGGATGGACGCTGAGAGACTCGAACGATACACTTCGCAACTGACTCTTCGCTATGCGTGGGCGGGGCTTTCGGCCGCGGAGAAGCGCGCCTCCATTGTCGCGGCGGCCAAGTTGGGCGAAACTTGCGCGCGGACATTAGCGCCGCATTGGTGTCCGCTGGAAGCAGCCCAAGTAATTGGCTGGGCTGCCGCCGCAGGTGTTACGGTTTCGCTGATCCCTTCCCAGGGCGATAAAGCCGACCCCCGTGTCAGAGCTACATACACAACCAGGCCTGCGCAGATCGATGTGCAGGAGTGGTCGGTCTATCAATTAATGGATGAAATTGGGGACAAGCAGCCCGACTTGGCCATGGCGATGCATATTGCTCACGAACTCTACCATCACCTGGAGGCCACCGGGAGGGTTTCCCCGGCCAGCTATCTGCGGCCGCAACGCTGGCTCCCATTATCACTCGCAGTGCTCAGGGAAATCGCCGCCCACGAATTTGTCCAATACCTTCTCGGACGAGGGCTGCCATCGGAATGGCTCGCAGTCAGTGGTCCGCCCCACGGATGAGCGGGCCGGGGGAGAGAGTTTCGTGCTATCGATCTCCTGGCTCAGACCGGGGCCCGGACTGGGCGGCCACCTGTGCTGCTCGCTCGGCACCAATTCTTGATTCGACCAGGTGAGCCTGGATCAGCTCACGGGCGACGCCCGGCAGGCGCTCCTGAAGGCCGAAACGAGCATCTGGTGCGGGCCTACGGCCCGCGGAGGGGCGCCCGGCCCCGACGACATGGACCGCGCAGTGGAAGGCCTTATCGGCCAGTGCCATCCGTTGAGGGTCTCCCGTGGCGACCATAGCCTCGAACTCTACCTCACTGTGGGCCAGGGTCGATGCCTCGTCACTTGTGGATCGCTCTGCGGCGCAGCTTCTGCACCGCCTCATCGTGCCCAAACAGTCGGACATCTGTTGCGTTCCCGAGGATGAAGGAGGAGGCGGAGGGCTTGAAAAAGATCATCAACGACCCGTTCCAGTTTGTTGACGAGACGCTCGACGGAATTATAAAGGCGCACCCGGATCAGCTCAAGCGCGTTCCCGGGGAACCCAGAGCCGTTGTGCGGACGGATGCCCCGGTTGCCGGCAAGGTGGCTATCGTCACCGGGGGAGGCTCGGGGCATCTACCAGTCTTCATGGGTTACGTGGGCAAGGGTCTCTGCCATGCGGCGTCGATCGGCAACGTCTTCTCTTCGCCCAGCGCCAACCAGATGTTCAACGCGACGCGTGCGGCCAACGGCGGGGCTGGCGTTCTGTACCTGTATGGAAACTACGCCGGTGACACGATGAACTTCGATATGGCGGCTGAAATGGCTGAGGCGGAGGGAGTCAGGGTGACCTCTGTCCGCGTGGCCGACGACGTCGCCTCCGCTCCTCCCGCCGAGGCGCACCGACGGCGCGGCGTCGCTGGAATCTTCTTCGCTTACAAGATCGCCGGGGCCGCGGCGGAGGCGGGGATGGGCTTGACTGAGGTGCAGCGCTTGGCGGAGAAAACCTGCGCCCGGATGCGCAGCATGGGTGTTGCCCTTTCGTCGTGCACCGTGCCCGCAGCCGGGCGCCCGACCTTCTCCATCGGCGAGGGCGAGATGGAGATCGGGATGGGAATTCACGGCGAGCCGGGCGTGCAACGTGGTCCCCTGAAACCGGCCGACGAAATTGCCGACGACCTGTTGGAGCGGATTCTGGCCGAACTCCCCCTCCCCAGTGGCGAAGGGGTTGCCGTCTTGGTCAACGGTCTGGGCGCTACCCCGAAAGAAGAACTCTACATCCTGTACCGCCGGGTGCATGACGTGCTGGCGGAGCGGGGAGTGCGGATCCATCGGCCCTACGTAGGCGAATACGCCACTTCGCTGGAGATGGCGGGGGCTTCCATCACGGTGCTGCACCTCGATGAGGAACTGAACAGGCTGCTCGATGCTCCCGCCGCATCCCCCTTTTTCCGCCAGGCGTGAAGGGAGGCAGTTAACTTGTCTGACGTCTGCAACTCCCCCGATCTGGTTGCCATTCTCCTGCGGGTCGCGACGGCCCTGGAAGCCGAGCGCGATCGATTGACGGACCTGGACGCCGCGGTCGGTGATGGCGACCTGGGTGTGACCATGGCGATCGGCTGCAGGGCGGTGCGGGAGACCCTTACGTCGGTGGCCGGGAGTGATGTCGGAGCGGTCCTGCTGCGGGCGGGCTCCGCTTTTGGAGGAGCTGCCGCATCCACCATGGGCGTTCTGATTGCTACCGCGCTGATGCGGGCAGGCAAGGCTGCCCAAGACCTGACGGAGCTGGGGACGCCTGACCTGGCCAGGTTGGCCCGGGCGGCGCTGGAGGGCATCCAACAGCGGGGCAAGTCCCGAGTAGGCGACAAGACGGTGCTCGACGCCCTGGCTCCCGCCGTCACCGCCATGGAGGAGGCGGCCCAGGCAGGCCTCTCGCTGGCCGAAGCGGCGGCGCGGGCGGCGTTGGCAGCCCGGGCGGGAGCGGAGGCCACCACCGGGATGCGCGCGAGCGCGGGCCGTGCCGGATGGCTGCAGGAGCGGTCCGTCGGGCACGCCGACCCGGGAGCCGTCACCTGTGCGCTGGCCCTCGAGTTTCTTGCCCGCGAATTCGCAAAGGGAGGGTGAGTCAACCTGTGAGCAACACACTGCGTGGGATCGTACCCCCACTTTGTGATGGGGGACGGAGCTACGGTTTGGCAACCCGGCGCCCCTGCTGTCCCTGCTGGAGATGATCGTCCAGGGCCGGGGCCTCGGCAAACTGCTGGCGGAGGAACTGGCCATGCACGTCAAGGGGCGGGAGTTGCTGATGCACGACCCGCACGGCAAGGTGGGGGTGGGCCTGGGGTATGCGGTGGCCGAGCACGGGGCCGACGACATGACCGCACATGCGGGAAGGGTTTGGTCCGGAAGCGGACCGGTTGCCCAAGGGCCTGGCCCAGGCGGTCAGGATGTACTACGCGATGCGCGGCTGGGACCCCGAGACCGGGTGCCTCACGCGGGCCAAGCCGGAGGAACTGGCAATTGGCTGAGCACACGCGAGGTGACGGTGCGCCTTTAGGGCAGGCCAGGCGCAGGCTCACCAGGCCGCCCCACGTTTTGAATCCCGCCCGACCTTCGTGAAGGTCGAACTGGTGGTGGGCGAAAACACGGGGGAGCAGACCATCGACACGACGGTGGCGCTGAGTCGCCCGGCCATCAAAATCTTCCGCATCGACGCCAAGCTGATCGACGTCAAAGGGTCAGTTTTGAGCGGGCAGGTACTTATCGAGGGGACGCTACACAAGCAGGTCTTTTTCGTCGGCGAGGACGATCGCATCTACCACCAGGCTGAGGACATCCCCTTCTCTCACTTCGTGTGCGTGGCGGGAGCGCAACTCGGCCGGCCGATGAAGGCCCACATCCGGTGGCGGGTGGAGAAGATCAACTGGAACCTGGCTGACCCTCTGCACCTCGAACAGCAGGTGATCGTCCAGTTCTTCGTCAAGGTGACGGAGGACGCCCAGGTCAACGTCTTTTTGTCCAACGCGGGCCCCCTGATCAAGGCCGCCTCCGTCGTGGGCGAGAACACCACCATCGTGAGCCCCTTGCACGAGGTCGTCCTGGAGCGCCCGGCCGTCAAGATCCGCGACGTCAGGGTGGACGTCCGCGACGTCGTGGCGGAGGTACTGCCTGACCACGTCTCCATCCGCGGGATCATCCACGCCCAGATCTTTTTCATTGGGACCGACAACATCGCCTACCATCAGGCGATCGACTTTCCCTTCACCGCGGTGGTCGACGTGGCCGGGGCCACCCCCGACATGCGGGTGGAGATCAACTGGGTCGTGGTGCGGGTGGAGAAGGTCGTCCTGCCGGGCAGCCACCGGGTGCAGGTGCGGGTGATCCTGCAGGTCTTCGTGAAGGTCACCGAGGACTGCCAGGTGTGCGTCGAAACCCTGCCCGGGGGGCCCCTGGTTCGTACCTTCCGCGTGGTCGGGGAGCGCACCAAGCAGGTCATGGTGGAGAACGAGACGCCGCTGTCCCACGAGGCGATCAAGATCCAGGACATCGAGGCCAGGGTGAAGGACCTGACCTGGGAGGTGATCAACGACCGGGTCGTGACCAGC
>JAJYMS010000206.1 GCA_021786825.1 Bacillota bacterium | reverse complement strand
GACCAGGAAGCCGCCCCCCGGCGGTCCCGCTCACCGCCGACCTGCAACCCGGTGACACCCTCGCCGCCCTCCTGGGACGCCTCGGGATCCCCCTGGCGGAGGTCGGGGTGGCGGCCGTCAACGGCAGCCGGTCGGAGTTGGACCGGCTGCTGGGCGATGGCGACGAGGTGGTCGTGGCGGCGCCGGTAAGTGGCGGGTAGCTCTTACAGGACCGGGATGGTCGCTCCGTCGTTCGGCACGCCGCTTGCGGCTAGGCCCAGAGCAGGAGCAGCAGCGCCGATACCGCCGCCGTGGCGCTGCCCAGGTAAAAGGGCGCGGCGGGTCCGATCCCGTCCCATAGCAAGCCCGCCACCAGGCTGGCCGGGAGTGCCGCCAGGCCGGTCAGGGCATTGTACACCCCGACGGCCGTGCCCCGCTGGTCAGAGTCGGCGTGGTCGACGATGTAAGCCTTCTGGATGCCCTCGGTGCCGGCGTAGTAAAGGCCGTAGAGCAGAAAGAGCGGCCAGGCCATCCAGCTCCGCGTCGCCGCGCCGAAGCCGAAGTAGATGAGGGCGAAGACGGCGAACCCGACCCCCATCACCGGTTTGCGCCCCACCTTGTCCGAAAGGGCACCGGCCGGGTACGAGAGCAGTGCGTAACTGGCGTTGAAGATGAAGTAAGCCAGTGGCACCAGGGCGGCGGCCAGGCCCAGGTCTTGCGCTCGCAGGATCAGGAAGGCGTCGGCCGAGTTCCCCAGGGCGAAGAGCACGCCCACCAGCATGAACCGCCGCAGCCGCGGCGAGAGGAAACGCAGCGACAGGCTCCAGTTTCGCAAAATCGGGCCGTTCCCGCGGGGGCCGACCCCGGTCTCCCGCAGAAAGGCCACGAGCAGGGCGACAGCCACAATGCCGGGCACGGCCGCCCACCAGAAGACGACGCGGTAGTGCCCGGGACCCCTCAGGAGGATCAGCCAGGCCAGGAGGGGGCCGATGGCGGCGCCGACGGTATCCATCGCCCGGTGCAGCCCGAAGGCCCGGCCTCGCTGGGCCGGCTCGGTTGAGTCGGCCAGGAGAGCGTCGCGGGGCGCACCGCGGACCCCTTTGCCGAAGCGGTCGGCCACCCTGATGGCCAGCACCTGCCCCCAGGTCCCCGTAAACCCGAGCAGCGGCTTGAGCGCGTTGGACAACCCGTAGCCCCAGGCCATCAGGGGCTTGCGGCGGCCCATCCGGTCCGACAGCCAACCCGAGGCGGCCTTTACGACGCTGGCGGTTGTCTCGGCCAGCCCTTCGATCAGCCCGATGGCGCGGATGGGCGTCCCCAGCGTGTTCGCCAAGAACAAGGGGAGGACGGGTACGAGCATTTCCGAAGAAACGTCGGTAAAGAGGCTGATCAGTCCGGCGATCCAGACGTTGGGGTGGAGGCTCTTGGGGGGGGTCTCGCGCTTCACGCCGCTACCACCGCTTTCCGCAGAATGGGTCATAATTCGCTCTCCCGGACACGGGGTCCTCCCCCGGGGTTCATCTCGCTTCGCATCCGCCGACCAATCATCGCGTCCAGGCTTAGGCCACCCTTCGAGGTTAGCGGACCAGCTCACGATTGGGGCGGCCGCGCGAGGCGAAGGCTAGCGTAAGTGCCGGGCGCTTGTAAGGGGAGCCGTCAGGAAGGAGGCAAACCTTGCTGTTTCGCGATCGAACTCAAGCCGGGTATCGACTGGCGGTCCGCCTCCAGGAGGTAGGAGAGGGAGGTGCCTTCGGGGGCACCGGGGCAGCCGGGGGTAAGCCGCTCGTTCTTGCCATCCCCCGGGGCGGCGTGGTGGTGGCCGCCGTGGTCTGCGAACTGCTGGGCGCCCCAATGGATCTGGCCCTCGCGCAGAAGATTGGAGCGCCGCAAAACCCGGAGTTGGCGGTGGCGGCGGTGGCCCCCGACGGCAGCGTCCTGCTCGACCAGGACCTCTGTCACCACTTGGACGTCAGTCCGCAGTACCTCGAGCGGGAACGCGAGGCGCGCAGGCTGGAAATTGAGCGGCGGCTCCGGAACTACCGGGAGGACCGGCCCCTTCCCGACCTTGCCGGCCGCCGCGTCATCGTGGTGGACGACGGGGTCGCCACCGGCCTTACGACCGCGGCGGCGCTCCGGTGGGTGGTGGGTCTAGGACCGCGCCGGGTCATTTTGGCGGTGCCGGTGGCCCCTCTTGACACGGTGGAACGGCTGAAACAGGAATGCGACAAGGTGGTCTGCCTGGAGACACCGGAACCATTCTGGGCCGTAGGGCAGTTCTATGAGCGTTTCGATCAAACCACCGACCGGGAGGTGGTTGACCTCTACCGGCACCACGCGGAATGACAGGGGGAGGCGCCGCCGGGCGGCGCCGGATTGCAGCGCGACGCGTCCGCCGTCCGAAGATTACGGTTGGCTGCCATGGCCGTTTTTTCTTTGAACAATGTATGGAAGTACAGTCAGACCGAACAACATTGTGCGGTTAAATTGCCTGTTTTTGCCGACAACATTGCACAAAGTTGAGAAGGTTTTCCGGGCGCGCTGTCTAATTAATATAACCCAATATTAGAAATCGTGATTACCGTGGGAGGCGAAGGACATGACGGCCAATTTCGAAGGATTGGATTCTGTGGACGTCCGCCTCCTCGAGCTTTTGGCGGAGAATTCGCGGACCTCATACGCCGACCTCGGACGAGCCCTCAATCTGACCCGCGGAGCGGTGCGCGACCGCGTTCGGGCCCTGGTCGAACGCAGGGTGATCGAGCGGTTCACCGTCGTGGTCGACCCCAAGAAGGTGGGCCGGTCGGTTTCGGCCTTCTTCGAGATCGACGTGGAACCGAGGCACCTGACCGCGGTGGCGGCGAAGCTGGCCACCAACCCCGACGTCCAGAGCGTCAACCAGATGACCGGCCCCAGCACCCTGCACGTCCATGCGGCGCTTAAGGACGGGACCGACCTGGAGCGCTTCCTGCGCGAGTCCGTTTACTCCCTCAACGGCATCACGATGGTACGGAGCTACATCTTGTTGCGCAGCTTCAAGGCCAAAATGGGCGGTCTTCGAATCAGCTGAGGACGTGTCGAACAGGAGGACGGGGCTTGGCCAAAGATCTGAGGCAGTTTCTCAACCGGATGGAGAAAGAGCTTCCCAACGACATCCTGCGCGTCAGCAAGGCGGTCGATCCCAAGTTCGAAGTGACCGCCATCCAGCAGCACCTGGAGAACGGTGAACGCTTTCCGCTGGTGCTGTTCGAGAACGTCCTGAACCTCAAGGGAAAGCCCAGCGGGTTCCGCCTTCTGAGCAACGCCTTCGCCACTCGCGACAAGGTCGCCCTGGCCCTGGACCTATCCAGGGAGCATTGGCGCATGGAGCTGTCCCTGGAATTCGCCCGGCGGGTGCGGGAGCCCATCAAGCCGGTGGTGGTGACCCGCCGCGAGGCTCCCGTCCAGGAGGTGGTCCGCGCGGGCGACGACGCGGACCTTTACGACCTGCCGGTGGTCACCCACCATACCATGGACGGCTACCCCTACCTGGTGGACGCCGTGGTGGCGGCCGACCCCGAGACCGGCGTCTACAACTCGTCTCACCACCGGCAACTGGTGAAGGACGAGAGGCACCTGGGGCTCTGGATGTCCCCCCGGCACCTTTGGAACTACTTCCGCCGGGCCGAAGAGACGGGCCGGCCCCTGCCCATCGCCCATGTCCACGGCCACCACCCCGGGTTCTTCCTGGGGAGCGAGGCGCTGATCCCCATGGAGGCCGATGAGTACGAGCACATCGGCGGGGTGCTGGGCGAACCGCTCCGGCTGGTCCCCTCGGTGAGCTTCGGCGAGCGGCTGTTGGTCCCCGCGGACGCGGAAGTGGTCGTCGAGGGCGAGGTGCTGCCGGGAGTCCGCGACGCCGAGGGCCCCTTCGGCGAGTTCACCGGCTACTACGGCCCGCAGCGCTGGGGCCCGGTGGTCCGGGTCACCGCCATCACCCACCGCCGCGACCCGATCTGGCTGAACATCCTGGTCGGCCACCCGGATACCTCGATCCTCGGCGGAATCCCCAAGGAAGCGGGCATCTACGAGGCCATCAAGGCGGCCCTCCCCACCGTCCGGGCGGTCCACTTTCCCATCTCCGGCTCCTGCCGCTTCCACGCCTACATCTCCATCGACAAGAAGGTGGACGGCGAGGCGGTGCAGGCCGCGCTGGCGGCCTTCCCGCACCACGACGAACTCAAGCACATCATCGTGGTGGATTCAGACGTGGACGCCTTCAACGAGCGGGAAGTGCTCTGGGCGATGGCGACCCGGGTGCAGCCGGACATCGACGTCAACATCATCAGGGAGGTCCGGGGGGGTAGCCTGGATCCCTCCGCCACCCGCCACGCGGTCGGTTCCAAGATGATCATCGACGCCACCCGCCCCATCGGACGGGCTTTTGCCGAGCGAATCGCGGTACCGGAAGAGGTGATGAAGCGGGTGCGGTTGCAGGACTACGTCTAGCAAGGGGGAGAACGGAGGACGATGGCGAGGATCATGTGGGTGGTCTGTCCCAAATGCGACAACAAGTTTTACGCTGCCACGGATGATTTCAAGGGCAAGGACCGGCCGATGCTATGCCCTTATTGCGGGGAGCGCTTCACGGACGGCCAGGCCAAGGAAGTAATCGAGGACGGTCGTTAGCGGTTGGCATGATTTTATGACCGATAGGAGGAGACAGGGGTGAAGACTTTCTCTCGCCGCGCGTTTCTGGCATCCGCTCTGGTTCTCGTGCTGGTTGCCGGCCTGCTGGCCGGGTGCGGGGGAGGCAAGGCGCCCGCCGCGGCGCCCGCCAAGGCACCGGTCAAGATCACCGTGGCCCATTCATCGTCGGTCTCCCTGGGCGACGTGGTGGAGATGCTCGCCTGGGAGTCCCTGAAGAGCAAGGGTTACGAGGTGACGCCGAAGTTTCTGGCCAAGCCGGAACTGGCCGTCCAGGCCCTCACCAACGGCGACGCCCAATTTGCGGCCATCTCCTCGCCCACAGGGATGGCGGCGGTCCAGGCCGGCGCCAAGATGAAGATGGTCCTGGAGCACAAGCGCAACGAGTGGTCGATGGCCAGCCGGGCCGAGTTGACCGACCCCAAGCAGTTGGACGGCAAGCGCGTGGCCATTCACAGCGAGGGCTCCATCACCAACGCCCTGGTGAAATGGACGAACCAAAAGTACAACATTAAACCGACCATCCTGGTCATCCCCGGTTCGGACGTGCGGGCGCAGGCCTTGCTCAGTGGGCAGATCGACGCTTCGCCGCTGGAGATCCAGGACGCCCTGGGCGTGCAGGCCAAGGCCCCCGGCAAGTTCCACATCCTGATCGCCTACTCGCAACTCTTCCCCGGCCTGAACGGAACCGCCTTTTGGGCGTCGGACGACTGGCTCGCCAAGAACCCCAAGGTGGTCGAAGATCTCATCGCCGCCAACCTGGAGACGCGCCGCAAGGCCAAGGCCGATCCCCAATGGCTGATCGGCGAGGCGAAGCGGCTCTTCCCCCAGCTTGACGCGAAGCTCGTGGAGACCGTGGTGAAAGCCTACCTGCAAGCCGACATCTGGGACGTCAACGGCAACCTCACCCCCCAGACCGCCGACTTCAGCCTGAAGTTCTACTCGGAGGCCGGCAGCATCAAGGGCGGTGACCTGCTGAAGCCGGAACTTTACTACGACTTTGGTCCCCTCGACGCCGCCTTGAAGCGGCTGGGCAAGCAATAGGCGAGGGGCCGGACCATGGAAGCCAGCGGTAACCTCCAGGTAGCCACGCCGTCGTCGCGCACCAGGTCGTTGCGGTTCGACCGCCTCGCCCTCCTGCGGTTAGTTTCGCTGGTCGTTATCCTGGTCGGGTGGCAACTGCTGAGCCTGCGCACGACCAGCTTCACCCTGCCGGGCCCCCTGGCGGTGCTGTGGTCGGCGGCCCGGCTGCTGGTGGCGGCGCCCTTCTGGACGGCCCTCCTGATCTCGCTGCAATCCCTGGTCCTGGGTTACCTCATCGCGGCGGTCCTGGGCGTCGGGGTCGGCATCCTGGTGGGATCCACCCGGCGCCTCGGGCCCATCCTTGACGTTTACCTCTACATCCTGCTGGCCGTCCCCGTGGCGGGGATCATCCCCGTCGTGGTTATGGCCCTGGGGGTCGGGCTGGCCGCCCGGC
>JAJYMS010000046.1 GCA_021786825.1 Bacillota bacterium | reverse complement strand
AGGCGGGCCGCCGGGTGCAATCCCGGCGGCGAGGCGTGGCCACCTAGGCTGATGCGGCTGGACGCCTGGTTGGTGGCTAAAGGTCAGTTTCCCTCCCGCGCCAGGGCGCAGGCGGCCATCCGGGCCGGGCTGGTCCTGGTCGACGGCCGGGTGGTCACGCGGCCCGCGGCCGACGTCGGAGACGGCGGGGTGGTGGAAGTGAAGGGGGATCCGATCGGCTTCGTCGGTCGGGGGGGACTCAAACTGGAGGCCGCGTTGCGGCATTTCGACGTGCGGGTCCAGGACCGGGTCTGCCTGGACGTGGGCGCCTCGACGGGCGGGTTCACCGATTGCCTGCTGCGTGCGGGCGCCCGCTTGGTCTACGCGGTGGACGTCGGGACCGGTCAGCTCCACGCACGGCTGCGGGGAGACCACCGGGTGGTTTCCCTGGAGGGCACCGACATCCGGGAACTGGCCGCCCGGCCGCCGCAATGGCCGGCCGCTCCGACCATCGCCGTCGTCGATGTGTCCTTCATCGGGTTGGCGCACGTCCTCCCTCCGGTGCGGGGCCTGCTTGGGCCCGAGGGGGAGGGCCTCGTCCTCGTGAAACCACAGTTCGAGGTAGGCCCGGGCGGCGTTGGTAAGGGCGGGCTGGTCAAGGACGAGCAGGCCCGCCGGAGGGCCGTGCAGCAGGTCATGGACGCGGCGTGGGAGGGCGGATGGACCGTGCGCGGGGTGTTTCCATCCCCGGTGCCGGGCAAGGACGGGAACCAGGAATACTTCTTATCCCTGGCGAGAAGGTGATCGGAGTGCAGCGCGTGGGGGTGCTACCAAACCTGGCGAAGCCCGGTTTCGTGCCCCTGGTCCACGAGGTGATCAACCGGCTGCGGGCCCTGGGTTACGACCCGGTCTGCCCGCCGGAGACGGCCGGGGTGCTGGAGCTGCCGGAACTGGCCCGGCCGCTTGCGGAGTGGGGGGAGGTCCTCGCGGTGGTGGTCCTGGGCGGGGACGGGACCTTGCTGGCGGCGGCCAAGACCCTCGCGGACCTGGGGACGCCGATCCTGGGCGTCAACCTGGGACACCTCGGCTTCCTGACCGAGTTGGAGCTTTCCGAGCTGGAGCAGGGGCTTGGCCCCCTTCTGGCGGGGGAGCACATCGTCGACCGGCGAATGATGCTGCAGGCCTGGGTCCGCCGGGACGGGCAGCGGATCCAGCGCTTCGTGGCCTTGAACGATGCCGTGGTGACCAAGGGGCCGCTGGCCCGGGTGGTCCAGTTGGAGGCCTTTATCGGCCCCACCAGGGTGGGCATCTACCGCGCCGACGGCCTGGTCGTGGCCACCCCCACCGGGTCGACCGCCTACTCCCTGTCGGCGGGCGGACCCATCGTCAGTCCGAACGAGGACGTGGTCCTCTTGACGCCCATCTGTCCCCACACCCTGTCGGCTCGCTCGATGGTCATCTCCCGCAACCTGGCCGTGCGGATCGTGGTCCGCCGGGAGAATTCCGGCGAGACCATGCTGACGGTCGACGGCCAGCAGGGCTTTGGCCTCCTGCCCGGAGACGAGGTGGAGGTGCAGTCGGCGCCGGAGGTGACGCGGCTCTTGCGGCGCCCCGATTTCGACTTCTACCGGGTCCTGCGACGGAAGCTGACCCAGCAGGGGGGGGACGCCGGTCTCTAACCCGGTCGGAGGAGGAAAAAGGGCGATCCCTGACGAAGGGGTAGTTGCCCAGGAGGTGGCCAGGCTTGAAAGCGCGGCGACAGATGAAGATCCTCGAACTGATCCGGGACGAGGTGGTGGAAACCCAGGAGGAGTTGGCTGAACGCCTCAGGCAAGCGGGTATTCAGGTCACCCAGGCCACCGTCTCCCGCGACGTCAAGGAACTGCAACTGGTCAAGGTCCCGGCCGGAGACGGCCGGTACCGCTACGCGCAGCCCGAGGATCCTTCCCATGCCGGGCAGGCCGACCGGATGCTGCGGATCTTTCGCGAATGCATCCTGGGGATGGACAACTCCGAGAACCTGATCGTTGTCAGCACCCTGCCGGCCACCGCGGCGGCGGTCGCGGAAGCCATCGACGGGCTGCACTGCCGGGAGGTCATCGGTACCCTGGCCGGGGAGCGCAACGTTTTTGTCGTGTGCAAACCCCGCGAGGCTTCCCCGCAGGTGATCGACCGTTTGAAGCACCTGATGCGGTAGGAGGCAGTTTAAGTGCTGCTGGAAATCTACGTCGAGAACTTCGCCCTGATCGACCGGCTCCGGCTCGGCCTGCGCTCAGGGCTTAATGTTTTCACCGGCGAGACCGGCGCGGGCAAGTCGATTCTGATCGACGCCATGGAGGCGGTGCTGGGCGGGCGCGTGTCGGCCGACCTGGTGCGCACGGGGACGGACAGGGCGCTGGTGGAAGCGGTCGTGGACGTCACGGGTCAATCCGCCGTCGCCGCCCGGCTGCAGGAACTGGGGCTGGCCGGGCCGGAGGACGGGACCCTGGTGCTGACGCGGGAAATCGCGCGATCGGGCCGCCACGGCGCCCGGGTCAACGGCCGTGCGACCAACGCCTCGCTGCTGCGCGAACTGGCCGGTGGCCTGGTGGACCTGCACGGGCAGCACGAGCAGCAGTCGCTGCTGCTGCCCGGGCGGGCCCTGGCGCTGCTCGACGCCTTCGGCGGGGCCGGGTTGCTGCGCCTGCGGGACGAGGTGGGCCGGCTGCACGGCGAATTGCGGCAGGTCGAAGCCGAACTGGCGTCCCTCTGCGGCGACGAGGTGGAGCGCGCCCGCCGGCTGGACCTGCTGCACTACCAGTTGCGGGAGCTGGACGCCGCCCGGCTGCGGGAGGGGGAAGACGAGCAGCTGTCCTCCGAGCGCCGCCTGCTGCAGAGCGCCGAGCGGCGGCGCGCCGCGACGGAGGCCGCCTACGCGATGCTTTACGAGGCCGGGGACCAGCCCGCCGCCTCCGACCTGGTAGGGAGGGCCCTGACTGAATTGCGGGATGGCGCGCGGCTGGACCCGGAGTTGCAGGGTGTCCTCGAGGTGCTGGAAGGGGCCCTGGCCCAACTGCAGGACGCGGCGCGGGACCTGTCGTCCTACCGGGATCGCGTCGAAGCCGACCCGGCTCGCCTGGAGGCGATTGAACAGCGGCTCGACCTGCTCGCCTCCCTGCGGCGCAAGTACGGCGGAACGATCGGCGAGATGCTCGGCTATCGCCGGGAGGTGGCGAGCGAGTTGGAGCGCCTCGGCAACGCCGAGGGATTGGCCGCCCGCCTCGACAGCCGGCGCGGCGACCTGGGGAGCCGGCTCCAGGCCGCGGCCACGCGCCTCTCGGCGGCCCGGGAGGAGGCGGCGGGGCGGCTTTCGCTGCAGGCGACCGCCGAACTGCGGGAACTCGGCCTGCCGGGGGCCACCCTGGCCTTTGCCGTGGAGCCGGAGCGGGACGGGGTAGACCTCCGCGTCGGGCAACACGGAGCGGACCGCGTCGGCATCATGTTCACCGCCAACGTGGGGGAGCCGCCCCGTCCCCTGGTTCGGGTTGCGTCGGGTGGCGAGCTCTCCCGGGTGATGCTGGCCCTGAAAGTGGTGCTGGCGAGCCACGACGCGGTTCCCACCCTGATCTTCGACGAGGTGGATGCCGGCCTGGGCGGGCAGGCGGCGCAGGCGGTGTCGGACCGGCTGAGCCTGCTCGGGCGGACCCGGCAGGTGCTGGCGGTGACCCACCTCGCCGGCATCGCGGCGGCCGCCGACGCGCATTTCGCCCTGGCCAAGCAGGTCCGGGGAGAGCGCACCACCGTTGCGGTGACGGCCCTGGACGAGCAAGGGCGGGTGAGGGAGCTCTCCCGGATGTTGGGCGGCGCCCGGATCACCCGGGCGACCGAAGCGCACGCGCGGGAGATGCTCGCGCAGGGGCGGACGGAGCGCTAGAGGGCGCGGCTGGCCGCGAAGGCCGGAAAAAAAAGAAGGCTGCGGGCAAAACGCCGCGGATGCGTCGCACCGCGGCGTTTTGCGTGCTTGTCGACGGAATAAAAGTGGGGCGATGCGGACAAAGTAGGGATTGAGACGAGGAGCAAGCGGGCCATAACAAGGAGCTAGATGCAACCGAATAGCACAGACGGTCCAATTTGACTTCTAAGGACCGGATTCCGGAAAAACGGAGTAAAGGGGGCGGATCCCCAGGAGCGCGAAGCAAAGTTCCAACCGCACCAGGCTCTCCCTCCGCCAGCGGACCGGAATCCTGCTGGCGGTTCTGGTAACGCTTTTTGCCGCAACCCCGCAGTTTCGAAGCCTGTCAACCTTTCCCGATCAACTTCGCCTGCCCCAGGGAGAAACCCAACTGTTGGACTTGCGGCTCCCGGGGTCCGTGGCGGTCCGATCCGACCAGCCGGGGTTGCTGCGGCTCAACGGCAGCCTGCTGGGACGGACCGAATGGCGCCAGGTCTCGCTCGCTCAACCGATGGCGATCGAGTCGCTGGCAGTGGGCCGGAGCCGGCTGGAATTCCGCCTTTTCGGGTGGATTCCGATCCGCCGCCTGACGGTCGATGTCGTTCCGGCGCTGCGGGTCTTCCCCGGCGGCCAGTCCATCGGCGTGAGGCTGCAGTCCCAGGGTGTGATGGTGGTCGCCTACGCCTCCATCACCGGAGCTGGCGGGGAGACCCGGCAGCCGGCCCGGGAAGCGGGCTTGCAGGTCGGCGACGTGATTTTGCGGATCAATGACCGGCAGGTCAACGGCGAGGAGGACGCCGCGCGGTTGATCGACGACGCGGGCCAACGGAGTCGGCCCCTCAACCTGGCCGTGCGGCGCGACCGGGAGGTCCTTTCTTACCAGGTCAGTCCCCTGAAGGACCGCGAGTCGGGGCGCTACCGCATCGGACTCTACGTGCGGGACGGCGCCGCCGGCGTGGGAACCCTCACCTTCTATGACCCGCGTACCCGCAGGTTCGGCGCGCTGGGGCACGTGATCACCGACGTCGACACCAACCGCGTGATCGACGTGCGGAGCGGAGAGATCGTCCAGGCGACCATCTCCGACGTGGAAAGAGGGACCCGGAGCCAGCCCGGGGAGAAGATCGGCCTGCTCGAGTCGACGGCCATCGGTACGATCGACAAGAATACGCAGTACGGTATCATCGGCACGGTTCACCAGGTACCTGACGGCGTCCTGCCGAGCGAACCGGTGCCGGTGGGGTTGGCCTCCCAGGTGCATGAGGGCCCGGCGGAAATCCTGACCGTGGTTCAGGGACGGCGCGTGGAGCGGTACCAGATCGAGATCCAACGCGTCTTGCACCAACCCCGGCCGGACGGCAAGGGGATGGTCATTCGGATCACGGATGAACGCCTGTTACGGCGAACCGGCGGGATCGTCCAGGGCATGAGCGGCAGCCCGATCCTTCAGGACGGCCGCCTGGTGGGAGCGGTCACCCACGTCTTCGTCAACGACCCAACCCGCGGTTATGGCGTTTTCATCGAGTGGATGCTGCGCGAAGCCGGGTTGCTTTTCGAAGGGGCCGGCCGAACGGGGCTCGGGGTCAATCGACTCCGGCCCCTGTTTTGCGCGCGCCGGGGCGCCGCCGCGCGACTGGCGTCTAACCCGGCGGTAAGTACTATTAAAAGCCATATCTGGTGGCGAAAGGAGACGAGAAGTTAACGGGGTTTTTATCGCCCATCGGAGGAGGAATCTGGTAGGCCAGCGAGAATACTGATAACCGAAAACTCGCTGGCACAAGGTTGGCGCTATAAGGTGTCATCGCTCTGGATGAACTAGGTGAAGGGAGCCGAGTTCAGTGCAAAGGATCAAGGTCCTAATTGGGGACGATAACCGGGAGTTCTGTGAACTGGTGAGAGAGTACATGCTTTCCCAGGCCGATTTGGAACTGGTTGGGATCGCCCACAACGGCCTCGAGGTAATCGAGGCGGTGGAGCAGCACCAGCCTGACGTCGTCGTACTGGACATCATTATGCCGCATCTTGACGGGATCGGCGTGCTGGAGCGGCTCAACGCCAGCAACCTCTCCAAGCGGCCGAAGGTGATCATGCTGACCGCCTTTGGGCAGGAGAGCATTACCCAGCGGGTCCTGCAACTTGGCGCCGACTACTACGTGCTGAAGCCCTTCAGCCTGGACGTCCTGGCCAACCGGGTGCGCCAGCTCGCCAACGGCGGGACGCCTCCCATCTCGGTCCTGACCACCCAGAAGGACCGCAACATCGACACGGAAGTGACGGCCATCATTCACGAAATCGGCATCCCGGCCCATATCAAGGGGTACCGTTACCTCCGCGAGGCGATCCTGATGGTGGTCGATCGCGTGGAGCTCCTCGGCGGGATCACCAAGGAACTCTACCCGACCATCGCCCGGAACCACAACACCACCCCGAGCCGCGTCGAGCGCGCCATCCGGCACGCCATCGAGGTGGCCTGGAGCCGCGGCAACGTGGAGACGATCAACAAGCTTTTCGGGCACACCGTCAACCGGGAGCGGGGTAAGCCCACCAACTCGGAGTTCATTGCCATGGTCGCCGACAAGCTGCGGATGGAGAGCAAGGTCAGCTAGTTCCGCCTGAGTTTTGCGCCGCGTCATCGCCCCCTTTCGGCGGGGGCGTTTCTGTTTTCGTTGTTCTTCAGGGCCGCCGGTAAGCTCCGGCCGGGTGATCCTCGGCGGACCAGGACTGCCGCGCGCGGGTGTCGAATGCTTTCAACGCGACTGACTTGCGATCAGGTCCAGGATGCGCAAGCTATGGCAGGAGAAAGAAACCGCCGGGCGGAACTCCAGGGGGGTGGAAGGGGCGGGGAGCCCATCGGCGGGCCGGACCATCGTATCCCAGCCTTGAGGAGGCAGGATGGATGAACGTTTTCGAGTACATGGAAAAGCACGGACACGAGCAACTCACCTTCTTTCACGACCGGGTTTCGGGGCTGAAGGCCATCGTGGCGATCCACGACACGACCCTGGGCCCGGCCCTGGGCGGCTGCCGGATGTGGAACTACGCCGGCGAGGACGAAGCCATCACCGACGCCCTGCGCCTGTCCAAGGGGATGAGCTACAAGAATTCGGCCATGGGCCTCAACCTGGGGGGCGGGAAGGCGGTCATCATCGGGGATCCCCGGAAGGACAAGACGGAGGAGCTGTTCCGCGCCTTCGGCAAGTTCGTCGAGACCCTGGGGGGCCGGTACATCACGGCCGAGGACGTCGGCGTCGGCACCGCGGAGATGGTCGTGGTGCAGCAGGAGACGTCGCATGTCGCCGGGCTCCCCGAAAAGAGCGGCGACCCCTCGCCGGCTACCGCTTTCGGCGTCTATCGCGGGATGCAGGCGTGCGCCAAGGCGGTCTGGGGGTCCGAGTCGCTGCGGGGCAAGGTGGTGGCCGTGCAGGGGTTGGGCCACGTCGGTTACCACCTCTGCAGGCACCTGCACGATGAGGGAGCCAGGCTGATCGTCTCCGACATCTTTCCCGATCGGGTGGAGTCGGTGGTGCAGGAATTCCCCGCTATGGCGGTGAAACCTGAAGCGATCTACGCCGTGGAGGCGGACATTTTCGCCCCCTGCGCCCTGGGCGCGATCCTCAACGACGGCACGATCCCCCAGCTCAAGGCCAGGATCGTGGCCGGTTCCGCCAACAATCAGTTGCAGGAGCCGCGCCACGGCGACCGGCTGCACGAGTTGGGGATCCTGTACGCGCCGGACTTCGTAATCAACGGCGGCGGGGTGGTCAACGTGGCCCACGAGTTCGCTCCGGCCGGATACAACCGCGACCGGGCCTATGCTCAGGTGGCGACGATCTATGACAAAGTGGCCCGGATTATCGAGATCAGCCGGGCGGAGGGCGTACCGACCTACCGGGCGGCCGACCTGCTGGCCGAGGAGCGCATCGAGCGCCTGGGCCGGCTGAACCGGATCTGCCTGCCGCGGTGAGCGACGCCAGGATCACCGTTCTGGTGGGAGCTTTCGGCAGCGGCAAGACCGAACTGGCCCTGCACCTGGCCCGCCGGCTGGCCCGGGAAGGCCACTCGACCTCCCTGGCGGACCTCGACGTGGTCACTCCCTACTTTCGTTCCCGCGACCTGCGCGGGGTTCTGGCGGGAGAGGGAGTCCGACTGGTCGCCCCCGGGCCGGAGTTCGACACGGCCGACCTGCCCATTCTGGCCGGCAACCTGCGGGAGGCTTTGCTTGACCCTGGGGCTCGCCTGGTAGTCGATGTGGGGGGAGACGAGGGTGCGCGAGTGCTGGGCGCCCTGGCCGGATCCTTTGCCTCCGGCCAGGCGAGCGTCTTATTGGTCGCCAACCCCCGCCGCCCCTTTCAGGGGGACGCCGCCGCCATCGCCCGGACCCGCGACTGGTTGGGCCGCCTGGGCCGGCTGCCGGTGACCGGCCTGATCGCCAATGCTCACTTACAGGGCATGACCACCCCGGAGGTCATCCGGGAGGGCTACCTGGTCGTTGCGGCGGCTGCCCGGGAGACGGGTTTGCCGCTGGAGGCGGTGGCGGTGCCCGAGTTCCTGTCCGACGTCGTATCTCCGGCGGACTACCCGGTGCCGCTGTGGTTCATCAAGCTTCACTTCGCCGTCCCCTGGGAGCCCCGGGGGTAGCGTCAGAAGGGAGGGCGCCGCTTGGAGCCTCGCGTGACATTCTTTGAGGACCGCTGCAAAGGTTGCGAGCTTTGCGTTTTCGTCTGCCCGGAGAAGATCGTCTACCTGGCGGACCGGATCAACAAGCTGGGGTACCGGCCGGCGACCGTCACCGATCAGGAGAAATGCATCAGTTGCGTGATCTGCGCGCGCATCTGCCCCGACGTGGTGATCGAGGTTTACAAGGATGAAGCCGTCGCGCGCGCCGGGCGGGCCGCCCGCTGACAGAGAGGAGAGGACTGCGACTTGGGAGAGCCGATCCTGATGAAGGGCAACGAGGCCATCGCGGAAGCCGCCATTCGCGCCGGCTGCCGGCATTTCTTCGGTTACCCCATCACCCCCCAGAGCGAACTCGCCGCCTACATGGCCAAGCGGATGCCGGAGGTGGGAGGGCTGTACCTGCAGGCGGAGAGCGAGGTGGCGGCCATCAACATGGTCTATGGGGCCTCGGGCGCCGGCGCCCGGGCGATGACCTCCTCCTCGAGCCCGGGGATCAGCCTGAAGCAGGAGGGAATCTCCTACCTGGCGGGGTCCGAACTCCCGGCGGTGATCGTCAACATCATGCGCGGGGGGCCCGGGCTGGGCAACATCATGCCCTCCCAGGCCGACTACTTTCAGGCCACGCGGGGCGGCGGGCACGGGGACTACCGGACGGTGGTGTTCACGCCGGCCACCGTACAGGAGCTGGTGACGGTGACCATGAAGGCCTTCGACGTGGCCGATCGCTACCGGAACCCCGTGATGATCCTGGGGGACGGTATCCTCGGCCAGATGATGGAGCCGGTGGTGCTACCCGAGGACGCGCCGCCGCCCCCGCCCAAGCCGTGGGCCACCACCGGCCGTCGCGGCCGGGCTCGCAACGTGATCAACTCCCTCTACCTGGACCCCGTCGAGTTGGAGGCGGTCAACCTCAGGCTGCAGGAGAAGTTCGACCGGATGAAGGAGACCGAGGTGATGTGGGAAGCGGTGGACGTCGAGGACGCCGAGGTGGTGATCGTGGCCTACGGCATCACCGCCCGGATCTCCCGGACCGCCATGGAACAGGCCCGGGAGGAGGGCCTGGCGGTCGGGCTGCTGCGGCCGATCACGGTCTGGCCCTTCCCGGAGGGCGCCGTTGACGAGATCGTCAGGCGCGGCGTGGTGAAGCGCTTCCTGGCCGTGGAGATGAGCCTGGGGCAGATGGTGGAGGATGTCAGGCTGGCGGTGAACGGCCGCGTCCCCGTGGCGTTTTACGGCCGCACCGGGGGGATCTGGCCGGAACCCCGGGAGGTGCTCGAGGCCCTGCGGGCCGCGGCGGGAAAGGTGGGTGCGCGGGAATGAAAAAGGTCTTCGAGGCGCCCAGGGCGCTGTCGCCGGTGCCGATGCACTACTGCCCCGGCTGCACCCACGGGATCACCCACCGGCAGGTGGCCGAGGTCATCGACGAGCTGGGCATCCTCGAGCGCACCGTGGGCATCGCCCCGGTGGGCTGCGCGGTGCTGGCTTACAACTACTTCGAATGCGACATGTTCGAGGCCGCCCACGGACGGGCCCCGGCGGTGGCGACAGGGGTCAAGCGGACCAACTCCGACCTGGTGGTCTTCACCTACCAGGGCGACGGGGACCTGGCCTCGATCGGGACGGCGGAGATCATCCACGCCGCCATGCGGGGCGAGAAGATCACCGTGATCTTCATCAACAACACCAACTACGGGATGACGGGCGGGCAGATGGCGCCGACCACCCTGGTCGGGCAGAAGACCGCCACGACCCCCTTTGGCCGGAAACCGGAGATCAACGGCTACCCCATCAAAATGGCCGAGATGCTGTCCCTGCTCGAAGGCTCGGCCTACATCGCCCGCACCTCGACCCACAGCCCAGGGGCGCTCGCCCAGACCAAGAACGCCATCAATAAGGCCTTCAAGATGCAGTTGGAGGGCCGGGGCTTCAGCATGGTGGAGATCCTGTCCACCTGCCCCACCAACTGGGGCCTGACGCCGGTCGAGTCACTGCGCTGGCTGCAGGAAAACATGCTCCCGGTCTTTCCGCTGGGCGAATTCAAGACCCCCGGCAAGGCGGTTAGTCCGGCCGTGGGAGGTGCGAACCGGTGAGGCACGAGATCATGCTGGCGGGGTTTGGCGGTCAGGGGTTGCTGTCGGCGGGGGCGCTCCTGGCCTACGCCGGCCTGGCGGAGGGACGCCAGGTCTCCTGGATGCCCTCCTACGGGCCCGAGCAGCGGGGCGGGACCGCCAATTGCTCGGTGGTGATCAGCGAAGCCGTGGTGGCCTCCCCCATCGTGGTGGAGCCGACTTCCGCCGTGATCATGAACGCCCCGTCGCTGGAGAAATACGAGCCGGCGCTGCGGCCGGGCGGGGTCCTGGTGGTAAACTCCTCCATGGTGGGGCGGGCCCCGGCCCGGACGGATCTGCGGGTGCTGGAGTTGCCCACGACGGAGATCGCCAACGAGCTGGGCAACTTGAAGGTCGCCACCCTGGTGGCCGTGGGAGCCCTGGTGGAGTTGACCGGCTGCCTGGGGATGGAGGAGGTGGTCAAGGCGCTGGCGAAGGTCCTGCCGGAGCGGGCCATCCCGGTCAACGAGCAGGCCCTGCGGCGGGGGCGGTCCATGGCGAGGGAGATGGCGAAAGCGTAAGGAAGGAAGTGGGGCGATGGGCAAGAAAGAGGCGACCGATGCCGCTTCCCGGGTCAATCTGGAGGATCTCGAGGCGCTGATCATGAAAGTCGCGGGCGTGGTTTCTTGCAAGGTGGCGACGAGCGAGTGGGGGGCGGTGGAAGAGGTCCACGTCGTCGCCACCACCGAACGTCACCCCAAGCAGATGGTGCGGGACATCCAGAGCGCGGCGCAGGCTGAGTGGGGTTTGCAGTTGGATCACCGCAAGATCAGCATCGCCCAACTGGTGGGACTCGACCCAACCGTTCCCCCGCCGCGGCTGAGGCTGCAGAACGTGGACGTGGTCTCCGACCTCTCCCGGGGGCAGATGAAGGTCCGCGTGGCCCTGGCCCAGGAAAACGACCCGGAAGCGCTTTATATCGGGGAGGTCCGGGGCACCTACGGGAGGTTGCAGTCCTTTCGCCTGGCGGCCGAAGCGACTTTGCTGGCCGTCAACCAGGTGGTGGAAGCCCAGTTGCCCTTTACCTTCGAAGACGCCGGGGTGGTGAAGCTGGGCGACAGCGAAGTCGCCCTGGTCACGTGTTCGTACTTCGCGCAGCGCCGCCAGCAGGAGTTGCTGGTGGGGGCGACCCTGGTGAAGAATAACATCCCGGAGGCGGTGGTGCGCGCGACCCTCGACGCCATCAACCGCCGGGTGGGAAGGCTCCCCCGAGCCAAACGGGTCGCGGCCCCGGAGGGCGAAGGCGAGGAAAGGCAGCCGGATTGAAGCCTGAAGAGACGGAGTTGCTGGAGCTGCCCGCCGGGCGCCTGGACCGTGATCAGGATCTACGCTGACTTGCACGTGCACCTGGGCCAGGCCCTGGGCCGGCCGGTGAAGATTCCGGCCGCCAGGACCCTTACCCTGCCGGCGGTGCTTGAGCATTGTCGCCGCCGCAAGGGGCTTGGGATGGTGGGAATCGTCGACGCCGCCACCAGCGGGGGACTGGAGGAACTGCGCCGGCTGCTGCGGGGCGGCGAGCTTCGGGCGCTGGAGGGCGGGGGCTTCCGCTACGAGGAAGCGGTGACGTTGATCGCCGGAGCGGAGGTCGAGACCGCCGACGAGGGCTGCCGCAGTCACTGGCTGGGCTTCTTCGGTCGGCTGCAGGCGCTGGAGGGGTTTGCGGCGCGGCTCTGGAGGGTGGTCTCCAACCCGCAGTTCAGCACCCCCCGCGCGGCTTGGCGGGCCCGGGACTTCGTCGAGGCAGTCACCGAAACGGGCGGTCTGGCGCTACCCGCGCACGCCTTCACCCCCCATCGCGGGGTCTACGGGAGCTGCGCCGACCGGCTGGCCGCCCTCCTGCCGCCTCCCGCCCTGGCCCGGGTCGCGGCCATCGAACTGGGTCTCTCGGCGGACAGCGAGATGGCCGACCACCTGAGCGAACTGCGCCGGCTGAGCTTCCTTTCCAA
Source organism: Bacillota bacterium (assembly GCA_021786825.1). Classification (GTDB taxonomy): domain Bacteria; phylum Bacillota; class Sulfobacillia; order JAMDAP01; family JAJYMS01; genus JAJYMS01. Next base: position 18,857 of record JAJYMS010000046.1, on the reverse strand, counting down.
TTCGGATGCCCATTCCCTGGACAAGATCGCGCGGGAACACAACCTGTTCGAACTGGGCGAGCCTAGCTTTGACGAATTGGCGCGGGCCCTGCGCGCTGAAGGCGGCCGGCGGGTGGCCGCCAATTTCGGCCTTGATCCGCGCCTCGGCAAGTACCACCGCACCGCCTGCAACCGCTGCGGGGAAGTCGCCGCCGCCCCGCCGCCGGTGCGGCGTTGCCCGGGCTGCGGCTCCGCCGACGTGACGAAGGGGGTCCGGGACCGCCTGGCGGAAATCGCCGACGCCTCGCCGGGGCCCTCCGGCCGCGCGCCTTACGTCCACCAGCTTCCCCTGGAGTACCTCCCCGGGATCGGAAGAAAGACCAGGGAGCGGTTGTACGGGGCCTTTGGCAGCGAACTGGCGATCCTCCACCAGGCGCCGGCGGAGGAACTGCGTCGGGCCGTCGGGGGGAAAGTGGCCGAGGTGATCATCCTCGCCCGGCAAGGGCGCCTCGCGGTGATCCCCGGCGGGGGAGGGGTTTACGGGCGGGTCGAATACGCCTTGTCCACCGGGCATAGGATTGATTGATCCCGGTGGGAGGCGGTGACACCTCGATTGCTGTGGGTGGAGAACTTCCAGGAGGGCCTTGTCGCCTACCTGCGTGACCGGCGCTGGTTCTTCCTTTTCCTGATCGTCGTGCTTTCGGCCGGCGTGGTGGCCGGATCTGCCCTGGCGGGCACCCTCACCGGAGACGTCCAGCAGCAGTTGGGTTCATACCTCGGCGGCTTTCTGCGGAGTCTGGGAGGCGCTGAGGTTCCCGCCAGCCCGGAGATCTTGCGCTGGTCCCTGGCTCAGAACCTCCGGACCGCGGGCTTCCTATGGTTGCTGGGGGTGACCGTGGTCGGTTTCCCCGGGGTGCTGGCGGTGGTGTTCATGCGTGGTCTCGCCGTGGGCTTCACCGTCGGTTTTCTGACGAAGGAACTGGGAGTCCGGGGAGTGGTGCTGGCCCTGGCGGCGGTGCTGCCGCCGAACCTGCTGGTGGTCCCGGCGATGCTGGTGATCGGGTGCGCCTCTCTCTCCTTCTCGCTGTTGCTGTTCCGAAACCGCTTCGGCCACGAGCCGATGGCCTTTTACCAGGAGATCGCCGGCTACACCCTGCTGGTGGTCGCCACCTCGGGGCTGCTGGTGGGGGCCTCGCTGGTGGAGGCTTTCGTCACCCCCAGCCTGGTCCGCCTGGCGGCGGGGCTGCTTTAGGGAGCGAGGCCGATGCGCGAGCGCCGTTCTAGCGCTGCGGAGAAACTAATAGACTCATTACCGGGCAGGTCCGACCCTTCGCCGGCGTGGTCAGCGTGGTTGCGAATCCTGACCATGGCCGGGCTGTTGGGCCTGGTGTTGTACCGGCTGGGCGAACTCATCGACCGGGACCGCGGGTCAATCCTCGCGGCTCTGGAAAACGCTTTCGGGCGGTGGGTAGACTGGTTGCAGGCGTTCTACCGCGGAAGCTGACGATCCGGGGCGACATAAGAGGATTTGGCCACCTTATGTAGAACTGATTCACCCTGGGAAGGAAAAATGCGAATAAGCTGGTACCCTTTGCGAGAAACTGGATGGTAGCCTGTGGCTGTGAGGGGATGCTTGATGAAGCGATTGATCAACGAATTCATCAACTACCTGAGCGTGGAGCGGGGGTTGGCGCTGAACACCCTGGAGTCCTACGGACGTGACCTGAGGCAATACTCCCAGTACCTGCAACAGGATGATGAAGCTTCCCTGGACCAAGCTACCCGCGCCACCATCGCCGACTACCTGCTCTTCCTGCAGAAGCAAGGCAAGGCCACCGCCACGATCGCCAGGCGGTTGGCCGCGCTGAAGGCGTTCTACCAGTTCCTCGTGCGGGAGAAATACCTCGAGAAGGATCCCACCGCCCACCTGGAGTCGCCCAAACTGGAGAAACGGCTCCCGAGGGTACTGAGCATCAAGGAGGTCGAACTGTTGCTGGCCCAGCCGAACCCGTCCACTCCGGCCGGGCAGCGCGACCGGGCGATGCTGGAACTCCTCTACGCCACGGGGATCCGGGTTTCGGAGTTGGTGGGCTTGAACCTGGCCGACGTGAAGCCGGATCTCGGGTACATAAGGTGCATGGGGAAGGGTTCCAAGGAGCGCATCGTCCCGCTGGGCAGCATGGCGGTCAAGAGCATTCGCGAGTACGTTGGGCCCGGCCGGAATCGCCTGCTGCGTGACCGGGACGAGCAGGCGCTGTTTGTCAACCACCACGGACACCGGCTGACCCGCCAGGGATTCTGGAAAATCGTCAAGAAGTATGCCGACGACGCCAAGATTGCCAAGGAGATCACGCCTCACACCCTGCGCCACTCCTTCGCCACCCACCTGCTGGAGAACGGGGCCGACCTGCGCTCGGTCCAGGAAATGCTGGGGCACGCCGACATTTCGACTACCCAGATCTACACCCATATCACCAAGGGCCGGCTGAAGGAGATCTACGCCCGCTCGCACCCCCGGGCCTGAGACGGGGAAGAACCCGGGAGTCCAAACCCCGCCGGAAGGATCCGGAGCGCGCCTGGCCGCGCTCCTTTTTGGTTCCCGGGGACTCTGAACCGCCCCCCGCAGGGGTCGATTGTGCTACAATCTTGGCGAAAGGGGGCGGCCGGTTGGAGACCTTCAGACGGGTCGTGTTGATCGTCATGGACAGCGTCGGGTGCGGGGAGTTGCCTGATGCCGCCGAGTACGGGGACGCGGGGGCCGACACCCTGGGGAACATCTCCCGGGCCGTGGGTGGCCTGAATCTGCCCAACCTGGGGCGGCTGGGCTTGGGCTGGACCACGGAGATTCAGGGCGTGCCGCCCCGGCCGGCAGCGGGGGCCTATGGAACGATGGCCTTGCGCTCTCCCGGCAAGGACACCATGACGGGCCACTGGGAGATGGCCGGGATCGTCCTGCGGCAGCCCCTGCGCACCTACCCCAAGGGGTTTCCGCCGGACCTCGTGGCCGAGTACGAGCGGGCCATCGGGCGGCGGACCCTGGGGAACGTGGTCGCCTCGGGGACGGTCATCCTCGAGGAACTCGGGGCCGAGCACCTCCGCACCGGCTACCCGATCGTCTACACCTCGGCCGACAGCGTCTTTCAGGTCGCCGCCCACGAGGCAGTCGTCCCCCTGGAGGAGTTGTACCGCTACTGCGAGATCGCCCGGGGGATGCTGGTCGGCGAGCACCTGGTGGGGCGGGTGATCGCCCGCCCCTTTGTCGGGGCCCCCGGCTCTTTTCGCCGCACGGCCTCCCGGCGCGATTACGCCCTGGAGCCGCCCGGGGAGACGCTGCTGGACCGCCTCCAGCGGAAAGGGGTCGAGGTCACCGCCGTGGGCAAGATTCACGACATCTACGACGGACGGGGCATCACCCGAAGCTGCCACACGGGGGGCAACGCCGACGGCGTCGCGACGGTCCTGCGGCTGTTGGACGAGGGCGTGCCGGGACTGATCTTCGCCAACCTGGTCGACTTTGACATGCTGTACGGCCACCGCAACGACGTCCGCGGCTACGCCGCGGCCCTGCAGGACCTGGATGGCAGCCTGCCCCAGGTGTTCTCCCGCCTGGGGCCGGGCGACGCGCTGGTGCTGACGGCCGACCATGGCTGCGACCCGACGACTCCGGAGACCGACCACACCCGGGAGTATGTCCCGGTAATGGCCTGGGGGCAGCGGATCCGGGCGGGGGTGGACGTCGGCCGGAGATACACCCTGGCCGACTTGGGGGAGACCGTGGCGGAGTTCTTCGGCCTCGAGACGAAGGCGCCGGGGACGAGCTTCGCGTCGCAAATCGCGGGGGGGTGAGGCCGTGCGGATTCCGGAGATCATCGACCGCCAGCGCCGAGGACTGGAACTGACGGCCGAAGCGATCCGTGACCTGGTGATCGGCTACGTCCGCGGCGAGGTGCCGGACTACCAGGTGGCGGCCTGGCTGATGGCGGTCTGCCTCCGGGGGATGACCCCTCGCGAGACGGCCGACCTGACCCGGGCGATGGTGGATTCCGGCGAAACCGCCGACCTGGGTTCGATTCCCGGGCGGAAGGTGGATAAGCACAGCACCGGCGGCGTCGGTGACAAAACGACCCTGGTGCTGGCCCCCTTGGTGGCCGCCTGCGGCGTGCCGGTGGCGAAGATGTCCGGGCGCGGCCTGGGCCACACCGGCGGGACCTTGGACAAGCTGCAGTCGATTCCCGGCGTCACGGTCTCGCTTTCGCGGGATCGTTTCCTCGCCCAGGTGCGCGAGATCGGCCTGGCGGTGGCCGGGCAGACCGCTGATCTGGTGCCCGCCGATGGGCTGCTTTACGCCCTGCGCGACGTCACCGCCACGGTGGACAGCGTGCCGCTGATCGCCTCCAGCATCATGTCGAAAAAGATCGCCGGGGGGGCGGACGCCATCGTCCTGGACGTGAAGGTGGGCAGCGGCGCCTTCATGCGGAGCTACGAGGAGGCCCTGGAACTGGCCCGGGCGATGGTCCGCATCGGCGAGGAGGTGGGCCGCCCCACGGTGGCGGTCTTGACCAACATGGACGAGCCGCTGGGCCGGGCGGTGGGAAACGCGCTGGAGGTCGCGGAGGCGGTCGAAACCCTGTCCGGGCATGGGCCGGCCGACCTGGTGGAACTCTGCCTCAGCCTGGCGGGGGAGATGCTCTCCCTGGTGGGAGCCGCCGGGGACGCGGCGGAGGGAGCGGCGGCGGCGTCCACGGCCCTGCGGACGGGGAAGGCCTTGGCCAAGCTGGAGGCAATGGTGCGGGCGCAGGGGGGCGACCCCCGGGACCTGCGCCGGCCGGGGGGCCTGCCCGCCGCGCCGGTGGTGGCGGAAGTGCCCGCCCCGGAGGAAGGTCACGTGGCTGGCATCGACGCGCGAGAAATCGGGCTGGTGGCGATGGGCCTGGGGGCGGGAAGGGCCAGGAAGGGCGAGACCGTTGACCCCGCCGTCGGCCTGGTGCTGCGAAAGAAGGTGGGAGACGCGGCGAAGGCCGGAGAACCCCTCGGGCTGGTGCACGCCCGTAGCGCGCCGGCGGCCGAGGCGGCGGTGCGACGCGTGGCCGCCGCCTACCGCGTGGTCCGGGAGCGGGTCAGGCCGCGCCCCTTGCTGCTGGCGCGGGTGAGCAGCCGGGGGGTACAGAATCTGTAGCCGCGAACAAGGGCAAATTACGCTCGAAGCCTCGCAGATTCAGGAGGGATCGAGCGTGCATGATCGCAGGTTGTCCCGGGGCCGCCTGGGGAGGTCGGCGGTGGTGGTGGCCACGGTGGCGGGGTTGCTGGGGGCGCCGGCGCCGGCCCTCGGCGGGCCGGCCCCGCAGCCACCCGCCATCGCTGTTTCTTCGCCCTCGGCGATCCTCACGGAGGCCGGCTCCGGGCAGGTCATTTACGAGAAGAACTCCCACGAGCGCCGCTCCGCCGCCAGCCTCACCAAGCTGATGACCCTGGTGATCGCGCTGGAGGCGGTCGAGCAAGGGCGGGCCCGCCCGGACGACGAGGTGGTCGCGTCCGCCCACGCGGCCTCGCTGGGGGGAACCACCATTTTTTTGGCCCAGGGCGAGCGCTTCAGCCTGGCGGACATTCTGAAGAGCGTCGCGGTGGGCTCCGCGAACGACGCGGCGGTGGCGCTGGCGGAACACATCAGCGGCTCCGAGCAGGCTTTCGTCGAAGAGATGAACCGCAAGGCGGCGGAGCTTGGCCTGAGCGATACCCGCTTCGCCAACTCCCACGGGCTGGACGCCGAAGGGCAGTACACCTCCGCCCACGACCTGGCGGTGCTTGCCCGCTACGCCGTCAACGTGCCGGGGCTGTTGCAACTGACCTCCATCTACCACGATGAGATCAAGGGCCACCGCAAGAGCGCCTTCCACCTGGACAACTTCAACAAGCTGCTGGTCTTCTACGAAGGGACCGACGGGCTGAAAACGGGCTACACCGACCGGGCCCGGGCCTGTGTGGCGGCCACCGCGAAGCGCGGGGAGACCCGGATGATCGCCGTCATCCTCGGCTCGACCTCCGGAGCGGTGCGCCAGACTGAGGTCGAGCGGCTGCTGAACTACGGCTTCGCCAACTACCAGTCGGTGGCCATCGCCGGACGGGGAGAGGCGGCCGGCTCCCCGGTCGCGGTGCTGCGGGGGACGTCCTTCTTCGTCCAGCCGGTGGCGGCCGGCGCCTTCGGGGTGGCCGTGCGCAAGGGACAGACGGAGGGACTGCAGCGCAAGGTCCAGCAGGAAGGCCGGGTGGAAGCTCCCGTCCGCCAGGGGCAAGTGCTGGGCTATCTAATCGTGACCCGGGGGGAGCAGGAACTCGGGCGAGTCGCCCTGATCGCTCCCCAGGACATCCCCCGCGCCGGCTTTGCCAACCTCGCGTGGGGTTTGCTGCGGCGCCTGTTCTGGCCCGCGAGCGGGGACTGAGCCCGCTTCGCCATAACCATCCCGGCCCCTCGCCCCGGCAGGAGAAAGAATCTGCCGGGGCGAATAATTTCCAGAAGTAGGAACGTGGGGTGGTCGCAATGCGAATCGGGATGGAGACCAGGGGCAGGGTGCTGGTAGTCCGCTGCCAGGGCGAACTCGACGTCGCCTCCGCCGACCGGTTGCGGGGCGAAATCGACCGGGCCCTGGCCGACGAGCGGCTGGACAGGCTTTGTCTCAACCTGGAGGGGGTTTCGTTCATCGACAGCTCGGGCCTCGGGGCGATCCTCGGGCGGTACCGGCGCATCCAGCAGCGGTCCGGCCGAATGGTGATCGTAGGCGCGGCGTCCGTGGTGCGAAACATCCTGGAGTTGTCCGGCGTGCTGCAGATCATTCCCGCCTACGACTCCGAGCCGCAGGCGCTGGCTCGTCTTTAGGAGGCGACCATGACACGCAATTCCATGACCCTGGAGATGGACAGCCGGCCTGAGAACGTCGGCGTGGCGCGCCTGTCGGTGGGGGCGTTCGCGAGCGGCCTGGACTTCACCTTGAGCGAGCTGGACGAGATCAAGGTGGCGGTGTCCGAGGCGGTGACCAACGCCATCGTCCACGGGTACCCGGAAAACTCCGGAAGGGTGCGGATCGAGGCGGAGATTGCCGGCCGCGAGTTGCGCCTGACCATCAGCGACTGGGGGGAGGGAATCGCCGACGTGGCCCTGGCGAGGACCCCTTCTTACTCCACCGACCCCGAGCGGATGGGGCTCGGGTTCGTCTTCATGGAGTCCTTCATGGACGAATTGGAGGTCGCCTCCGCCGTCAAGGAGGGCACGGTCGTGAAGATGACGAAGCGCTGCCAGGGCCCATGAAGGAGATCCTGGCCCGGGCCCGGACGGGCGACCAGGCGGCGCGCGACCGCGTGGTGGAGTTGAACCTGAAGCTGGTCTGGAGCATCGCGAGGCGGTTCGCCGCCTGGCGGAGGGATCCGCAGGACCTGTTCCAGGTGGGCTGCATCGGGCTGCTGAAGGCGGTCGACCGATTCGATCTGGACCGGGAGGTCCAGTTCTCCACCTACGCCGTTCCGTTGATCATCGGTGAGATCCGGCGGCACCTCCGGGACGACGGGCCGGTGCAGGTGGCCCGCGGGGTCCGACAGCTTGGCTTGGCGGCGCGGAGGAAGCAGGTCGAGCTGGCGGGGTCGCTCGGCCGGGAACCGACCGTGCGCGAGGTGGCCGAGGCCTTGGGGGCCGGTGCCGAACAGGTGGTGGAGGCGGTGGACAGTCTTCGCCCGCCGGCCTCCATCTACGAGACCGTCCCGTCCGGCGGGACGGATCAGTTATACCTGCTGGACCGGCTGGTGGGCGAGGAGAGCGGCGAGGGGGAGAGCGTCGAGAAGCTGGCCCTGCGGCAGGCCCTCAAGGAATTGCCGCAGCGCGAGCGGGAGATCCTCTGGCGGCGGTTCTACCGGAATCAGACCCAGGCCCAGGTGGCCGCCGACCTGGGCGTCAGCCAGGTGCAGATCTCAAGGCTCGAACGCCGGGCGCTGCAGCGGCTGCGGGTCGTGCTGGGGGGATAGGCCGCGGCATCCACCGCTCATTCAGGCCTTGGTCGGCTACCAGCATTGGGCTAATCATCGTCGCTTGACGTGGTCGATGGGTTGACGCCCGAGCAGTTCGCTCGCGACCTCGGTGCCGGCTTCCCGTCGATCCACGCCACCCTGGCCCACCTGGTCGCGGCGGACGCGTTCTTCCTCAGCCTCTGCACCGGAGAACCGGCGTCCAGCATTACCACCGGTGACGTTCCGACTCCCGCCGCCGTCCGCGAGCGCTGGCAGGCAATCGAGGAGCAGCGCAGATGAGCGCCGATGAAAGGACGGGTGGTTGTCGGGATAGGGTAAGGAAGCGACCCGGCGTGCATGGTTGCAGGGTAGTGTGACGGCCCGGGCGACACCTGGTCTGCGAATCACAGGCCCGGGCCCGAATTCTGGCGGTACTACCCCAGACTGGGGCTCGAGGGCCCCCCTCCCCCGTCGCACAGCGCTTCACCCTCGACAGGGCAAAGCTCGTCCTTGAAGACGGGTCATCGTTCCTGGCGCGCCCCTCGGGCAGAGAGAACCTGCTGCGGGTGGACGCCGAAGCGGCCGATCCGGCCCGGGCTGGTGAACGGCACTAGGCGGTGCGGGCGTCGCCGGGGCTGTGTCTGGCTCTCGTGCTTGCGAGAAGTGCCAAAGGAAGATGCCAATTCAACAGCCATTAGACCTCATTCGATCTCCTTGGGGAATATTGCCTTGCCGTGCAAGAGCTCAAAAACCTTCTGGTTTCGAAGCGAGAGCAAGCGGAGAAAGACAGTCGCCAATTTGTAGGTCAAGCGGGCAAAACAGTATGGCAGAGGTAGCAACACGAGCCAGACGACCACTGCCGTTCCCTTGCCTCTAAATAGATAGGCAAGAAACGAGAAGACAAGAATTAAGAAGATGGCCCCGCGAAGACGCTGTCGCCCCACCGAAGCAGCGCCACCAAGCACGAGCGAGCCCGCGACGATTAACGGAATCGCAATTGCACTGTACCACCTTAGAGCCAACACGCTGGCAATGACTCCAGCGAGGAGACAGGCATACTCGCCTAGCCAAGCCGCGTTCACAAGAAAGCGCTCCAGGAACAAAGGTTCTCCGATTTGTTGTCTTACTGCCATGTGGTTGGTGTCCGTGAAAAACCTTCTCGCCAGAGCCGGATCGACTCCAATCAGTATCTGGCCTTTGTACGAACGATTGACTATGTCTCGATAATTGAGTTCGGTCAAAGTCTTGGCCTCCTTGAAGAAGTGATGAGCGTCTCAAATGAGCGTGCGCAACCCCGGCGGGAGGGCTTGTTCTCGCACTTTCTCTGCCTGGCTGGGTGGTAATAGCTTTAACAGACGGCGTACGGCCTCCTGAAGTTTATTTAAGTCGTCCTCTGCGATAGCCTTCTCGCCCTCCACCAGCCATCGTTGCGCCTCGGGCTGGTTGACAAACTTGCAGCCTCGAAGCTCCACGAAAAGCTCTCGCCAAGTCTTGGGCAACTGGAACAGTACTCGCCCCTGCAGGGACACCAGTCCTTGGGTCGCTTTCTTGATCCCCCGTTCATCACCCTTAGCAAGGCTAGAATTCAAATCCTGCCGCAAGAATTCGATCTCGCGTTTGTCCACGTCGGATGGGTGCTCGTCAACGATTGCCTGTGCAGCAGCCTCTACACGGCGAGCCTCCATCTCCAGTTCCGTCTGCGCCCGGTTGTTGGTGGGCTCCTTTTCTAGCTGGTACAGGCGAGCCCGAATCTCGCGCAGACGTTCGGCTATTCGCGCCTTCCAATCAGGGTCAAGCGTTTCCCGCATGTCGGAATGGGTGTGAAGTGCCTCGTCAAGTTCCCATATCTCACTCCGGAGCTGTTTAGTCTCTTCCCACGTGCTGGTTTCGCCCCCTTCGTTGAGAAGCCGCTGTTGAAGCCGATCCAGGCGTTCCAGGAGTTCATCAAACTCGTCCGACTCTGACACACCGGACTCCCCAGGCGTCTCTATAGCGTCCGGTATGTATTCTTCAAGGGTCAGATGCTTGTTCAGGCGGGGGATGAACATGTTCACCGTAATCAATCGGGAAGGGTCGATGCGAATGGTCAGTTCGATTGGCGAACCCTCGGGAATGATGCGCCCGACGTCATCCGATCGAATGTACAGGTTCCTCAGCCAAAGATTGGCACGGGGAACATCGAAGTCTTCACCCTCCCAAAGCTTGATTGCAAGGGACGTGTCAGGCTCGCCCGGTCGCAGTGTCCGGCTGGCCGGGCGCGTAACAGTCGTTTCGGCAGGGAGGGGGGTATTGCGACGAAAGATAGGTTCAAGCACAGTGGTGCCATCCGGGCGTTGCAGCTCCAGACAGATTGTTGAAGGCAAGGGCGGGGCTGACGGCTTGAGGGGTAGATGGAGGACCGTGAAGCTATTAGGTTCGAGGTCAACCAACCGCCCCGAGCGGCTCCTTCCGGCAAGCACAAACCGGGTTTCCTTGACGTCTCCTCGCAGGCGCACCGGAATCTCGAAGATACCGCCAGCCGGAAAGGGAATCCAGCCGCTCGTCCAGTAACCGCCCTCCGCGTCGATCTTCACCTCGTAAACCTCAAGGTCGGAACCTGGGTCAATCTTCCCCGCGACCGGGCATTGGAGATCAGTACTGATCCGGTCATAGGACAAGTGTAGGACAGCTTTCCCAGGAGATGGTATGGGAACCGACGCCACTTCCCGTTCGAGCGTTGTGGCAAAAACTGCAGCCCCACGAGCCACCACGGTCATGGGATCCTGCGAGTAATCCACCTTGGCACCGATTCGCTCCTTGAGGGCGGAACGGATCACGGGCATCTGCGTGGGCCCCCCGACGAGCAGGATGCGGTCGAGGTCCTCTCCCGCAATGCGCGCTCGGCTCAGGACTTCTTCAGCCAGGTTTATGGCTTCATCGACGAATGGTTCAATCTCCTGGTCCAGCGCTTCCCGTGTGAGAGTTAACTGGAGGTCATAAGGAGCACCTTTCTGATCCTCGCCGAGTTCCGCGAAGTCCACCAACACTTCCGGCGAACTGCTCAGGGCGATCTTCTCCTGTTCCGCCTTTAGCGTGAGCCGCCGCAGTAGACGTTGGTAGAGGGCCGGCTCGCGTTTGGGGTCTGGTAAAGCAAATGTCTCTGAGAGCGCGGACAAAAAGAATGTCTGCATGATCTGCCGGTCGATGTCCTTGCCTCCGAAGAGGTTCTTTCCGCCATGTTCAACGACCGTGAGTCTCCTATCACGGGTGGAGATCACGGCGATGTCGAGCGTCCCGCCACCGAGATCAAACACCAGCCATCTTTGGTCACGGGCACCGGGCGTTAGCCCGTAGGCCACGGCTGCAGCAATCGGCTCCTGCAACAAGTAGAACTGTTCAATACCGGCCAGATGTGCGGCACGTCCGGTTGCCTCGCACTGAAGGGTCCCGAAGGCGGCGGGAACCGTAATCACGGCAGCTTGGACATCGTCACCCGTTTGCCGGCGAACATCCTCGTGCAGTGATTTCAGAACCTCGGCGGACAACTCCTCAGCGTTCATGGTACGACCCGAGGCCGGGAAACGAATGGTATCCCGTTGCCCCATCCACCGCTTGAACTGGAGGGCCACGTTGTCAGGGTCTTCAACTATGGCGTTGTAAGCCCTCTTACCGACGATTAGGCGCCCCGTGCGGAGGACGTGGACCGCCGAAGGTGTGACGTTCATCTGGTCATTGTTCTGAAAAACTCTAACCTCGATACCGTCTGCCCGTGCTACACAGGAGTTCGTTGTCCCGAGATCAATTCCGTAGTTGATGTACTCCATTCTCACTTGTAACCTCCTCTAAGACCGGTGCTCTGCACGCGACCCACCACGATCTGACCGTATCTGACAACCTGCCCACGCAACAACACGATGGGCGTGAGCATTTCCACGATAACCGTTGCCTCTCTGGACTCGAACCCCTCCTCCAACCGATCCACGACCTCAACCGCCAAGCCAGGTTCATAGGGTTGACCCGTCAAATCCAAGACTTCGATCTCGAGACCTCGCAGCAACGAATGAATCTGCCGGGCTCCCTGCCGACCGGCAGCCGCGAGCCCGGTGCGCTCCGCACTATCAACACTGCACTGAAGGCGCCACCCTGCCAAGGCAAGCTCGATTAGGGAGGAAAGCTGCACTTCCACGGACGCGGACTCTCTGGACATCAGCCTGATCACCTCTTGATCCGCTTGTTGTATTCCTCTACCATACGGTTGTGCTCACTGATCAAGCTTTGGTATTCCGCGTACACCTTCTTGGCATCTGAAATGAGAAGGTTGTAACGAGGCACTAGCGCGTTATGGCTGTCTATCGCCTGCTGATAAGCGGCCCGGTCAACGTTCATCCCTGTGTGGGTCAAACGTTCAAATCGGTCGATCTCGTCTGTCCAGCGGTCGATCTGTTTCTTCATGCCTTCGATGTCCTCGTTGATCGATGTGTGCCGCTGTTCCAACCTGTCGATTCTGCTCCGGTATTCCTCAATTTGTGAGCGCAATTCGTTGAGGGATCGCCCTGACTGCGAGGAAGTGGAGGCAGTTGGAATCTCTGTGTTCGCACCTGAGGGCTGCCTTGCTGAAGGGGATGGGAGCAGACCATGGACGGCCATGGTGCCGGCGGTCACCAATGCCACGGACCATCCCCAGATAGAGACAGACCCCGGACCCTTCAACAACCGACTTCCGCGATGGCTGCTGAAAGCTGGAGCATCTTGAACCGAACCAGCGTTAAGTCGGGCGAAGGTGAGCCCGTACCGCGGGTTCGCAAATCGAAAACGCAGACGGCCAGCCCTGGCATCATAGGAAACAATGGACACAGGACTTCCCCGGCCGGCGTGTTCCCTCGGCAGTGGTGCTAGTGCAAGGGCGTGGTTTAGGTAGAGAAGGACCGACATGGCCACCGGCAACCCCGCGGCCAACAGCAGGGCTACCGACGCAAAGTTAGGGAGCAAGAAGGCAGCTGAGGCCACTCCTGCCGAACCTGCCGCGGCTGCCCCCCAAATGGCAACCAGGCGACGATTGGCGAACTCGCGATTGTGGCGCTTGCACTCCCGGCAGATGGGAAACTTGAGGGAGAACATGTGAACTCGCTCGTGAGCGCCATGACTTTCGGTCTGAGAACCTGTAACCGTTTCCGTGTCGTCCGCCGTTCCCAGGCAACAAGCACACGCCGACGGGATTCGAAAGGAGTCGTGGGCTGGCACCTCAACCTCTAAGGCATGACTCCCATTCAACATGGCTTCCCGTTCCCGCTGTTGCTCGGCGGCCTTTCTCACTTCCCGTAACTGCTCTTCAAGCAAGAAACTTGCGCTGGTGCCCGCCGCAAGCGGCTCTGCACGCTCCAAGAGCCCTTCTGCTCGGGTAAACCCGTCGGCCCACGTCCACTGGATGGCCAAGCTTCGAAGGCACTCGACCGCTGTTTCTCTGGCCCGCCGCCCCACGTCGCTCTCCGGTCCTGCCAGCTTCAGAATACGGCGGAGTAGTGGGTCCGCCTGCTGATCGAATTCGGACTCGAGCTTCGTACAAACGGTTCGATTCACGGGGACACTGTCATCATCCATGTGAACGTCACGATTCCCGCTCGCTTGGATTTCGCGACACACCAGGTCAAGCCTGTCCTCAAGCGAGGTGACGAGTTCATAGGAGAGCCCAATACGAAGCTGATCAAGAAGGCCTGTAACCATCAGGATGTGGTGTACTCGTTCGAGCGTGGCGCCTCCATCTGTGGGCAGGGCATCTATCGCCGTCTTGATCAATACATCGGTCACTGTCGACAATGCCTCACGCCTGAGTCCCGCAATTTCCTCATCCGAAGCGGATGGCTCGAACCCTCCCGCCTGTTCCGTAGCCGCTACCGTCTCCCAATAGTCATCTTCCGCGACGGCCTGCTGCCACCCCCGGAGTGCCTCCACCCACAAGAACTCATCAAATAACTCCGGGTCTTGCAGGATAGCTGCCACGAATGTCAGCAGAGCGGCGTCGTGCAAGGCTGCCGGTCGAGGAGCCGACCTCCATCCGGTGGCGACGTTCCTCGCCGAAGTCACCGTCACCCTGGCGACTACTTCTTCACCCTCCCAAAACCAAAAGAGGCGTTCCCTCAACCGTTGCACTGGATCCTTGAGGCGACCCATGGCATCGTGGATTCGCTGTCTATTGCGCTCAACTGGACCCAGCCAAGGTAGGTCCCAAGGAGTGGCACGGGAACCCCCCAGCGAGAAGAAACGCTGGAAGGCCTCGGCACTTTCGCGCATCTCCCTTTGTGATGCCGCTCCAGGCAGGCCCAAAATGCGATAAGCGTTTTGAGTGAACCATTCGATCCGCCAGGCGCCAGGGTGCTGGACTGAACCAGTGGCTTCGCCCGACGAAACCGGGGTACTCGCGGCAGAAGTACGACGGGACTCGGGCGCTGCACTGGCGACTGTTGAGGGTTCAGATGGGCGGCGCGCCGGCCGTGCAGGTTGGCTCGCTTCCCGTTCAGCTCGTTGCTGCCGGGCGGTATCGGCGATGCGGGTAAGGACCTCTTCAATGCGAGGGGCCGCAGAGGTCCCCTCAGCTGTCCCCAGCGCTTTTCGGAGCAAGGTTTCCGCCATCACAAAATCGTTAGTCCAAGTCCAGTAAACAGCCAACGCCCGCAGACACTCGGCTGCCGCTGCCCGTGCACGGCGCCCGGACTCACTGTCCTTGCCGGCCACATACAAGAATTGGGTAAGCGTTGGTTCAACGTCTTGCCCAAAACGGGTTAGCGCTTCCTCGCAGGCGATCCGGTTGGGGGCGGCGCTTGCGTGATCGGTCTGTACCCTGGCGTCGCATTCCTGTTTGATTTCAGAACAGAGTTCCTCAAGTTTGTCCTCCCGCGACCCCAGGAGTTGCTGTTGCACCTTCAGCAAGTCCGCCTCGGAAAGCGTCTTTGCGAGGAGCCCCAATGCCCGCTGTACGGTGTCCACATATCCATTCGCAAGAGCGTCCCGTGCAATTCCCGCCAACAGATCCGAAACCAGAAAGAGCGTTTGGGCGCGTAACTGCTCGACTTCTTGGTCCGTGACAGTTGGTTCAAAATCTCCCAGCAGGTCTGTCTCGTAAAGTGCATCCCAGAAGACTTCGGAGTCAACGACTTCGTTCCAGAGCGTCAGTGCAGGAGTCCACAGGGGCAGAGGCACGACATCCGTCACATCACTGTCGAAGAGAACCGCGGCGAGGAGGAGCAGCAGCGCTCGGTCGTGCTGGTTCTCTGGATAGGAATCCGTCCAATTGTCCAAAACGGTAATGAATCCATCCGCGGAGTGGGAGAGCTTGCAGATTGCCTCCTGGCCTCCGTGAAACCAGAACAACCTTTCGCGTAGTCTTTGAACCGGGTTGTTGAGGCGGCCAAGGGCCTCCTGGATGGTACCCTCGGTGCGCTTGACCGGTCCCAGCCACGGCAAATCGCACTGAGTGGGCTCCACAGGTCCAAGCCTGACCTTCTTGAGGAATCGTTCCGCTTGCCGGCTTACCTCACCGCTGGAAGCACTGCCAGATAGGCCCAAAATGCGATAGGCATTCTGGGTGACATGTTGCAACTGTCGGATGGCTTGGGGCGGTGCACTTGCCATCAGGGGTCACTCCCCACGAGGGTCCTGCCGGTCTTCCACACTTTAGGCGCCTGGGAGCCCTGGCATACTCCCCAGTGTTATCCAAAAGCACATCAGTATTTTCGGTCAACCGCTTTTCAACTCCTTCTAGCAAGCAAGCATTGCCTGGCAATACGGAAGCGTCAGTGACTTATACACCCGGGCATTTTATAGCAAGGATTTCTCGTTTGGCGCGGAGTCGAATTGCTCGCGCGGCGGTCGCGAATACTATCGGCCAGAGGTGATGGCGGTGTCTTTCCTCTGGCCCGCGCGGCTGCAAAAGGCGATTGTGCTGGCTCTGATCCTCAGCCTCGCCGTGGCCGGCGGCCTCTGGTTCCTGCTGGAGCAGCGGAAGGCGCCGCCCGCGCCGCAAAGAGCAAAACTGGTGCTGGTAGCCAAGGAGGTCGGGTGAGATGACAGTCGTAAAGGTTCTGGAGCTGGTCGGTGAGTCCAAGTCCGGTTGGGAGGACGCCGCCAGGCAGGCGGTGGCCGAGGCGGCCAGGACGGTGCGCGGGATCACCGGCGTGGAGATTTGCAACTGGACCGCCGGCGTGAAGGATGGTGAGTTGACCGAGTACAAGGCCAACGTCAAGGTGGCCTTCGCCGTGGATGGCGACCGGTAGAACGGGGGCGTGAAACGGGGAAGGCGAGGTTGAAGCACCATGGGCAAGAAACCGCCCCTCACCCCCAAGGACCGCGAACGGCAGGAGTACCAGGCCCTGGCCCAGGAGCGGGCCCCGGGCCGGCCGATCCTCGGCAACCTGGTGCGGGCCTTCCTGGTTGGAGGGGCCATTTCCCTCGGAGGTCAACTGGTTTTCTCCTATCTGGCGGGCCGGGGCATCGAGGAAAAGCAGGCGCAAAGCCTGACGTCGGCGGCGTTTGTCTTCCTGGGTGCCTTGTTCACCGGGCTGGGGCTGTACGATGAACTGGGGCGCCTGGGTGGGATGGGGTCGGCCCTGCCAATCTCGGGTTTCGCCAATTCCATCGCCGCGGCGGCGATGGAGTATAAACGCGAGGGCTGGGTGCTGGGGGTGGGCGCCCGGATGTTCATTATCGCCGGACCGGTCATCGTCTATGGCCTCTTGACGGCCGTGACGGTCGCCGCGGTGCGCTACCTGCTGAAAGGTCAGGTGGGTTGATGCCGGAACGTCGGGAGAAGCGGATCGGCCGGGCGACAATTCGTCTGCAAACGCCTCCGGTGATCGCCGGGGCGGCCTCCGTGGTAGGGCCGCTGGAGGGCCGGGGGCCGCTGGGAAGCTACTTCGACGTCGTCAAGCCGGACGTGCTCCTGGGGGAGAAAAGCTGGGAAAGAGCCGAATCGAAGCTGCTGTCGGAGGCGGTGGAACTGGCCGCCCGCAACGCCGGCTGGCGGAGCACCGACGCGGACCTGCTGCTGGCGGGGGACCTGCTCAACCAGATCGTATCCTCCAGCTTCGCCGCCCGGGACCTCGCCGTGCCCTACATCGGCCTGTACGGCGCCTGTTCCACCATGACCCTCTCGCTGGGGCTGGGGGCGCTTTGCCTGGACGGGGGTTTCGCTCGCAAGGTGCTGGTGGGGACGGTTTCGCACCACGACGCCGCCGAGCGGCAGTACCGCTACCCCTCCGAACTGGGCGTGCAACGCCTGCCGACCTCGCAGTGGACCCTCACCGGGGCCGGCGCGGTGGCGCTGGCCGCGGAGGGCCGCGGGCCCCGGGTGACCCACGTGACTTTCGGCAAGGTGCTGGACCTGGGACAGAAGGACCCCAACGACATGGGCTCCGCCATGGCCCCGGCGGCGACCGACACGATCCTGCGCCACCTCGAGGACACCGGCCGGGGACCGGCAGACTACGACCTGATCGTCACCGGTGACCTGGCCAGGGTCGGCCACCCCCTGGCGGCGGAGCTGCTCTCCCGGGCGGGGGTGGACGTCTCGGCGGTCTTCAAGGATTGCGGCATCATGGTCTACGCCCGGGAGCAGGACGTGCACGCCGGGGGCAGCGGATGCGGGTGCTCCGCGGTGGTCTTTACCGGGTACCTGCTGAAGGAAATGGCGGCCGCGCGGCTGCGCCGGGTCCTGCTGGTATCCACCGGCGCCCTGCACAGCCCGACCACTTACCAACAGGGCGAAACGATTCCGGGCGTCGCCCACGCGGTGGCGGTGGAGGCTTGACCGGCGGGCGCGCCGAAGCTGGGAGGAGTGCGGCGTGAACTACTTGCTTGCCTTTGTCATCGGCGGTCTGCTGTGCACCGTCGCGCAACTGGTGATGGATCTCAGCAAGCTGCCCCCCGGCCACGTGATGGTGCTATTCGTCTCCCTGGGGGCGATCGCCAGCGGGCTCGGCCTGTACGCGCCGCTGATCAAACTGGCCGGGGCCGGGGCGACGATTCCGCTCCCTTCCTTCGGGCACAGCCTGGTGCAGGGGATCGTCGAGGACATGGGCCACAATGGCTGGAGCGGGCTGCTGACCGGGGGGTTGCGGGCGACCTCGATGGGCGTCTCCAGCGCCGTCCTCTTCGGGCTGCTGGCGGCGGTCTTCTTCAATCCCAAGAACTGATGCCCCGCCCGACCAGGGTCATTCTGGTGACCGACGGCGATGAGGTGGCCCGGGCGGCGGTGGAAGCGGCCGCCAAGCGACTGGGCCTGCGGGTGATCTCGTCCTCCGCCGGCAACCCCACCCCCCTCTCCGGGCGGGAGATCGTCCGCCGCTGTCTCCAGGTGCCGTCCGATCCGGTGGTGGTGATGGTCGACGACCGGGGGCGTGCTTACAAGGGAAAGGGGGAACGGGCGGCGGAGGTCGTCGCCCGGCACCCCCGGATCCGGGTCCTGGGGGCCCTGGCGGTGGCCTCCAACACCGGGAAGGTTGAAGGCACCCACGTGGATGCTTCGGTGACCGCTTCGGGCCGGGTAGTCCAGGCGCCCGTGGATAAGGAGGGGCGGCCGGCGCCAGGGCAGGCGGTCCTGCTGGGGGATACGGTGGACGTCCTCGAGCAACTCGGCATCCCCGTGATCATCGGGATCGGCGACCTGGGGAAGATGGGCGGCGCCGACTTCCTCGAGCAAGGCGCGCCGGTGACCGAACGGGCCATCCGGGAAATTTTGCGCCGCGCGGCGCAGGCTCTAAGTCAATAAGTGTGGTGATGGATCCGCTGAAAGTGGCGGCAGGAAAGCAAGGAGCATCTTCCTGACATAAACCTGCAGATTCCGGAAACCAAAGCTAAGGCGCTTCAGCAGCTTAATCTTGGTGTGTACACCTTCGGTGAAGCCATTGCTGATGCGGTTT
>JAJYMS010000259.1 GCA_021786825.1 Bacillota bacterium | reverse complement strand
TCCCCGCTCTCAATCAGCAGCCTTACCTGGCCATCGAGGCCTCCACCCTGATCCTCCTCTTGATCCTGCTGAACCTGAAGGGCATCCGCGAGTCCTCCCTGGTCAACGAGGTCTTTTGCGGGATGGACATGCTCAACGAGTCCTTGATAATTTTATTCGGCTTCTTTTTCGCCTTCGACTCGTCTTTTCTGCACCACCAGTTCGTGACCCAGTTCCCCTCGACCCGGCAGTTCATGTACGGGGCGTCGATCGCCATCATCTCCTTCGTCGGCCTGGAATCCATCTCCCAGGCGGCCGAGGAGACCCTCCGGCCGGCCACGGTGGTGCCCCGCACCTCGCTGGCCCTCATCTTCACCGTGCTGATCTACGCGCTGTCTTTCTCCATCCTGGGGCTGGGGGTCTTACCCTGGCAGACCATCGCCCAGAACCAGGGGGACCCGGTGGCGGTGCTGGCCAAGAACATCCCCTTCATCGGCCGCCTGGCCGGACCCTTCACCGCGCTGCTGGCGGCCACCCTGGTCTTCGCCAGCGCCAATACGGGGGTGATGGGCTACTCGCGCATCACCTGGTCGATGTCCAACTTCCGCCTGCTGCCCCGCTGGCTCAACGCCGTCCACCCGCAGTGGCATACGCCCCACCGCACCATCCTGGTCTTCTCGGGAGTGGCGCTGCTGGAGTTGATCCTGGCCTCCCTGAGCCGCAACGCCTACGACACCCTGGGCAACATGTACGCCTTCGGGGCGGTGACCGGCTACATCCTGGTCCTCCTATCCCTGGTCAAGCTGCGCTTCTCCGACCCGTTCTCGCCCCGCCCTTTCAAGGTACCCCTCGGCGTGAAGGCCACCTTCCGGGGCAGGCGGGTGGAGGTGCCGGTGATGGCCTTCGTTGGACTGGCCGGCAACGTATTCATCTGGGTCCTGGTGGTCTGGACGCACGCCATCGGGCGCGTGGCAGGGCCTCTCTGGCTGCTGCTCGGCTTCATCATCTACTTCGTCTTCCGCCGGCGGGAGGGCCTGCCGGCCTTCGGGAACATCGAGCGCGACTGGGAATCCGAGCAGATTCGCGTGCTGCGGGACGCGGGGGAGGACGAGATCCTCGCCGCCTACGAACAGGCCCTGAGGGAGCGCGACCGCGTCCAGGGAGTCGTCAACACCTGACCGACGGGGCTCGCCCTCACCCCATCTCGAGCCCACCCAGCAACTCCCGCAACATCCGGGCGTTGATGGTGGCCTGACCACGAGGGTGGTTGTTCATGGCCACGAAGGTGGCGTCCGTCCCGCGCTCGAGGTCCTGCAGGCGAGGGAGCCACTCCAACAACTCCGCCTCCGGGTACAAATAGTCGTAGCGCTCCTCGGCCCGCTCGTGCCGCCACCACTTATCATGGTTGCGGCCGTGAAAGCGCACGTAACCGATCCGCGCCGTGGCCCTGACAAGGGCCGGGACCAACCCCCGGTACCCCGGCTCATCCACACAGACGTAAGCGAGACCTTCCCCCTCCAGCAGGCGGAAGGTCTTTTCGTCCGTAACCCAGTCCCGGTGGCGGAACTCCACCGCCACTTCAAGGTTCCCAAAACGCTCCCGCAACCTCCGCAGGTAGTCGCGGTTGGCATCGGTGGGCCGAAAGCTACCGGGAAACTGAGCCAGAATGACGGCCAGCTTGCCCGACGCCCGCAGGGGCTCCAGGGCCCGCAAGAAGGCCAGGTAGTCCTCGTCGGTGGCGTCCCGCTGGTGGGTGAAGCGGGTGTAGGCCTTGACGCTGAACTGAAAACCCGGCGGCGTCTTCCGCTCCATCGCCGCCACCATCTGGGGTGCCGGCAGGCGGTAGAAGGTCGTGTTCAACTCCGTAAACGGGAACTCCCGGGCATAGTGGGAGAGCATCTCCCCCGACGGCGTGCCGCGGGGGTAGAATACCCCCTTCCAGTCCGCGTAGCTGTATCCCGAACAGCCGACCAGGATCATGCCCGCCCCCTCCTTAACGGTATGCTATAATGGATCCCGGCGGGAACGCCCGGGTGTCGCCTCAGGCGGGACCCCCTGGGAGGGTGTAGTGTGTTGGTTGAACACCTCATGAGCCTGGGCCCGGTGACGATCCACCCCGGGGCCACGGTCAGGGAGGCCCTGAGCCTCACCCGCAGCAGGCGGATCCGCCACCTGCCGGTGACGGAGGGCAAGCGACTGGTCGGAATCATCTCCGACCGCGACCTGCGGGACGTTTGCCCCTCGGTGCTGGACCCCGGACACGAGGAGTTGCTCGACCGGACCAAGGTTCAGGAGATCATGCACCGCAACCCCATTACCGCCCACCCCCTCGACCACATCGGCGAGGCGGCCCGCCTCCTGTACGAGCACCGGATCGGCTGCCTCCCGGTGGTCTCCGGCGGGGAGTTGATGGGGATCGTCACCGAAACCGATATCCTGCGCTCGCTGGTGCAGTTGATGGGGGTGCTCAAACCCGGCTCGCACCTGGAGGTGGAGGTGCCCGACCGGCCGGGGATGCTGGCGGGGGTCGCCGGCATCATCCGGAACCACCGCGTGAACATCAACAGCATGCTCACCTTCCCCTCCACCCGCAGCCCGGAGTCGCTGGTGCTGGTGTTTCACATCGGCACCATCGACCCGCGCCGGATCATCGCCGAACTCGCGGCCGCCGGATACCAGGTTCGCTGGCCGCGGCCGGAGCAGCTTGCCACCGATGAGTAAGTCGGCTGCTTTTTTTTACACCCCGGATTTCCTCCGCTACCGTTTCGGGGAGGAGCACCCCTTCAACCCGTTGCGGCTGGAACTCACGGTCGACTTGCTCCACGACTGCAAGCTGCTGGACCCCGCCGATTGCCTCCCGCCGCGGGTCGCCACGGCGGACGAGTTGGCGACCTTCCACGACCCGTCCTACATCGAGACCGTTCGGGAGACAAGCCTGCTGGGCTATCCCACCGCCGAAGCGGCGGCCCACGACCTCGGCACCGAGGACAATCCCGTCTTCGCCGACATGCACGAGGCCACCGCCGCCGTCGTCGGAGCCACCCTGCAGGCCGGCGAAACGGTGATGGAAGGCAAGGCGGAGCACGCGCTGAACCTGGCGGGCGGCCTTCATCACGCCCACCGCAAGCGCGCCTCGGGCTTTTGCATCTACAACGACGTCGCCATCCTGATCCATTTCCTGCGCCGCAAGTACCAGGCGCGAGTGGCCTACGTGGATACCGACGCCCACCACGGCGACGGCGTCCAGTGGGCCTTTTACGACGACCCCGAGGTGCTGACCATCTCCCTCCACGAGACGGGCCGCTACCTGTTTCCCGGTTCGGGCTACCTCCACGAGCTTGGCGAGGGCCGCGGATACGGATACGCCGTCAACGTCCCGCTGGAGGCCTTCACCCAGGACGCCAGCTTCACGGAGTGCTTCGAAACCGTGGTACCCACACTGCTGCGCGCCTTCGAACCCGACGTGATCGTGAGCCAGAACGGCTGCGACGGACACGTGTGGGACCCCCTCACCCACCTGTCCCTGACCAGCCTCAGCTTCCGTCGGGTTCCCGAGGTGGTCCATCGCTTGGCCCACGAACTGGCGGGCGGGCGTTGGATCGCCCTCGGTGGGGGTGGGTACGATATCTGGCGGGTCGTCCCCCGGGCCTGGGCCACACTCTGGTCGGAACTCTCGGGGAGGCCCCTCCCGCCCCGCATCCCCTCGTCCTGGATCGATCGCTGGCAGCCCAAGGCCCCCGAACGGCTGCCGGAGTCCTTCGACGACGACGCCGACACCGCCCCCCCGATCCCCCGCCGGCGGGAGATCGAGGAGAAGAACCGGATCACCGCGCGAGCGGCGGTGGAGAACGCCTCGCCCCTGGTGCGGGGGATCAGGGGAATGGCCTAAGAAGCCAGGTCACTCCCGAGGATGATGTCCACGTAGCCCTTGGCGTTGGCGGCCGCGTCCACGATGATCCTGGCCTTGGGCATCAGGGCGGAGAAGTCCTTGGCCAAGGTGGACGCCGTCCCGTGCAGGATTACCTGGGTGGAGGGCAGGGTGCTCTGGCTGTTGACGATTGTGGCCACCTGGAACCCCTTGCCAGTCAACTTCGCGGCGTACCTGGCGGCCAGGTTCTTCCCCGAGGCGTCCAGGATGGCGACTGGAACGCCGCTGTTGTTATTGGTCTCGCCCGGCGTAGGTTTGGCGGGCCCACTTCCGCTGCCGGGCGCCGGGGATGGCGCGGGGTACCGGGCTGCGTAGGATTCGACGGACTGGCGGTAGGTTCGCGCGTCCTTTTCGGCGCCGGCGACGTACTCCGCCGACGGGTCAGCGTCGTAGAGGAAGTGATAAACGGCCTGGCGCGACTGCAGGAGGTCGAGCTGCAGGTAGTAGACCTGGTCCGGCCCCATCCAACGGTCCCGGCCGCTCAGGCCGTCGAAGCGGATGTTCTCGGCCCGCAGGCCCTGTTTGAGCAACTGAGCGAGTTGCAGAGACTGGGTGACGCTGAGGTCGGTCTGCACCGCCCGGTAAAGCGCCGCCACCACCGACGGCAGTTTGGTAAGGTTCCGCGGCTGCAGCGCCTCTTTGGCCAGCGCCGCGATCATCTTTTGCTGCCGTTTGGACCGTCCCCAGTCGGATTCCGCGTCATGGCGAAAGCGAACGTATTCCAGCGCTTTCTCCCCGTTCAGCCGCTGCACGCCCGCCTTGAGGTCGATGTGCAGGGGCGGGGTGTCATACGGATCGTCGTACTTCAGGTTCTTCTCAACGTCGATCGTGACGCCGCCCAGGACTTCCACGACCCGCTTGAAGCCCTGCATGTTGACGACCACGTAGTGATCGATGGGCAACCCCAACAGGCCCTCCACGGTCTGGCGCGAACGGGACGCCCGTTCCGCGGTCGTGTCGCCGCCGAAGGCGTAGGCGTGGTTGATCTTGTCCCAGCCGCGGCCCGGGATCTTGGCCCAGGAGTCGCGTGGGATGGAGATGACCCGCACCTGCTTCTGCGCCAGGTCCACCGACGCCAGCATCATCGTATCCGAGCGCCCCGGTTCGCCGGGACGATCGTCGGCGCCCATCACCAACACCGTAAAGCGGGGCGCCGCCGCCGCCGTCGTACCGGGTTTAACCCCCGGCAAGCGCAGCTCGGGATGGCTCCAGCCCAAGGTGACACCGGCCGCCATCGCCAGGACGAAAGCCAGCAAGAGCCCCAGCCGCCACCAGTTCACGCGCCGCCGTGGCCGGCGCCCCCCTGAACTGCGGCTGAGGAGATACTCCCTTTCCTCGGATTGGGTCAAGACCAAAGCCTCCTCGGGATTGATCGCCCATATCTGGGATTATACGCCATGGAACGGGACGTGCCAACCGGCTGGGCTACAGCTTGTTCAACCTGAACCGCCGCTGCCGCTCCGCCTTGGGGGCGCGGTGGGCGGTTCCCTTCTTGGGTTGGGGCCGGCCGCTGTCTTCCTCCTCGTCGCCCTTGTCCCGGATTGATCGCCAATCCGGCCCGCCCTGGCGGTCGTCGGCCGCCGCGTCCGCGCCGGCCAGCCGCCGCCAGAACTCTTCGGCCGAGCAGAAGGTCGCCCCGGCCTGGCTGGCCGAGAGGGCCACCTGGCGATCGGAACTGACCACCATGTCCCCGCTCCGGACCAGCCGTCCGATGGCCGCGTCGGCCGAGGGCGCGTAAACGACTGTCACCCCCGTCACCGTACACCGGCTATGGGTCGTTCCGTCGAAGACGACAATCACCTGGTGGCCGCGCCGCCGCCGGTAGGTGCGGAGCAACCCGATCAGGCGGTCACGGCCGGCCTCCAGACCCAGCCGCTCGGACTCGGCGAGGGGCGTCCGCCGGATCAGGTTGTAACCGTCCACCAGTACGCGCATCGAGCATCACTCCGGTTACTTTGCCGCGTTGAAGTAGTCGGTGATCCCCCCGGCCAGGGCTTTGGCGACCCGCTGTTGAAAGTCAGGATTCTCCAGCAGTCCAGCCTCGTCGGGGTTGGTGATGAACCCCGTCTCCACCAAGGCCGCCGGCATTACCGTGTACTTCACCACTACGAAGGGTTCCCAGTTCTTGACCCCGCGATCGTAAAAGCCGACCCCGCGGTCCATGGCCTGCTGCAGGGCGCGGGCCAGGATGGGGGAACCGGAGTTGGAGTTGTAGTACCAGGTCTGGGTGGCGATGGTTGTGCTGCTCGGTTTC